>NZ_JACYLP010000030.1:0-34615 GCF_015272455.1 Thermoleptolyngbya sp. C42_A2020_037
CGAGTCCACTCGAAGCGTTCGGCGTAGCGGAGCAGGTGCAGCCGGTCGATGGCCATCTGGGCATCTTCGGGCAGGCCGATGATGTAGTGGCGCAGGCGGCGACGGTGGGGCAGCTCGCAGGTGAGCGGGGGCAGCGAAAACTGGGTCGCCTCCGAGCGTGGGGACGACCAGGTGTATTGAATTGTTAGCATTTGGGGTTTCCTCCTTGGAAACGAGGTAGGGAAACCCCGAAAAGATGGCCGCCCAAACGACGCAAAGCAGGTTTCAAGGCGGCCATACAATAGGCAAAGCCCTGAGACAGCTCGGACTGTCCTGGGGTCAGGCGTTGGTAGGTGGTGTCAACATCTACCAATGCCGTAAACGACGAACCGGCCAAATTTTCGGGGCGTGGAATAAGCTGCGTGTTGGAAAAATTACAGCTTGATGGACGATTGTAGTCGAGAGGATCGCTCAGTGCAAGCAAAATTTTGCTACGGAATGTGAAGCAGGTTGGTGGCGATCGCAGGGCGGTGCGCTGTTTATCGAGCGTTGACCGATTCGATATGGACAGTGTACGAGGTCGGGCGCTAACGGATAGAGGCGCGGCGTTCGGCGGTTTTGCGATCGCGCTCGATCCAGGCTTGGGGCGATCGGCAGTCCACCGCTTCGAGGCGGCGAATCGCCCACTGGTTGTATTCTGCATTCAGGTCGCAGCCGAGCCAGCGGCGGTCAAGCTGCTCTGCGGCCACCAGCGTTGTGCCCGATCCGGAAAACGGGTCGAGGACGATATCGCCCGGACTCGATGCCGCCAGCACCAGCTTTCGCAGGAGTTCCTCTGGCTTTTGGGTGGGATGGGGGGTGGTTTCGCCCATGCCGTTGCAGGTGGTGGGCAGTTCGATCACGTCTTTGGGCTTTGCGCCGCTGGGGTGGGGCAACCAGGCGCGGGATTTGCCTGTCTGATCGACCTTGCCGCCGTAGGCGCTGCTGTCGGCCTGGGGATGGGCGGGGTATTTGAGCGTGTGTGCGCCGTAGGGAATGCGAACGTCGTCCAGGTTGAGCCGAAAGCGTCTGCTCTTGCGAAAGTGAATAATGCTTTCGTGCGATCGCCCCCAGTCTTGCCCCAGGTTTGCCTTGTTTCTGTAATGCCACACCAGCCAGCGACATCCTGCAAAATACCGCGAGGCGGGGTGTTTCAAATCCGCCAAAATTTCCGAAAAGCCGCAGATATAGAGCGATCCGGTGGGCTTTAGCACTCGCGCCGCTTGCGCGATCCACTCCAGCGACCAGGCGATGTAGTCTTCCTGGCTGGCAAAGTTGTCCCAATCTGCCTTTTTGACGTTGTAGGGCGGGTCGGCAAACACCAGATCCACGCTCTCTGTTGCCAGCGAGGTCAGCCAGGCCGCCGAGTCGCCCTGATAGAGTTGCCCGTGGGCGTGGGTGTATTGCAAAGAAAAGGTCTGAGGCGGGGGGGAAATGTCGGTTGGCGCGGGGGGATGGCGATGTGGCATTGCGAACCTAGTTCTGTTTAATCCATACTGAAATTAATCTCTGAGATCCATCCCTGAGATCGCTTGAGGTTGAGCAATCAACTTTATCTGGCGATCGCCCGCTGTAGGGTTCTCAGCCAAAGCTGGGCACTCTAAGCTTGTAGACGCTTTCAATATATCTGAAGCTGGAATTTCTAAAGCTGGAATACCCAAAGCTGGAATGCCCAAAGCTAGAAGATGTAGAAGCTTAAAGAGAGATGCTTGATAGCGCGATCGCCAGAGTCAGGGAGCATTTTAACCAGTAGGACACGATGCATATCCCTTACGCCCTGTATTTAGCCCTGCCATGTCAGCCAACGTTTCAGTCCAGCCTATTGTCATTCAGCCAACGCTTGCCCAAGCCAGCGCACAGCCGTCTCAGCCCGGACAGTTTTGGATGTATACGTCCGGCGGTCTACTGTTACTGCTAATAGGGCTAGGGGCCTACAGCAAGTTTACCTACGACAAGATCACTAAAGAAAAGCGCTTTGAGGAATACAAAAATCGGGAACTTCAGAAAAAGCTGAAGCTGGCGCTCAACACCATCAGCAAGATGGAGAAAAATCCCGATCTGGTGCATTCCCGTGAGTTCAACCTGGACTATCTGCGGCTGCGAATGGAAGAAGAAAAATTCCATTTCGCCATCGTCAACCAAATCAAGATCAAGATCAAGGAAAAAATTACCGTTGCCCTGCGCCCGCCTCAAGCAGAGCAAGGGACGTTGGGCATTGCCAGCACCCCCCGCCAAGTCGATGAAATCTTCGATGTCCAGTACGACTTGACGGATATTCCGGGCGGCAAAAAAGGCGTGCTGTTCCGCATCCAGATCAAGCTGGCGAAGCTGCCCACTCAGCCCACCTCGGTCACGATTAACCAGATTATCGACTGCCTGCAAACCTACATGAGCCAGCACGCTGATGACAACTGGCAGCCGACGATTCAAGGGCGCATTGCCTCGATTCACTGGGATCAAAAAGCAAAACCCACGCCGCTGCTGGTGCTGGAGCAATCCAATGAAGGCGTGAATGTCACCTTCCGCACCACGCGCATGACCGAGCGAGCGTAGGTCACGCTAACTCCATCTAATTCACATCTAATTCATCTTCTGGTGTCGGGTTTGCGCCAGGGGGAATGGCCAGCGGCAGCGTCAGCCAGAAGGTTGCACCATTGCCGGGGGTGCTGGTCACGCCAATCTGTCCGCCGTGGGCGGTGATGATTTGCCGCGCCAAGTATAGCCCTAACCCAACACCCGTGGAATGACGCGAGTTTGGCCCGCGGCTGTAGCGAGTAAAGAGGCGATCGCACGTTTCGGGAGCCATGCCCACGCCGTCGTCCTGAATCGTAAAGCGAACCAGGTCGCCCTCGACCGTGGCGTTGATGGTGATGCAAATTCCGGGGGGATTATGGTTCAGCGCGTTGGTAATCAGGTTTTCAAACACGCGCCGAATCTGCATCGAGTCGGCATTTACCAGCGGTAAGTCCGGTGGCACGTCGTTTCGCAGGGTGGCATGGTTTTTGACCACCAGCGGCTCTAGATCTTCCACGATTACCTGAATGAGCAGGCTCAGTTGCACCAGTTCATAATTCAGCGACACGCCCCGCGTTTCAGCCGAGTGCGCCTCCAGCAGCGACTTGATAAGCTGCAATTGATAATCATTGCTTTGCAGCATTCGCTCCAGCATGGCGCGGCTGAGGGGAATCGTGTCTCCGGGCTGGTTCAGCAGGTTGTTGATCACCAGTGAAATCCCCATCACTGGCGTTCGCAGGTCATGGGAAAAGGCGTTCAAAAACTCATCCTTGAGCGCGTTTAGCTCCAGCAGTTCTTCGTTTTTTTGCTGCAACTCCAGCGTTCGTTCGCGCACCTTTTGCTCCAAGCCGGTGTTGAGTTCGCGCACCTGCTCGTAGAGCCTGGACTGCTGAACGGCAATGCTGACCTGGGTGCCCAGTTGCGATAAAAATTCGATTTCTTCGGTGCGCCACTGGCGCGGGCCGTCGCACTGATCCACCACCAGCAGTCCAAACAGATCGTTCTCGAGCGTAATCGGCACGGCCAGCCACGCCTGCACCTGAAACTCGGTCAGCGCCCTAGTTGCGCGGGGATGATGACTGGCGGCCACATCGTTCACCACTTCGACCTCGTGCTGGGTGAAGCCCTGCCGCGTTTCCTCCAGATACTCCATGTCTTCGATGATTAGCCCCTTCATAGAGCGCCAGCGCGAATCGACCGATTCTGCAACGATCTGCCCGCGCCGATCGTCCAGATCTAGCCCGATGGTGACGCGATCGGCTTTTAGCACGCGCCGCACTTCTTCTACGGTGGTGTTCAAGATTTGCTCCAGGTCGAGCGACTGGCGAATGCGGAGGGCGATTTCTCCTAGCAGGCGATCGCGCTCGGTAGTAGCCAGCAGTTGTGCCTGGGCCCGCTTCAGTTCAGTAATGTCTACGATGGTGTCGATCAGGCATTGTTCGCCGTTGATTTCAATAATCTCAGCAGAAAACAGCCCCTCCCGGACTTCGCCGTTGCGGGTGCAGAAGTAGTGTTCCAGGTTATGCACCGAGCCATCTCGCTGGAGCATGGCAACCATTTTGTCGCGATCGCCCGGTCGGGCCCACAGTTTCAGATCATGCACCTGCTGCCCGATCACTTCCTCGCGGCGATAGCCCATCACCTCCAAAAAGCCGTCGTTGCAGTCGATCATGTGCCCCCCCAGCAGCGTGGCGATGCTCATGGGGTTGGGGCTAGAGCGCCAGGCCTTGGAGAATTTTTCTTCCGACAGTCGGAGGGCAGCTTCGGCTTGTTTGCGTTCACTGATGTCGCGCACGATGACCAGCGCTTCATCTTCGCCGCTGACCACGACCCGCGCTTCATAGTCGCGTAGATAGGGGTCGCAGTCCTTTTGGGCGGCCGCATATTTCGACGGATGCTTGAGCCGCAGTTGATATTCAAAGACCTGGATTTCGCCCGTGGCGATCGCCCGCCGCACAAACTCCATCCGCTGTTCTGCCACATCATGGGGCAGCACGTCGTAAATGGATCGGCCCACCAGATCTTTGGCAGGCACTAGCAGGTCGCTATCACGCTCTGCCTTGCTGTCTAGGTAAATGCCGTCCAGATTAATCCGAAACATCAGATCAGGAATGGCATTCAGCATCGCCTGATAGCGCAGTTCGGCCTGCTTGCGGGCAGTAATGTTTCGAATGCTGGCGACTCGCACTCGCTGACCCTGATACTCGATGCCCTTAGCAAACACCACACCAAAGAAGCGGCTGCCATCTTTGCGGATGCCCGTGGCTTCATAAGTGTAGGAATCTTCGGGATGGGAGAGCGATCGCCACTTTTCGCGCACCATCTCCCGCGACTCTGGCGCGATCAGATCAATCACGGGCATCCCAATCAGCTCTTCTGCCGAGTATCCCAGCAGTTCCACCGCTGCTGGGTTCACGTCCAAAATCTGCTGAAAGTTGTGAATGATCACCGCCTCAAAGGTCGCTTCAAAAAAGCAGCGGAGCCGCTCTTCACTCGTCTGCAAATCTGACTCTACCCGTTGGCGATCGGTCACATCTTGTACCACCGACAGCACCTCGTCTTTTCCACTTACCACTAGCCGCGCCTCATAGTCTCGTAATGCTCCATCCACCCAAAGCTGGTAAGCGCAGGTCTGGAGTTGCCCAGTTTCCAGCGTCCGCTGAATCGCCGCCAGACAAACCTCCGCCACATCCGGCGGCAGAATCTCGGTGACGTGCTTACCAATCATTGCCTCGCGGGGCAGCGTCACCACCTGCTTGCCCTCAAAATCCAGGTAATATCCCTGGCGATCGAGCCGAAACATGAGATCGGGAATGGCATCCAGCATGGCGCGATAGCGCTGTTCCGCAGAATGAGCGTCTAGAGGTAACTGTGCAGAGCCATCTGCCAGGTTGAGCAGCACCTTTAACCGCTCAAAGGCGGCTTCGTCTTGGCAGCAGTCTCGCAGTGCCCGAAGATAGTCAAGCCCAGAAACCATAGCGCAGAGAGGGGTTTGTTTGCCAAACCTCCGGCAATTATTCGACCACGTTTCGATAATTCCGAATAGCCTTTTAATCTACAAGCTCTGGCTGCGTCACTCCAGAATTCAAAGCGAAGACTTCAGATTTTACAGCGTTTTGCGAGGTTCTGAAGCTTTGCGCTGCGCTTGCAGTTCTAAAGAATCGCGAGCCGTTCTTGCTGTTCTGGGGCGATCGCCCGGTGGCCGACAGCCCTCAGCCACCCCAAATCGCCCGCTTCCGCAGCATTCGCACACAGCACCTTGATTGATCCTTAATGGCGATCCTTAAATCAAAATTGACCTCGACTTAACACCCATTTAGCTGAAAATCAACGAATTTCTCCTACTTTGCCATGAGTTTTGGCTCAACACAGTTTGCCTGACTACGCAATGCCCAATTTCATCTGCGATAGACTGACGCTTGGATTTGCATCCGGTCGCTTTCGGCGTAGCGTTCTGGTTTCGTGACAAACCCAGCATATTGCGACTGTCCGCAAGCACAGGCTGCTTCAACCCGTCATCTCTCTGGTAAGCCCTATGTCTATTCCTGTGCTAGCCGATGCCATGCCGACGCTGTTGGCGCTCGACTTTGACGGGGTGCTGTGTGATGGCATGATCGAGTATTTTCAAACGGCGTGGCGGGGCTATTGCCGTATCTGGTCGCCAGAGGAGAAAACGCCGCCTGCGGGACTGGCGGAATCGTTTTATCGCACGCGGCCCGTGGTGGAAACGGGCTGGGAAATGCCGCTGATCGTGCGATCGCTCTTGCAGGGCATCTCCGAGGACGAGATCCTGGCAACCTGGGGCACGCTGGCCAAGCAACAGATCGAGCGGGAAGGGCTGAACCCGGCCGACCTCAGCGCCGCCCTAGATGGCAGCCGCGACGAGTGGATCGCCGCCGATCTGGACACCTGGCTAGCCCAGCATCGCTTTTATCCGGGCGTGGTAGAACGGGTGGCGCAGGTGCTTCGCAGTGACGTGGATGTGTATATCATCAGCACCAAGGAATCGCGCTTTATTCGGCAGCTTTTGGCGCAGCAGGGGGTGGACTTTCCGGGCGATCGCCTGATTGGTAAAGAAATTCGCCAGCCCAAGGCGCAAACCCTGCGTGACCTGCTCCAACAGCACACACAAGACGGCACACCGCCCACCATCTGGTTTGTAGAAGATCGCCTGAAGACGCTGCAAGCGATTCAGCTCCAGCCCGATTTGGCAGCCGTCCAGCTATTTCTGGCAGACTGGGGCTACAACACCGCCGCCGAGCACGACACCGCCCAGCAAGACCCGCAGATTCACCTGATCTCTCTGGCGCAATTTGCCGGAGCGTTTCCCGGCTGGGTCGGTTCATCGCTCAGCAACTAAGGCATTTTCCCAACCTACAAGCCGGGAGGCTGGGTGCGGAGGGCATCGAGGTCGAGGGCGGCGAGCCTTTCGTAGGCGGGGGTGATGGTGGGCTGGCCGCGCAGGAAGCCGAGGTTTGCGCCCGGACAGAGATGCTGGAGCGTGTCGGATGAAAAGCGATCGCGCAATTTTTCGACACTGCGGAGCTGGCGCGGCCAGTGAAAGGTCTTGGACAGGCGCAGTGGCACGGGATTGCCCTGGCGATTGGGCAGCAGATGCCGACCGGAAAACAGCACACCGCCCTGCATCGGGGTGTACACACAGGCGGAACCAGGGGAATGGCCGGGTGTCCAGAGGATTTGAACGGCAGGGCTGATCTCATGCTCCTGCTGAAACGGCGTGACGGGCAGCCCCGGCAGCAGGTAGGCTTCCTGTTCCTGGATCAGGATTTCGCAGCCGTAGCTTTTGTGGAAGTCAGAGACATGGGCGATCGCCCCCCGATGGGTCAGCACCAGCCAGCGCACACCGCCCAATTCTCCCAAGGCTTGGCGGGTGGTGTCGTCCCAGGTAGGGCAGTCGATCAGCAGGTTGCCGTCGGGAGTTTGCAGCAGATAGGCTGTGCCGCCGAGGGCATCCCGATTGGGTGCAAACGCCCAGATCTCCGACAGCACGAGGCGCGGCGGCTTGGTGGCAGCAGGACGAGCAGCAATAGACGTAATAGACATAGGGTAAAAATTAGGATAGTGGGTAAAAATTAGGATAGTGGCAATGGGATTTAAGGACTAAGCTTCGAGCGAAGCGGCGAGGGATGCACGCCCAGGCGATTTTTTGCAGCCTTTCAAAGGTTTTCGCAATTTTTTGCAGTCTTTTTACAATCTTTTGTAGTTTCCAGCAATCCTTGGGGGGCTTAGGCGCAGCGCGTGGAATCTGGGCAACCAAAGCAGTGGGTTGGCGAGACCCTTCTTCTGGGAAGCCTAAAGTACGGAACGCGCATCGCGCTCGGAATCCTTAAAATTAGCTCAAACGATTTGTTTTTCTACCCTGGCGTGACTCGAATCGTGTTTCACGAGACCGAGGAATCCAGAGTATCCTGGAGATCTACCCGTGAAAACCGCAAGTTAAACCATTTAGTCTACCAGAGCTTTGAAAGCTCACAAGCGTTTTTTTAACTGCTTCTGAGAAGCCCATTATGATTTTCTGGCTGCTGCTGCTCAGCATCACTGGGCTATTTACCTACTACATCGTGCAGAGAAGCGTGTCCAGCATCACGCGCACCCCCATCTGGCTGCTGTGGCTGGTGATGATGCTGCCTGCGCTGGTCTGGACGGGGTGGATTTTGCTGAATGGGCCAGATGCTCGAATTCCCGCAGCACTACTGTTTGGGCCATTTTTGATTAGCCCGGTGCTGTATTGGCTACTGGTGCAGTGGGGCCGCCCGCCTCGACCCGCCACAGCCGAGGCCGCTGCCGAGCCATCTCCGCAACAGCCAGAGCCAGACCCCAAAGCGCCGCTGCGCCCGATTGATCGACAGGAAGAAGCCACGTTGCAAAATTGCTTTCCCTGGTCAGTCTACTACTTACAGAATTTGGAGTATCGGCCGCAGGCGCTGATCTGTCGCGGACAGTTGCGGAGTTCGCCGGAGGTGGCCTATCGCACGATTCGCGAGAATATTGAAGCTCAGTTTGGCGATCGCTTCTTGGTGTTGTTTCAAGAAGGGCTGAACGGCAAACCCTTCTTTGCCCTCGTGCCCAATGCCCAGGCCCAGCGCGACCAAGCAGACCAAGCGGACGGAAAACCCGAACGACGACTGGGGCGATCGCTCGGCTTGTTTGCGGCCACGCTGCTGACCACTTGCCTGGGCGGGGCAATCCTGATGGAGCGCTTTACCACAGGTGCAGCCACAGATGAGCCGCTGGCCAGCAATCTCAGCTTCGACCTGCCGACACTGCTGACGGGGCTGCCCTATGCGATCGCCATTCTGCTGATTTTGGGCGGGCGGGAACTGGCAAATTTCTGGGTGGCGCGTCGCTATGGGCTACGGGTGTCCTATCCCTACTTCATCCCTGTGCCGCCGATGGCGGTGTTTCCCTTCGGTACGTTTGGGGCGCTGCTCCAGCGGCGATCGCCCGTCCCCCATCGTCGCGCCCTGTTCGACATCGGGCTGACGGGTTCAATGGTCAGTTTTTTGATCAGCCTGCCGATCTTGCTGTGGGGGCTAGCGCAGTCGCAGCCGATTCAGCGCACTGCCGAGTCGGGTATTTTCCGGTTCGAGTCGTTTAATCCCCACGGTTCGCTGCTGCTGGCGGTGCTGAGCAAGCTGGCGCTGGGTAGCGCGTTTACAGCAGAAACGGCGCTGCGGCTGCATCCGGTGGCCGTAGCGGGGTGCATTGGGATCGTGATCACAGCGCTCAACCTGATGCCTGTGGGACAACTGGATGGCGGGCAGATTGTTCATGCCATGTTTGGTCAGCGGATGGGCGCTTTGATCGGGCAGGTAGCGCGACTGCTAGTGCTGCTGCTGTCGCTGGTGCAGCAAGAACTCCTACTGTGGGCGGTGCTGTTATTTTTACTACCCGCGGTAGATGCGCCAACGCTCAATGATGTGAGCGAATTGGACAACCTGCGCGACTTTTTGGGGCTGGCTGCACTGACGCTGCTGATCGTCATCTTGCTGCCGCCGCCGCCCATTTTGGCACAGCTTTTGGGTATCGCTGGATAGAAAATTGGTATACGCTAGTTGGTTTCTGGTTCTTTGCGGTTTTGATGCTGCACTGCCCGTTGATTAAACAAGGCGATGTCCGTCTTCTTTTTGTCCACCCATTCACCACTCACGTTGGAGGAGCCGTTGAGTCATGAGTCAGGATGTCCGGCAGTGGTTAGCTGAAATTAAGCATTTGCAGCACAAGCTGGAGAGCGCCTACAAAGAGCGAGACGAGGCGCTGAGCAGTGCAGCCAACTGGCGGCGGCTATATGAAACCGAGGCTCAGCAGCGGCGCACCGAAACCAAGCTGTCACAGCAGGCGATCGCCGATTTGAAAGAGCGCCTGCAAATGACCCAGAGCAACCCTCTACCCCAACTCAATGGCGACGTGCCCCCGGCGATCGCCCAAAAAATCGCCAGTCTGGATACGCTGGAATCGTTGCAGCAAGCCCTGGCGCAAGCCCTAGTAGAGTGCGATCGCCTGGCCCAGGCGCTCCGGGCCGAGCAGACCGACCACGACCAAACCCGCAAGAGCCTGACGGCCGCCCTAGGCGAAACGGTGGATCGGTTGGCCAAAGAGCGGGCCGCCGCCCAGAAGGGGCAACATCCTCACTGAGGCACTGGTCGGTCTGAGGGGCTTTCCTGACTCGTTTTTATGCCCGCACCTCTCGCCGCAGATGGTGCAGCACTTCACCCAGATAGAGCGTGTTGATCATAATGCCGTTTTGCGGAAGATCCAGGGCGCGAGTCCACTCAAAGCGCTCGGCATAATGCAGCAGGTGCCGGCGCTCGATCGCCCGTTGTGCGTTCGCGGGCTATCCGACGAGGGAATGGCGCAGGTGGCGGCGCGGCAGATTGCAGCTAGCAGCAGCAGCGAAAACTCAGTCGTCTCCGAGCTGCTGGATGGACGGTTGTACTGGATGGAATTGCCTGGTGCAAGCAGCACTTTGCTACGGAGTATGAAGGGCGTTGTGTGAAGGGCGTTAGCGTTTTCTGCGGGCAACCCGGATCACCCAATGGCAAGCAAATCGGGGCCTGTGCATCAAGTTTCTGAGTAGACGGCTCAAATAAGCTGCTTAATTTTTGTGTGGAAAATTCGGAATTGCGGGGTGGTGGCCGGTAGTCTTTGAGGCGAAGGCAGTTTGCCCATTCAGGACTGATGCAGACAGATCTGCAACCGTTTGCATACCTCCTCTGGGCGATCGCAATATGCTTTGCTGGCGGAACGAACCCCTCACGCCGTTGAATTGAATATTGAATTGAGCATTGAATTGAACATTGACGCTGAAACTTACTTAACTTACTTAGATCAGGAATCGTCATGACTTTTGTAACTGACTCTGCCTCAGGCTCTTCGGCTTCCTTACCTGTGTCGCCACAGCCCGCTGCGCCCGAATTTGCCCTGCCCCCAGAAATGGTGATCATGCAAATGCTAACCGGAGCCTGGGTAACGCAGTGTCTCTATGTAGCGGCAAAGCTAAATCTGGCGGATGCGCTACAAGCCGGGCCGCAGTCGATCGATGCGCTGGCGGCGCAGGTTGGCGCACATCCGCGATCGCTGTTTCGAGTCATGCGGGCGCTGGCGAGTGTTGGCGTGTTTGCCGAGACGGAGCCGCAACATTTTGCGATGACACCGCTGGCGGAGTGTTTGCGGAGCGATGCGCCCAACTCTATGCAGGCGATCGCCCTCATGCTGGGTGAAGAACATTACATGGCCTGGGGCGGGTTGCTGGGCAGCGTGCAGTCCGGGGGCTGCGCGTTCGAGCAACTGTATGGCACAAACATATTTGAATACTACGGAATGAATGCCGAACCCGCCGCGATTTTCGATCGCGCCATGACCCAGTTTTCTAGGATCGTCAAACCCGCGATCGCCCAGGCTTACGACTTTTCAGATGTCACCACGCTGGTCGATGTGGCGGGCGGACAGGGCGGGCTGCTGCTCTACTTGCTCCAGCAAAATCCGCATCTCAACGGGCTGCTGTTTGACCTGCCTGCGGTAATTCAGGGCGCGGGCGAGGCGATCGCACAATCTGGCGTGGGCGATCGCTGCATGGTGTCCAACGGCAGCTTTTTTGAAGAAGTGCCTTCCGGTGGCGATGCCTATTTGTTGAAGCATATCGTGCATGACTGGGACGACGAGCGGGCGATCGCCATTTTGAAAAACTGTCGTGCAGCAATGCCAGAGACAGGTCGGCTGCTGATTGTGGAACACGTCGTTCCCGAAGGCAACGAGCCGTCGCCCAGCAAGCTGATGGACATCAATATGCTGGTGGTGGCTCCCGGCGGCTGCGAGCGCACCGCCGAAGAATTTCGGCAACTCCTGGCTCAGGCTGGGTTTGCCCTGCGCCGAGTGATCCCCACCGCCTCGCCCGTCAGCATCATCGAGGCAGTGCCTGTCTAGCCTGCCTGCCACAGCCGTCTGGCATGAATGCAGTGCTGAAAGCCTGAATGAAAGCGTGAATGGTTGTATGGCATCGCCACGCGACCATTCGCGCAAGCCGTCTACAGTAGCGCAAAAAAGCCGTCGTCTAGCTCATAGCCCAGCAGTTGGGTCATGAACTTGAGCCGAGTGGGGCTGATGCCGCCGTGCTGCTGCATCCAGTCCGCCACGGCAAAGATCTTGCTCATTACAAACAGCTCTAGCGCTTCCGGGTTGAACCGGATGCCCTCGGTGCGGCTAAATTCGTGGGGCACCAGCATCGCCGCATAGCGACCCAATTCGCCCGCTTCCCAGTCCAGCACCAGCGGCAGCCAGGGATAGCTCGCATCCAGCCGTACAAACCACAGGCGCACCTCCGGAATTTCCGACAGTTCTCGCGGGTCGTCGGGATCGCGGGGAATGTCGATCTTGAACTGGAGTTGGAGGCTGGGCTGGGCCGCGGCGCTGGGCTGCTGAGCCAGCCAAGGGGCGATCGCCGCCGTCGCAGGAGAGAGGTCTAGGCGATTGATCTGGTCGGACGTGATCGTGAGAACGGAGGACATATTGGGACAGGGGGAGAGGACTGGCAGAATGCTTATTGCTTTTACGTTTGCAGTCAACGCGGGTAACCAGGAAAGCCTAAAGAACCACCATCCCAGCGTTTCTGATTCTGGTCTTATTCTTGCAGGGAGCGGTATTCCACAGGGGGAAATAGCAGCGGCACGTTGGCCAGGTCGTCTAGCCTGATAGAGGTCAGCAGGCTGGCCCAGTCGGCAAGCAGGGCTGCATCACCAGGCGTGGCGGCTCGCAGGGTTCCCAGGCTGGTTATCGTGTCTTGCCACAGGCCCGACCGGGCGTAGAGGGCGGGCAGTTCTTGCGGTGTGGCGCGGTTGAGCCGCAGTGAGAGACTGCTGTTGGGGGCGACTCGCTGGAGCCAGCCGTCTGTCAGCGCATCTCCAGAGCGATCGCCCGTCGGGTCGCACTGGAGTTGAAACACCCAGCGATAGAGCCGTCCTTCGTCCAGCGGCCGCAGCGGAATGCCAATAACACTGGGCTGTTGGGGTAGTGGCAGGCGGTATTCATAGAGCGTTTCCTCTACCGTGCGCCCAGAAGGGGTATCCGTGGCGATCGCCACCGAAAATTGCGCCTGCCGAGCCACCGTTTGCGGCACATACACAAACACCATCGGCTGCTCGGAAACCGTTGGCTCAATGTTGATCTTGCCCTGCTCAGCAGCAGTCGGGTCGGTGGGCGGCACCAGGGGCAGCAGCCGCACCACTGTTGCTCCATCTAGGCTGCACGCCTGGCCGCCCCGCGTGATGCCGCCAATGCGATTGCGGACGGGGCGAGACTGCCGCACGCTAAACCCTAGCTGCGCGATCTGAACAGGCGGGTCGAAGGCCGGACGGGATAGCGCAGATGAGTCCAAGACGGAACGTGGCGCAGCATTTTGGAAAACCCGCGCCTCAGCAGTGCTGCTTTCGGAGACAATTCCCGTGCCCAACAGCGCCACGAGCAGCGTAGAGGGTGATAAAAAAATCCGCATTTGATTCATCGGTTCAAGGGGCTAGTGCAGCGTCATGGTTTAGTTTTAGGGTGATACCTTGGCTCGTAGTAAGTGCTTCAGCGCTAAAGCGCTTACTACCAACCTAATTTCTAGCTCTGACATAGCACTAGTGCGTTTCAGGGTGCAAGCGTTGCAAGTGCTTTTTGGAACTATTCTGCTACTCGGACAACTAATAGTGATCGGGCAACTAAGAATGAGGCGGGCGAATAGTGAAATCGAGTGAGGGGGCGATCGCCAGCTTCCAGAATAAATTCGCATTGGGGATAATCCCCGCCAGCCCTATTCTGCCAAAAGTTCTGCCAAAAGTTCTGCTAAGAGTTGGTGAGGTCAGTCCGCTATTCTGCCACAAACATCCGTTAAGCCCTGGATAAATGCTGGGATCTTAGAGAAAACCTTGGAGAGAGCCACAGTATCCTATGCAACGAATTCCCCTTGCGGTTAATGGAACGCTGATGCGGGGTCTGGCGCTCAATGGCAATCTGCTTGCGGTAGGAGCTATCTTCGTCCGCGAAGCCAAAACCGAGCCTGCCTATCGCCTGTGGAGCATTGGCGATCGCCATCCAGCGATGCTGCGCGTGCGCGACGGGGGCCGGGCGATCGCCGTCGAAGTCTGGGAGGTTCCCCTAGACGGTCTGGGTCTACTCCTGCTGCAAGAACCCCCCGGCCTCTGCATCGGCCGCCTTAGGCTAGACGACGGCGAAGACGTGCTGGGTGTGCTAGGAGAGCCGTACCTGTGCGAAGGGCAACGGGAAATTACGGAGTATGGCGGGTGGCGAGCATATATGGAACGGACAGATTGATGGAGTGAGGGATTTTAGATTTTGGGTTTTGGATTTTGGGTTGAAGACTTGGAGAGGTAATAGGATGAGGAGAGCGCCGACCTTGCGCCTCATACCAGTCCTCCCAAATGCTGCTGTAAATAAATCGCTGAAAGCCGAGTCGCTGAAAGCCCTGTAGACACTCGGACTGGCCATCTAAAATCGCCAATCCAAAATTGCCAATCCAAAATCCAAAATCAACACCACACCCTATCTCGGTCTTATATCTCATCCTTGTATGTCCCTCCCCCTCCTCATCCTGCTTGCAGGTATTGGCACATTTCTCATGCGAACAGCGGGCGTGTGGCTGCCCGAACGGTGGGTTCCCACCCGATGGCTGAGCTATCTGCCGCTGGCGGTGATTTTGGCGATGGCAGCAGCGAGCGTAATGGGTCTGGGGAGCCAGCCCTCAGAAACGGTGGCGACGATTCTGGCGACGCTGGCGGTGGTGGGCGGGGCGCTGTGCAAGTGGCCGCTGGCGGTGTGCATTTTGCTGGGATGTGTGGTGTTTGGGGCGGTTTCGTCCTTTGCTTAGCGGCTTGCAGCGCGATTTATGAACCAGGGTTGGGTCTATCGGGAGCAGGTGACGCAGCGCGACGTAGGGCGATCGCTCTTGGATTATTACAGCCAGCGCTATCCACACTCCAGCCGCGACGAGTGGCAAAGCCGCATTGCCCAAGGGCAGGTTTTGGTGAATGGTCAGCCAGTTTCGGCAGACTATGTGCTGTGCCTGGGGCAGCAGCTTGCCTACCATCGTCCCCCCTGGCAGGAACCCGACGTGCCGCTGGCGTTTGATATTTTGCACGAAGATTCGGACGTGCTAGTGATCGCCAAGCCTTCGGGCTTGCCCGTGCTGCCGGGGGGCGGCTTTTTGCAACACACGCTGCTGGGGCAGTTGCAGCAGCGCTATCCGCAGAACCCGCCAACGCCAGTGCATCGTTTGGGACGGGGGACTTCTGGTTTGGTGCTGCTGGGGCGATCGCCCGCCGCAAAATCTCGCCTCAGCCAGCAGATGCGCGACCAGACGCGACAGGCAGAGATCCTGCTGAATTTTATTGCGAACTCACATTCGCCTTCTAGTTCGCCCCGGCGTTCGCATCTGCATTCTGGCTGGTATACCTCAGCAGTTCATCTGCCTGAGCATCTGGGCGATCGCCCTTTACGAAAAACCTATCTTGCGCTAGTCGCCCCTAGCGATCTGCCTGATCGCTTTACTATTACTCAGCCCATCGGCAAGTTGCCCCATCCGGTTCTCGGCTACGTGTATGGCGCTGTGTCCGATGGTTTGCCTGCCTACAGTGAAGGGCGCGTATTGCAGCGGCAGGGCGATCGCACCCTTGTTGAAATGACCATCCTCACTGGCCGCCCCCACCAGATCCGCATCCACTTAGCGGCGGTGGGCTATCCCTTGCTGGGTGACCCGCTCTACGCTCCTGGCGGCACGCCCCGCACCTTCGACATGGAAGCCGAAACGATCGAAGCGTCTGAAAAACTGCCCGTTCCTGGCGACTGTGGCTATTGCCTGCATGCTCACCATCTCACGTTTTTGCACCCCACCCACGCGCAGCCGATGACGTTCACGGTTCCCGCCCCATTTGCACGTCGTTGAACGATGAGGCACGCCTGTTTCACACCCAATTGTTTGAGCTATGACTTGTCAAATACTCCCTCAATCTGCTGATTGATGCTATGAATGCGGATTGATGCTATGAGATATGAGTGTCAGATACCATGACGTTGCCAGATCAGGCAGCCGCCATCCCTCCTCACTGTTCGTAGTGGTGACTTCAGTCGCCCCATTCCCGTTCGCAGGGGTGACTTCAGTCGCCCTAATTCCCGTTCGTAGGGGTGTTGTAGTCCTGACTTCAGTAGGGTGGTATCCGTTTTCTTAGCGCCTCGAACCGACTTCTCGAATAACTTCTTGAACTAACGTCTAGTGCCAATAGGGCAAATGGTGCAGGCTTTCCATGAATAAAGGCAATCGACCGGATCATGCGCTGGAGCGAACGAGAACCGGAGAGGAGACGCGATGGTATGCGCTGGAGCCGCAGGAAGCGCTGAGCCAGCTTGGAACCGATCCACGCACGGGGCTGAGTCAGGCAGTAGCAAGCGATCGCCTCTCTCAAAATGGCGCAAATGAACTGGCCGAGCCGCCGCCCAAAAGCGTGCTGCGGATGCTGTGGGAACAGATCACCGCAACGACCGTGGTGGTGCTGATTGTGGCGGCGATCGCCTCGGCGCTGCTGGGTGACTTTGAAGACGCGCTGGCGATTCTGGCGATCGTGGTGTTCAACGCGGTGCTGGGCTTCACGCAAGAATATCGGGCTGGCAAGGAGTTTGCAGCACTCAAAAAAATGGCCGTGCCCAAGGCGCGGGTGCTGCGCGATGGCGAGTGGCAGCAGATCTTGGCGCGAGAAGTGGTCGTGGGCGACATTGTGCAGCTAGAGGACGGCGACCAGGTTCCGGCAGACTGTCGCCTGCTAGAAAGCACCAACCTGCGAACCCAAGAAGCCGCCTTTACGGGCGAGTCAGAGTCGGTAGAAAAGCAGGTGGCGAAGATTGATGGGCAAGACTTGCCATTGGGCGATCGCCGCAACATGGTCTACATGGGCACGGTCGTCACCTACGGGCGCGGGCGTGGCCTAGTCGTCGCAACGGGCATGGACACGGAACTGGGCAAAATTGCCGACTCGATCCAGTCCGTGGAATCGGAGCAAACGCCCCTGCAAAAGCGACTCGACCAACTGGGCAAACGGCTGGCGATTGCCGCTCTTGCGCTGGTGGCCCTCATGTTTGCCATTGGTCTGGCGCGGGGCGGCAATGTAGAAGATCTGTTCCTGACGGCGGTCAGCCTGGCCGTGGCGATTATTCCCGAAGGGTTGCCCGCCGTGGTGACGATCGCCCTGGCCATCGGCTCGCGGCGAATGCTAAAGCGGCAAGCCCTGATCCGCAAGCTGCCTGCGGTAGAAACCCTCGGCTCCGTCACCACGATTTGCTCCGACAAAACGGGCACGCTGACAGAAAACCGCATGACGGTGAAAATCCTGGCGCTGGCGGGCGAACAGGTGGAACTGCGCGAATCCTTTGCCGAAATTACCTCCCGGCTAGACGGCAATAAGTCCATCTTTCGCCCTGGAGATGGCGTGCCGCTGAGTGCGCCGATCGCCCTGACGCTGGGAGGCAGCGCCCTCTGCAACAACGCGCTCGTCAGAGAAGATGAGGACGGCAAAGACAAGGCGCTGGGCGACCCGACAGAAATCGCCCTAGTGGTCGCAGCCGATCGTCTAGGCCTGAGCAAAGAAGAACTAGAAGTGCTGCTGCCTCGCGTTGCCGAAGCACCGTTTGATTCCGACCGCAAGCGGATGACGACGATCCACCAGTGGGGCGATCGCCAGGGGTGGGAGTCTTCCGATGTGGGCAAGCTGGTGCTGAGCCTAGTCAAGCTGCCCAATGCGCCCTATATTGCCTTCACCAAAGGGGCGATCGACGGAATGCTAGAGGTGTCTACCCACGTTTGGGACAACGGGCAAAAGCCGCTTGATGCCAACATGCGCGATCGCATTTTGCAAGATAACGACCGGCTGGCCAGCATGGGCACTCGCGTCCTCGGTGTGGCCTTTCGCTTGCTAAACGAACTGCCGCCTCCGGGTCGAGAACTAGAAGTCGAGCAAGACCTGGTGATGGTAGGCCTGGTGGGAATGCTCGATCCGGCGCGGCCCGAAGCCAAAACCGCTGTGCAAACCTGCAACGCAGCAGGCATCCGCACGGTCATGATCACGGGCGACCATCCCCTGATGGCCCGCACCATCGCCCGCGATCTGGAAATTGCCACCAACGACAAATACCTGACTGGGCAGCAGCTGAACCAGCTTTCCACTGAGGAACTAGAGCAGCAGGTGGGCGAGGTGTCGGTCTATGCTCGCGTCTCGCCGCAGCAAAAGCTAAAGATTGTGGAAGCCCTGAAAAATCGCGGCGAAATCGTCTCCATGACGGGCGACGGGGTAAACGATGCGCCCGCCCTGCGAAAGGCAGACATCGGCGTGGCGATGGGCATTACGGGCACCGATGTCGCCAAAGAAGCGGCAGACATGGTGCTGCTGAATGACAACTTTTCCACCATCGTTGCAGCGGTCGAAGAGGGGCGCGTCATCTACGACAACATCCGCAAGTTCATCCGCTACAACCTGACGGGCAATGTCAGCGGCGTGGTGCTGATGCTGCTGGCTCCGCTGATCGCCATGCCCCTGCCCCTGCGACCCATTCAGATTCTTTGGATCAACCTGCTGGCAGACGGGCTGCTGGCGCTGGCACTGAGCGTAGAACCCGCCGAGAAAAATGTGATGCAGCGACCGCCTTATCCACCGGGCGAAAGTGTGTTTAGCCGGGGCGTGGGGCGCGATATTGTGTGGATCGGCATTCTCATGGGGGTCATGTTCCTGGGCTTTGGCTATTGGGTCTGGTCTACGGGCCGTCCCAACTGGCAAACGATGGTGTTTGCAACGCTGGCGTTTTCTCGGATCTGGCTGGCCCTGGCGATGCGCTCCGAAAACCGCCTGCTGGCGCGAATTGGGCTGCTGAGCAACAAGCCCATGCTAGGCGCAGTGTTGCTCACCTTTGGGCTACAAATGCTGGTGATGACACTGCTAGTTCTCCAGCGCTGGTTTGAAACTCAGCCGCTCACAGGCGTTGAGTTGTGGGCCTGCGTGGGGGTTAGCACGATTGGCTTTTGGGCAGTAGAGTTGCAGAAGCTGGTGAGGAAGTGGGCTGGGCGATAAAAGGGAAGAGAGAAGAAGGAAGAAGGAAGAAGGAAGAGGGAAGGTTGCAGAAGCGGGTGAGGAAGTGGGCTGGGCGATAAAGCCTTTATGATAGAAGAAGTTAAGAAAACTTCAATATTCTCCGTAGCCTCTTATCTGTGACTTCTCAACTCACCGCACCCCAACCCCTCGAACCGCTCACCTGGGACTGGCAGGGCCACACCATCCGCTACACTGTGCAGGGCGCGGGTCAGCCGATTGTCCTAATTCACGGCTTTGGCGCGGCTATTGGGCACTGGCGAAATAATATCCCCGTGCTGGCGGCGGCGGGCTATCGTGTGTTTGCGCTGGATTTGCTGGGCTTTGGTGGATCGAGTAAACCGGCGATCGCCTACAGTTTGGAACTCTGGCAAGACCTGCTCAAAGACTTTTGGGTCGCCCACATCGGCGCACCGGCTGTGTTTGTCGGCAACTCTATCGGCGCGTTGCTCAGCCTGATGATGGCCGCCGACTATCCCGACCTAGTGCAGCGCGTCGTTTTGCTCAACGCAGCAGGCGGGCTGAACCATCGCCCAGAGGAGCTAAACCCACCGCTGCGGCTGGTCATGGGCGCGTTTACTCAGCTAGTGAGTTCTGACCTAGTGGGGCCGTTTTTGTTTGAGCAAGTCCGCAAAAAGCCTCGCATTCGCCGCACCCTCATGCAGGTCTACCGCGACCACACCGCCGTCACCGATGAACTGGTGAACCTGATCTACGAACCCTCCTGCGACCCCGGCGCACAGAAGGTCTTTGCCTCAATTCTCACGGCTCCGCCCGGCCCCAGCCCTGCGGAACTGTTGCCCCGTGTGCAGCAGCCGATTCTGGTGCTGTGGGGCGATGCCGACCCCTGGACTCCGATTGCAGGCTCCAAAATTTATCGCGAACTGGCGGCCGCCGAACCCGATCGCGTGCAGTATACGCCCATTGCGGGGGCCGGCCACTGTCCCCACGACGAATGCCCCGACACGGTGAATCGGCTGCTGCTGGACTGGTTGAGCGCGGGGAACCGGGGATGAGCTTGCCGACCGTCATTTTGCCGGGGTACTTTGCCGATGCTGCCCCCTATCGCGAGATGGAGCAGGCGCTCGAAGGGCTGGGCTTTTGGGCCAAGACCGTTCCCCTGCGGCGACGAGACTGGGTGCCAACGCTGGGCGGCCGCTCGATGACCCCGATTCTGGAAAAGCTGGATGCGACGGTGCGCCAGGTGCAACAGGAAACAGGGGGCGATCGCCTCAATTTGGTCGGCCATTCCGCAGGCGGCTGGATTGCTCGGATCTATTTGGGCGAAGTGCCGTACCAGATTCACCCCAGCGACGCGGGCAAGTCTTGTCTCTGGAAGGCCCATCCATCGGTGGCGACGCTGGTCACCCTGGGCACCCCCCACATCAGCCAGGAGCGCTGGACGCGGCGTAACCTAGACTTTGTGAAAACGCACTATCCGGGCGCATTCTATCCGCAGGTGCGCTATGTGTGCGTGGCGGGCAAGGCCGTGTATGGGCAGCGGCGACCGGGCACCTGGTTTGCCCACAGCAGCTACGAAATGACCTGCGGTGTAGGCGGCTGCTGGGGCGACGGCATTACGCCCATCGAAGCAGCCCACCTGGAAGGCGCGGAGAATATTACCCTGCCGGATGTCGTTCATTCGCCGCGACCGGGACGACTCTGGTACGGCTCGCCGGAAATCGTGAGCCAGTGGGCGCGATATCTGGCGTGAAACCTGCGACTGGGTTTCCGCTTGGCTGGAAATCAAGTCAAAGTTCCCCGGAAATCTCGAAAAGTCTTCTGTTAGGGCGTGGTTGGCGAGGGGCTGGCAGGAAGCGGCGCGGGAATGGTCTGCGCTGGAGCTGCTGGGCTGGGCGCGGCAGGGCTGGCGGGAGCAGTCTGCGGCGCGGGTTCGTCGGGCGTACCTAGGATGCTAGGGTTGCCCGTGTCGAATACGCCCGCCACGCAGGCGATCATCATGGTGGCCAGCGTGCCCACAAACAGCGCCTTCCAGCCCAGTTCAGAGATGTCTTTGCGGCGAGAGGGAATCAGCGCCGTAGTGCCACCGACAAAGATGCCGACCGAGGCGAGGTGCGCGAAGCCAGAGAGGGCATAGCTGACGATCAATAGAGCGCGATCGCCCAATACGCCATCCCGCGAGGCAGCCGCCAGCGATTGGTAGGGCGGAATTGCCGTTTCAAACAGGCGACGACCGATAATCACTGACGAAGCCCAGAGTTCGCTCCAGTCCAGCGACACACCCGTTAGCACCGTCAGCGGCAAAAACAGCGCCCCCAAAATGTTTTGTAGCGTAATCACCTGAAAGACGCTGCCAATGGGGCCGGGAATATTGGCCAGAGCGCCAAAAAATTGGTTGACCAGATACACCAAACCCAGGATCAGAATCAGCACAGCGGCGATCGCCACGGCCATTTTCACGCCGTCCAGTGCGCCCACAATGGCGGCATCCAGTGGACTCACCCGCTCGATCGGTTCCCCTGCCACGGTTTCTTGATGCACGGGTTCTGTCCGCGCCACGCCTGCCTCAAAGTCTTCCACTTCTTCGTTGAGCGCCTGATCGAGCGATCGCTCGTCGGGAATGCCGCCCGCCGTCACCGGCACGGTCGTTTCCGGCAGCAAAATTTTCGACAGCACAAAACACGCCGGAATCGCCATCACCGAAGCTGACACCAGATGCCCCAGAATATTCGGAAACACAGGCTTCAGAAAACTCACGTAAATCGCCAGCGTAGACGAGGCCGCCGTGCCAAAGCAGCACGCCAGAATCGCCAGTAGTTCGCTGCGGGTCATGCTGGCCAGAAACGGCTTCACTACGATCGCTGCTTCGATGCCCACAAAAATATTCGCCGCGCCACTGAGGGATTCTGCTCCGCTCAGGCGCATGGCGCGGTAGAAGATCCGGGCGAAGAAATTTGTAACGACCTGGATAATCCCCAAGTTATAGAGCAGCGCCATCAGCCCCGAAAAGAAAATGACCGCTGGCAAGGCCCGAAATGCAAAAATATAGCCCAACTGAATGCCGCACAGCCCCGGCAGCACCTCTCCTGGCTGCGCTGGCGCACAGGTGCCCGATGCAGGCAGCGGGGACAGCACCAGCGGCTCTTGACCTGGTATGGGAACCAATCGATTGCCAAATACAAATCGTGCGCCCGCGTCGGCTGCATCAAAAATAACGTTCAGCAAATCGGTAAACCATTGCAGAAAAAGCTGCGTAATCGGAAACGCAAACACCAGGAAGCCCAGAATGAGCTGGAGCAGGATGCCCCAAATCACCACACGCCAGGGAAAATACTTGGGATCGCGGTTTTCGGAAAACAGCCAGGCGACTGCACACAGCCCGAAAATTCCAACAAAGGAGATTAAATTCAGAATCGACATTTGACTTTGTCCTCTCTGAGGTAAATCCGGGTCGTCATGGTTATGCAGCTTATGCAGCGATAGACAGCGATTAGACTACGCCTAGTCACCAACTCGGTCGCAATCGGTCACTCGCAATCGGTCACTCGCAATCAGTCACTCGCAATCGGTCGCTCGGTCGCAAACTGAGGGAGCGATCAGGACGAACCGCTCACGCAATGGGTCGCGCTATTCCGAAGGGGGCAATTTGCTGACGGCCTCGCCTTGGATTTTACATAAGACTCAGGGGAAAGGGGATAAAAATTTCTATGCTGGCTCGTCGAAAATCTAGCCGCTTGACGAGTCGGATAGGATAGGGGTATTCCTTTCCCGCACCTGCTCATGGACGCTTTTGCTCTCGTGCCGCCCGACTGGACAGAGGCGGCGGTTCACGCTGTTGAGTTCTGTTGTCCAACCTGCCGCTTGTCTTGTACTGAAGCGCAGCAAGTGTGGATTAATCGGCGATCGCCCGTCTTTACCCACGACCACCGCCGCAAGTGGCAGGAGTTTTATCACTGCGCCTGCGGCACTGCGTGGTGGGCCTGGAGCAGCGATCGCCCCCCCACCGACCTCACGCCGCTAGAATCGCAGGGCGATCGCCCCAACACCACGCCGACCCTGTTTCCCGACTACCTGCTGGGCGGGTTTGACGATTTGCCCGACGTTTATCAAGGTGAGTAGTTCTAAGGTGAGTAGTTACTTGAAGAGGTAGGGGAATTAGATCTGCCACGCGGGAAGCCAGATCGAAATCCCTCTTCCGCTCTGAGAGCGGGATTTAGAATGAGGGTGAACTAGGCTGCGTCAATGCGTTAGGCAGATTAGCCCCCAAAAAATTGCAGCGGCCAGTCCGCCACAAAGCGGAATCGTGCCCACCCACGCCAGACCGATCTGACGCACCATGCTCCAGTGAATCTGGCTGCTGCGTTGAGAGAGACCAACCCCCACAACTGCGCCAACCAGCGCGTGGGACGTAGACACGGGCAGTCCCACCCGCGAAGCGATCAGCACCGTCGCGGCGGTGGCCAGTTCTGCACAAAGGCCGCTGCTGGGTTGCAGCGCGAGAATACCTTCGCCGATGGTGGTGATGACGCGGCCGCCCCACACCGCCAGCCCGCCCACAATGCCCAGCGCCCCTAGGACTAAAATCCACAGCGGCAGGATTGCCTCATCCCCAGCAGGCTGTATCAGGTAGACAATCGTCGCCAAAGGCGCGATCGCATTGCCGACATCGTTTGAGCCGTGGGCAAAGGCGACAAAGCAAGCGCTGACCAACTGAAATCGCGCCATAATCTGCTCGATGGGATTGGCAAGCTTGGCGGCAGTCGCCTCCCTATCTTCTCCTGTCGGATTCGGCAAATCAGGCAGCGCCACGGGGCGAGCGGCGATCGCGCTAATGCCCAGCGTAGCGATCGCCCCGATGATTAGCGCCAGCGTGTGGGGCGGCAGATGAATCTGGGCTGAAATTTGGCCTGAAATTTGGGCTGAAATGACGGGTTGCAGCACAGGCAGCACAATCAGCCCAAACCCGCTGACCAGCCCCAAACTCAGCCAGGGTAGCCATTCATAAATCTGCTGGAGTGGCTGCGGAGACTGCAACACGCCGCGCCGCAGAACGGTATAAAACCCAGCGGCGATCGCCCCACTGACCAGCGGCGTGACCAGCCAAGTGAGGGAAATTTGACCCAGCAGCGATCCGTTTACGGAATGCAGACCGGAAGCCGCCCAGCCAAACCCGGCGATCGCCCCTACGACCGCATGAGACGACGCGACGGGCAGCCCCAGCCGCGTGGCCAGATTAAGCCATAGCCCGCAAGTCATCAGCACCGACACCATGCCCAATAGCAAAACTTGAGGCGTATCAGCGAACTGATCTGGATTCACTACGCCGCTGGCCAACGTGCCCACCACTCGCCGCCCAAACAGCACTGCTCCTGCAAACTCCAGCACTCCGGCGATCGCCAATGCCTGCCGCAGCGACACCGCACCCGAGCCAACGGACGTGCCCATCGAATTCGCCACATCGTTCGCGCCCAGGTTCCAGGCAACGTACAGGGCCAATCCACTGGCAATTACAATCCAAATCACGCTGCTTGCGCTCCACACTACAGCTTAACCAAGCTACGGCTTAACAAGGACAAGACGGATGTCTATACGCGATCAATCACTCCTTGCGGGCTTTCCAGCATCAATTCATTTGAGTAGCGCCAAGAATGAGATGCCTAGAAGCCCCGCAGATGCCAGCCCCCAATCCAAAATCGCAAATCCAAAATCAAGAATCGATAGAATTCCTTGCCTCGCAATATTCCGACAACATTATTGAGAATTGCAAATAAACCCCTCTTAACCTCTCACAATTTCAGGATTCAGCGTTAACGTAAGGGGCAGTTTCTCTCCTGTGTCTCTGGGTTTTGGCGTGACTCGAAAAACCAAGTCAGCCCGTAAGTCATCTTCAAGTAGCGCAACCTCTCCGGCTGCGGTGCCTCGGCGATCGCTCAAGCGAGCCAGCCAAGTGTTGACCGCGCTCCCCGACAAACCACCCGAACCCGCAAAGGAATGGTCGATTCGAGAGGCGATCGCCCTGCTGCAAGACGTGATCCTCGCCGCCCTCGACAAGGGCTATAGCCAGGAAGATGTCGCCGCGCTGCTCAACCAGGCAGGGATTCCCGTCTCCCCGTCGTCTTTGCGCTATTATCTGTCCCGGCTCAAGCAGTCGTCTGCATCTCGGTCTGCGCCCATGCGCTCCAGTCCCGCTAGACAGAAGCCAAAACAGCGAACCCGTGCGATCGCCCCCGCCACACCTGCGATCTCAACCCCAAACCCCGCACCCCTCACAGAAGCTGCTGCAAACCACCCCGCTGCAAACCACTCTGCTACCCGTAACCGTACACCGAGATCGCAACAGGGACATGCTCAGGCTGCAAATCA
Source organism: Thermoleptolyngbya sp. C42_A2020_037 (assembly GCF_015272455.1). Lineage (NCBI taxonomy): Bacteria > Bacillati > Cyanobacteriota > Cyanophyceae > Oculatellales > Oculatellaceae > Thermoleptolyngbya > Thermoleptolyngbya sp. C42_A2020_037. The sequence goes on from NZ_JACYLP010000030.1 coordinate 25,497, forward strand.
CTCCGCTGCAAACCACTCTGCTACAAACCGTTCGGTCGAAAATGTCATCGCCTACCTGCTCGATGAACCCGAAACGCCCCCGCTCGTAGCGACCGATGCCACCCCAAATCAGGAGTCGTCAACCTCCAGGCAAAAACGCAAAAAGCGAAAGAGATAACCTTGTTACCATTTCGTTGAACACGGGCGCGAACGGATCACAGCGTACCTTAGACATCCTCTGCCCTGCGAAAGGAATAGCCTTGCTTCAGCAACGAGACTGTGAAGAAGAGGCAGGGCTAACACGGCAAAAAGCAAACTGATCAAGATTGGGTCAGGAAAATTGATAGAAATTGTTCGCTTTTGGATACACTAAGTTATCCACTTTGCAAGCCCACTGCAACTTGCTCAACTGGGAATCGCCGACTCTACGAACAGCGTACAAATAGCGTACGAATAGCGTACGAATAGAACTGCTGAATAGAGCGGTGAATCGATTCTGATTACCTCTGACCCTATGCCTGACCGCAGAAACACTCGCTCATTGACCCAACCTTTACCACTATGACTACCACCAAAAAACGCCTCCCCGGCACGGTTCTGGTTCAGCAAGAATCTATCGAACAGGCCACCAGTCTGCTTGAACAACTCCCCGAAAAGCCCAAAGAAGTTTGGTCTCTGCGGGAAGCCATCGACCTGCTGCAAGACTCCATCTCAACCGCGCTCGACCGCGGCTATAGCCACGAGGAAATTGCTGCGCTGCTGGCCGATAAGAACATCAAAATCAGCGTCTCTTCCCTCAAGCGCTATCTGGCTTCCACCAAAAAGGACAAATCGGGCACCGCGGGCAAAACTCGCCGCCGCCGCAGCACCGCCGTTCAGAAAAAAGCCGTGACCGAGGCCGCTGCCGCGCTGCCAGAGGTCGAACCCGCTGCGTCTGAAGAACCCGCTGCTACCCCCAAAAAGCGCGGCCCCCGCACCAGCAGCACGCGCAGCACTACCGCCGCCAAAACCAAGTCTCCCCGCACTTCGACCAAGACGAAGACCACTTCTACAACCTCGACTCGCGGCCGCAAAAAACAGGCTTAGAGAAAGGCGGAAAGCTTAGAGAAAGGCGGAAAACAGTACGCGCCAATGCAATACGCTTCTGTGGGTGAGTGTTTCTGCGGAATCAGTATTTCGCAGGTATTTTCTATTGGATTGCAGCAATTTGGATTGCAGCAATTTTATACATTTGCTACCGTTCACACTACCTCTCAAGAGGAACGTTGCAAAATCTTACCTATCTCCGCAGAAGCCTTGCGCTGAGTCCCCCAGGCGCTAATAATTGGGGCTATTCGTGAACTCGATCGCCCAGCTTCGGTCACTGGTGCAAGACGTTGGTGGGGGCTGGTGATTGCGCTTTTAGGAGGCTCCATGTCCCACCGACCCATCATTCTTGGCATTGTTGGCGATAGTGCTGCGGGAAAGACGACGTTGACTCGTGGCATCGCGCAGGTACTCGGCGAAAACGATGTGACCGTCATCTGCACCGACGACTATCACCGTTACGACCGCAAACAGCGGGCTGAACTGGGAATTTCTGCCCTGCATCCCGACTGCAATTATCTCGACATCATTCAGCAGCACCTCTCGCTGCTGCGAACGGGGCAGCCGATTCTGAAGCCGATTTACAACCACAGCAGCGGCACCTTCGACCCGCCAGAGTATATCAAACCCAAGCGATTTGTAATTGTAGAAGGGCTGCTGGGCTACGCCACGCGAGGAATGCGTGACAGCTACGATGTCAAGGTCTACCTGGCTCCGCCGGAAGACCTGCGCCACACTTGGAAGATAAACCGCGATACCCGCAAGCGTGGCTATACTCGTGAGCAAGTGATCAAGCAAATCCAGCAGCGCGAGTCGGACTCAGAAGCCTTTATTCGCCCGCAGCGGCAGTGGGCCGATGTGGTGGTGAGCTTCTATCCGCCCAGCGACAACCTGACGCAGGATGAACTGCTGCTGGCGGTGCGGCTAGTGCTGCGTCCCACGATTCCCCATCCAGATTTCAGCAGCATTATTGGCGACGGAGAACACGCAGGCGGCGCGGTGCGACTGGGGCTAGATCGCGACATGGGCAAACCCGTAGACGTGATGGAGATTGATGCCCACGCCACCGCGGAGCAGGTGAGAGAACTGGAGCGCAGCCTGTGCCAGGAAGTGCCCTATTTGGGTCAGTTTTGCAGCCTGGAGGGTAACCCTGGCATCGGCAAGCTGATTGGCACGACCGGAGAGACGCTGCAAAGCTATCCACTTGCGATTACTCAACTACTGATTACCTATCACATGCTGAAGGCCGCGAACGTTTCTGCGAACGTTGCCTAGTACAGTGTCATGGTTTAGTTTTAGGGTGATGCCTTGGCTCGTAGTAAGCGCTTCAGCGCTAAAGCGCTTACTACCAACTAAAGTCCTAGCTGTGACACAGCACTAGCCACAAGATTCTGCAAAGCTAGAAGCTACACGTCAGGAAATTTTAGAATTCAAGAAATAAATTTGGGGTCTGTGAGATCCGTTCTGCTTTGACCTCCGTATTTGTGTCTAGAGCGCCACCCCCCTCCCCCGGATAGGCGTTTGTACAAGCCTTGCTCTAGGCGCATTAGGAGTCAATTAAACTATGGAACCCCCCGCCAAGATCGCAGTTCGCACTTTCTTGCAGCGGCTTACCCCCCGCCGATCTGTGCTAAAGCGGGCGATCGCCCTCAGCACGCTCGCAGGCTGCCTTTCAATCACCGCACTGGGTCTGACCAGTGGCTTGCAGCCCGCACCCCTACAAGCCTCTGACCATGACGACGGCGATATTGACGTTCGCAGCCGCGCCCTCAGCCTGACCGATCTCTACGTCTTTCGGGAAATTGACCAAAACTCGGCGGCCCGCGCGGGCGATTTAATACTGGTGCTAAACACCAACCCGCGATCGCTCGCTCGCCAGCAATATTACTTCAGCAGCAACGCTCAATACGACATCAAGATTGCGCGGGTTGCCAACGTCAACAACGCCCCCATGCCTCAGCCCGATCTGACGCTGCGGTTCACCTTCTCGCCGCCCAACAAAGGCAATCGCCAAGTCGTTACCCTGACCACTATTGACGGCAACAGACAAAGCAGCACCAACACCACTACCAGCGGCGGCCGCATTTTCACGACGGCCATCACCGATGCCGCACCGCGGCTCAACACCGTGCGGGTACGGGGTGCGAATCTCACCCTTTTTGCAGGGCTGCGCGAAGATCCCTTCTTCTTTGACGTGGAGGCTTATTTCCGCGTGCGGGCGGCGGTTGCAGGTTTCGGCCCGGCGGCGGGCTTCCGTTCACCCGACACCGCCATCGACTTCGCCAAGGGGTACAACGTCAACACCATCGTCGTCCGGGTGCCGCAGCAGGTCTTGGCGGGCGGCAGTAATGTCAATACCTTTGACCTATGGGGCACGATCAACATTCGTGACCCGCGCACAGGCCAATTTACCCAGGTGGAGCAGATCGCTCGACCGGGGATTAATGAACTGCTGACCACCAGTTCGCAAAGCATCTACGAAACCTATAACCGGACGCAGCCCGCTCGGTTTAACTCATCCGACAGCACCGTGATTCGAGACAACATCACAGCCGTCTTGAAACTGGTGGGCAACAATGACACGCGGGCGAACGCGCTGGTGCGGGCGCTGCTGCCAGACGTGATGCGGATCGACACCACCGTCCCCAGTGGCTATGGCAACAAGTTCAATGCGCTGGGTTCCCCGGCAGCAGGCCGGCGGCTGCTGGATGACGTAGTGGATGCGTCGCTAAATATCGTCACCAACGGAGCCATTACCACCGACAACGTTTCCTACAACGGCACACCCGGCAATCCGGCGCAGGGGCATCAACCGCTGGCGACCGCTTTCCCCTACTTAGCGCCACCCAACTAGAGTAAGACTGACGAACTTGCGATCAGTCCTGTAGAGGTTAGGGGTGAGGGTGAGAGTTTCTCTCTCAGCGCTAGATCAGGGAGTTAAGGTGTTTCTCCTGATAAGCTTCGATTCCTGTTCTCACCGGACAAGATTCCCCAACCCCTGAACCAGGGACGCTTTTCAAGCTAAAGGAATTTTAATGAACACATTGAATAGTTTGAGATCCGGCGGGCGGGGATGGCTGCTGGCGGTGGTGGGATTGTCGGCCACCAGTGCTGTGCTGTGGCTCACGCAGGCAGGCGGGCCGGCGCTCAATCGACTGGGCGATCGCCCTTCTCGCCATCTCGATGCCCCCTACCGCTACCCGTTTTCCGTCAGCACGTCCGGTGGCGCAACGGCGCGACTAGAGCAGGAAATTGCCCATTTTCAGGAGCGCGTCCGGCAGATGCCCGCCCAGAGCGTGGCGCAAGGACTGGAGCAGTCGGCGCTGGCGCTTGGCTATTTAAAGATGGCGCGGCTGACAGGGCAAAGCCACTGGTATCTGCTGGCAGACCAGACGGCGCAGGAGGCGCTCAGGGTAATGCCAGACCATCCAGAGGCGATCGCCGTCTTAGCACGGGTTGCCGAGGCGCAGCACGACTTTGACCGGGCGCTGGCCTTGGCAGCACAACTGGACGGATCAGAAGAGGCGCTGAGCGTCCAGGCAGCGGTGCATCTGGCAAGAGGCAACCTGAAGGCGGCGGCTGAGGCGGGCGATCGCCTGGTCGATCAAACCCTGAGTCCGGCTGCCTTTGCCCAACAAGCGCTGGTGCGGGCAGCGCAGGGCAACGATGAGGGCGCATTGCAAAGTTTCCAATATGCTCTGGAAGTTGAGGAAGCAGGCGACCTCAGCAGTGCGGCCCGCACGCGCACGCTGCTCAGCCGGTTCTATTACGAACGGGGACAGCTCGATTTGGCGCGGGATCTATATCATGAGGCGCTGCGAATTTTGCCGAGTTACCTGCCCGCCCGCCTGAACCTGGCCCAATTGGCGCTGCGGCAGGGGCGCTATGGGCTGGCGGCACAATACTATCACCAAGTCGAGGACATGGGCAGCGCCGCGACAGTTTACGAACCGCTGGTGCAGCGGGGACAGGCCCGACTGAAGCACCTGCAAAACCAGCCCGCCCAGGCAGCAATCCACTGGGCAAACGCCGAACTGCAACTACGGCAAACGCTGGCAGAGACATCGGCGGGTTCTAGCACCTTTGGCTTTGGGCATCGGCGCGACCTGGCGCGATTGCTGCTGGAGCGGGGCCGCCCAGAAGACACCGCCGAGGCGCTGGCGCTGATGAAAGCGGAAGTCAAGCAGCGGCGCGACGCAGACACGCTCGATACCTATGCCTGGGCGCTGGCACAGATGGGGCGCTGGCAGGAGGCTAGGGAGGTAGTTCAAGCGGCGATCGCCCTCGGCACTCGTGATGCAGCCCTGTGCGATCGCGCCGCCCAAATTGAGGAAGCCCTGGGCAACCCAGCGCAGGCCGCCGCCTATCGCCAGCAAATGCTTGAGATCGATCCCCAATTTGATCAAAACGCACGCCATGCCGTTGGTCTAGGCATAGGCTTGGGCGGCTAGCGACATAACGTTCACCGTTCGTATTTGCGGATCAGTCCTATTCTCTTCTACTGCATGAATTCATGCATTGACCTATGGATAAACTCATGCGTAAACTAGGTCGCTCCTTATCCTGGGCGTTGTTCTCCGGAGTTGTCACAGTGCTGCTCTGGCTGGGGCTGGCGGCTCCCGGACAAGCCCACTGGGCAGATTTGTCCGTTGCGGAAGTGCGCGTGGCAGAATCCACTGTGGAAATGACGCTCACCTATCCAACCGGACTAACGGCGTTTGCCGATGGCGATCGCAATGGTCAACTCTCTGCCCAGGAAGTACGCGACCATGCCCCGGCGCTACAGGCGTTTTTGGGTAGCCAGATTCGGATGCTGGATGGCGATCGCCGCCCCGGCACGCTCACGCTGGAACCGCTGGAAGCCAATGCACCTGTGCCCAACAGCGTCCGCCTCGCGCCAAACACCACCCACAGCACGCTACGCCTTACCTTTGCCTGGCCCCAGCCCATCCAGGGGGTGCAAATTCACTATGGACTGTTCCTGCCCGATGTGCCTACGGCAAGCTGCCTGACCACAATTCTGCAAAACGGGCGGCTGCGGACGTTTCTGTTTACCCCAAGGCAACAAACCCTGGCCCTCGCGCCAGGACTGCCCGGACTCGGCACAGGGGAACTGCTGCTGGCGATCGCCGGAGCGTTTCTCTGGGGCGCGGTTCACTCCATGTCGCCAGGGCACGGCAAAACGGTCGTCGGCGCTTATCTGGTAGGCGAACGCGCCACGCCCAAACATGCGGTATTCCTAGCGCTGACGACCACCATCACCCACACCCTCGGCGTGTTTGCGCTGGGGCTGGCGACGCTGTTCGCGGCTCAGTACGTGCTGCCAGAGCAGCTTTATCCCTGGCTAAGTCTGGCATCGGGCGCGATGGTGGTTGGGATTGGTCTGAATCTGCTGCGTCGTCGGCTGCGTTCAAAACCCTATTCGCATCACCCTGGCTCAGCGCATCAGCATTTACATTCCGATTTGGTTTCTGAGTCGTTGTCTCATCGACATTCCCATTCGCATTCTCAGAAACCCGACTCCACACATCTAAAACCAGTCCATTCAGAAAATCATCATCATCTACCTCAGCCGCATGGGTCGGCTGAGGTGGTTTCTGCTCATAGTTCGTCCGGTTTTCGACAGGATGCTCATGAGTTTCTGCATCAGCATTCTTCTGAGCATCTCCGTGTTGCGTCTCAAGGCATCTCCGAACGTCACCACCGTCATGTTGATGAGGATTCTCATGAGCATTCCCCAAAAGGTTCTCATAAGGATTCTGATGGCAACCCACATCACCATTCTCCCCAGAAACCCTGTAAGTCCTTCGGCAACCCTTCACATAAAGGTTCTCATATAAGTTCTCATAGGCATTCTCATAGAAATTCTCACGGGCATTCTCATAGACATTCTCATCAGGATTCCCACAGGCATTCTCATCTACCGCCCGGTGCGGATGGTGAACCTGTGACCTGGCGCAGTCTGGTGGCGCTGGGCGTTTCGGGGGGGCTGGTGCCCTGTCCGGCGGCGCTGGTGCTGCTGCTGAGCGCGATCGCCCTCGGTAAAACTGGGTTTGGGCTAGTGCTGGTGCTGGCCTTTAGCCTGGGGCTGGCAGGCGTGCTGACGGGGTTGGGGCTGCTGCTGGTGCGGGCCAAGCACTGGTTTCGGCGAGTGCCTGCCCCCCAGCGGTGGACGCATATCTTACCCTTGGTTAGCGCGGCGGGCATTACGCTGCTGGGCGTGGGGATTTCGCTTAAGGCGCTTACTCAGCTATTGCTGTGAGGGTGATTTTGGATTTTGGATTGGCGATTTTCGTAGATTGTTTTGACGATTGTTTGACCGAATTTTTGAGAACGTGACCGCAATTTCATCGTGAGTAAATTCTGAGCAAACTCCTATGCTGAAATACATCCTGTTAGTGCTGTCTGGTGCTGGGGCGATCGCCCTTCTTCCGCAAGCCACCCTCAGCAATCCGCTTGATAACCGCGACCTGTCTTGCTACATGGAAACCAGCAGCGGGCAAGTGCTGGATCTGAATCGACTGTGTGGCAACTCGACTCGTCCTCCGGCTGCTGCGCCCAATCCAGTCAGTCCGATGTCCCGTCCGCCCTCTCTTAACAATCCTGGCAGCAATAGCGGTAGTACGACTCCGACGGGCCGCGACCCGGACTTGTTGCTCAACGACGAGCCGCTTTCCGCCACGCCGATCGAGGATGAGCCTTACTTTACGCCCGTTGTTCCCATTGATGACATGGCAGGTGCCAATAGCCGCATCAGTGTGAACAACGGGCGGTGCGTGGTGCTGGATGCTCAGGGTCGCCGCTGCCCGTAGCACACTCCCGCTTGCATCCAGTCCTCTTGGCGAAACAATTCTGGCTGCTGCTGGGGTTGAAAGATGATTACCGAGCGATCGCCCGTCTGGGTTGCCCCGCTAGTGTGGGCGCTGGACTCCCAGTTCTCGCCACGCCAGCGCTGCGCCGATGGCCTCTGCCAGCGTGCTGATCAGCCGATAGAGAGCGACAACGCTAAGCAGAATGGCCGGCGCAAGCTGATTGCCCAAAAGGGCGATCGCCGTTGCCTCGAATACGCCAATGCCGCCGGGTGCGCCAGGAATCACCAGCCCCAGCAGCCACGCAAAGCTAAACCCGCTGATTAGCGGCAGCCACTGGGCCGGTGCAACGGGCTGCAAGGCCAGGGCGATCGCCACGAACCCCAGCCCCCGCAGCGCCACAAATCCGATTTCACCCAGCAGCGGCCGCAGGGGATAGCGCTTGAGCTGCCAGGGTTTAGCCTCAGATGGCACAGAAGACGGCGCAGAATCTGCCGAATCTGTGGCGGCATCAGCCGTCTTTTTGCCCCTGCCCTTGAGTTGCCGCAGCACGGACAGCACCGGATTCAGCACGCGGGGATGCATCCCTGCCAGCACAATGACCAAGCTCAGCGCCTGCACGCCCCAGTTTGCCTGCCGAATGCCCAACAGTCCCAGCATCAGCGCCGCCGCCGCCATCAGCAGCGGTTCCAGCAGCACGCTCAGCGTTGCCGCGCCCAGGGGCATGCCGCGCTCCTGCGACGCGACCACCCGCCCATAGAGATGCCAGACGTTTCCCGGCAGATACTTGGCAATATTGGTTTTCAGGTAGGTGCGCGTGGCCCACAGCGCCGGAACGGGCTGAGCCAAATCGCCCAAAATCCAGCCCCAGACCCAGCCTGTCCAGATGTGGGCGACGAGGGTAATCAGGAGGGCGATCGCCAGCAACCCCCAGCCCGCCCCCTCGATCCGAATCTGCGCGACCTCTGCCCAGTGTCGCCGCACCGCCTGCGCCAAAAAGAACAGCGCCCCGCCGAAAATGGCCCAGCGGAGGAAATCTTTGGGGCGGAGGTTTATAGATGGCATTGGGAAGAGGGAAGAGGGAAGGACGAAGAGGGAAGAACGAAGAGGGAAGAGGGAAGAGGGAAGAGGGAAGAGGGAAGAACGAAGAGGGAAGAGGGAAGAGGGAAGAACGAAGAGGGAAGAATAGGTTTTCGTTCTTCGTTTTTCGTTCTTCGTTTTTCGTTCTTCGTTTTTCGTTCTTCG
>NZ_JACYLP010000021.1:0-30666 GCF_015272455.1 Thermoleptolyngbya sp. C42_A2020_037
TTCGGCTTCGCTGTTGCTGAGTCTGTCTGATTAGCTTCTCTCTGAGCGCCTCCTGCGGGGGGCGCTTTTTCGTGTGGGGAGGGTTTGGGCTGATTTTATAGGCTTTCCTAAGTGACGCTACCCATGAAATGACTAGAAGCCTCCCAAACGCTCAGACATCCAAAGTCGCAAATCCAAAATCCAAAATCCAAAATCCAAAATCTAAAATGAGCCAGCCTTTCCCGTCCAGGCTTGCAGCGTGGTTATTGCAAACCTTTGTTGACCTGTGATCGGGGCGATCGCCCACTGGCTACTATTGAGATGCTGCTGCTGAAAATGAGCAACGATTAAACGCCACCCAGACCCACTCAGACTCATGGCCATTACGATTCGGGCAATGCAGGAAGCGGATTTGGCGATCGCCGATCATCTCTTCCGGCTGGCGTTTGGCACCTTTATCGGGCTGCCCGACCCGCAAGATTTTGCCAGAACCATGAACTACATGAATCGGTGGTATCTCGACCCATCCGCCGCATTCGTCGCAGAAGATAACGGTCAGATCGTTGGCTCAAATATTGCGGTGAACTGGGGCAGCTTTGGGGGATTTGGCCCACTCACCGTCCATCCCGACTACTGGAATCAGAAGGTAGGGCAGCAACTCGTCAGCGCTGCAATGGACTATTTTGCTCAGCATCAAATCTCTCAACTTGGCATCTTTACGTTTTCCAACAGCCCCAAACACCTCGCACTCTACGAACGGTTCGGGTTTCACCCCCGCTGTTTGACGGCGGTCATGAGCAAGCCCGTTCAGCCTCAGAATTCCCAGACCCCTCTTCAGTCTGGTCTGAGGTATTCAGAGCTGGCAGCGGCCATGCAAGTAGACAGTTTGGAACGCTGTGCTGAGCTGACCAACACAGTATTCGAGGGACTCGACTTGAGCAACGAAATTCGCACCGTTGCCGCTCGCCACTGGGGCGAGACCGTGCTGCTAGAAAGCCAGGGTTCCCCTGTCGAAAATCAACGGCTGGAGGGGTTTGCGATTTGCCACTGCGGAGAAGGTACTGAAGCGGGCAAAGACGCTTGTTACGTGAAATTTGGCGCGGTGCGGTCGGGCGATTCCCGTAGGGATCGCTTCGCAAATCGCGCCTCCCAATCCCTCGCCTCTTTGCTGCAAGCCTGCGAAGGTCTGGCGGCTCAGCGTGGACTCTCAACCCTGATCTGCGGGGTCAATACGGAGCGGCAGGGTGCGTACCAGCTTTTGCGGAGCTTGGGGTTTCGCATCGACATCCTGGGCGTGGCGATGCTCTGCCCAAACCAGCCTGCGTTTAACCATCCCGGTGCGTTCGTGTTGGATGATTGGCGCTGAGGACTGGAGGCAGCGATGAAACCCCTGCTGAAATCTTCCTTAACTTAAATGCGGCAGGACTTACGCAGCGAGAAATTGTCTAAAACCCAGAAAGCTCATTGCAAGTGTGTAAGTCCTGTACGGTTCAAATGCGGTGAAATTCGGGGTTGAATCAAATCCCGATAAAAAAAGTCGGGTATATTTGACGCTGTTTGTTGCCCATGCTACGATTCCTTGCATTGGGTGAAGGAAACCTGTAACCCTTTCCCAGACTTCATTTCACGCAAACCGAACGAGATATCACAGGACGAGACCCCTCCATGACGCTGGCAACCCACACCCTCCAAACCCGTTCCACCGCTGCTGCTTTTTCTGGCTTGAAGTGTAAAGAGTGCGGTGCAGAGTATGAAGCAAAGGCAATTCACGTTTGCGAATTGTGCTTCGGGCCGCTGGAAGTGACCTACGACTACGCCCACCTGAGCAAAGTCGTGACCCGTCAAACCATCGAAGCCGGCCCCAAGTCTATCTGGCGATATCGCTCCTTTTTGCCTGTTGCGACGGATAACCTAATCGACGTGGGCACGGGCTTTACGCCGCTGCTGAAGGCAAACCGTCTGGCGCGTCGTCTGGGTATCAAAAATCTCTATATCAAGAACGACGCAGTGAACATGCCCACCCTCAGCTTCAAAGACCGGGTGGTGTCGGTGGCGCTGACTCGCGCACGGGAACTGGGCTTTACGACGGTTTCCTGCGCTAGCACCGGAAATTTGGCAAACTCGACAGCGGCGATCGCCGCCCATGCCGGGCTAGACTGCTGCGTGTTCATTCCCTCTGATCTGGAAGCGGGCAAAGTCCTGGGTACGCTGATCTATGGGCCCACTGTCATGGCTGTTCATGGCAACTATGACCAAGTGAACCGCCTCTGCTCGGAAGTCGCTAACACCCACGGCTGGGGCTTTGTGAATATCAACCTGCGCCCCTACTATTCCGAAGGCTCCAAAACCCTGGGCTATGAAGTCATCGAGCAGCTTGGCTGGCAACTGCCGGATCACATCGTTGCGCCGTTGGCCTCTGGTTCTCTCTTTACCAAAATCTACAAGGGCTTCCAGGAATTCACCAAGGTCGGCCTAGTAGAAGGGAAAAACGTTCGCTTCAGCGGCGCTCAGGCAGATGGTTGCTCGCCTATTGCCCAGGCCTACCGCGAAGACCGCGACTTCATCACCCCCGTCAAACCCAACACCATTGCCAAATCCATTGCTATTGGCAACCCAGCAGACGGGGTGTATGCGCTGGACATTGCCCGCAAGACTAATGGCAATATTGAATCAGTGAGTGATCAAGAAGTGGTCGAAGGTATCAAACTACTGGCCGAAACCGAAGGCATCTTCACCGAAACCGCAGGCGGCACCACGATCGCCGTTCTGAAAAAACTGGCCGAAGCAGGCAAGATTAACCATGACGAAACCACCGTTGCTTATATCACGGGCAACGGACTAAAGACTCAGGAAGCCGTCCAAGGCTACATCGGCGAACCCCTCACCATCGAACCCAAGCTAGAAAGCTTTGAACGGGCGCTGGAGCGGGCGCAAACGCTGGGCCGCCTGGAATGGCAGCAGGTCACAGTTTAGATGTCGGGTTAAATGTCGGGGTTGGGATTAGAGACTAGACCACTTGCGCCTAAACCCAACACCCCGTCACCCTAGTTACTCCTTTCACCCCATGCTTTAATGCCATGTCTGTCAAAGTTCTCATTCCTACTCCGCTGCAACAGTTCACTGCAAATCAGGCCACTGTAGAAGTAGACGGCGCAACGATCGCCGAATTGCTGGATAAGCTCGATGCGTCTTTTCCAGGGATCAAGGCCCGTCTGTGTGATGACGAGGGCAAACTCCGCCGCTTTGTGAACTTCTATGTGAATAGCGAAGATATCCGGTTTTTGGACGGCGCAAACACGGCGCTGAATGCAGGCGATGAAGTGAGCATTGTGCCTGCGGTGGCGGGCGGCTAAATGCGTTGAGGTTTTTTGAGCTATCTGCGTGTAGGGCTTGCAGTGTAGGTGATCGCCCCTCTTGCTCAGCTTGTCTATAACCAGGGATCGGGATTGCTTCGCGTCCAGATCCGCGATTTGAAATGAAGTCTACTAGGGTGAGTTGGGCAATGTCCTGGCTCACCTTTTATTTTTTTGATTTATGTTCTCCGCATACTCAGCATAACGGTTGAGAATTCTAATCGCCTGCCTCAGAAATTCTGACGGCAGTTGGGCAGGGCGAACCGTTTCTGAATCGGTGACAACCCGGTACTATGGGAGTAATTTATGACGACTGATTGCAGATAGCCATGCCAGACGAAGCAACCAATCCTCCGGCTGAAGCCGCATCAACGACTGAGGGGCAGCCTACTCCTGCATCCGCAGCGCCCGCCGAAGCACCCGCCGAAACAAAGCCGCCCCGCGAACCCAAGGTTCAGTCTGCGGATGGGGAAGCGCCCGCCGCCAAGCCCAAGAAGGAAAAGCCGCCCGCACTGGAAGATAAACCCTTTGCGGACTTTATCACGCAGGACTATATGCCCAGCCTAAAGCAGGCGATGGCAGCCGCAGGTTTTAACGATCTGGATCTGAAATTTGAGAAGCTGCCGCTGCCGATCAAGGGCATGGAAGAACTCGGCGCTTGCTGGCAGGTGCAGGGCAAGTTTCAAGGCGGACAGCACCAGTTTTTGGTGGGCTTTGTGAAGGAAGATATCCAGGGGCAAAAGGTCTTTAGCTGTGCTGGAAATGGTGCAAGCCCTAGCCTGCTAGAGTCGTTTATGATTGATGAACGCAAGGTAACGCTGGATTTGATGGTGCTTTACACGTTGCAGCGCCTGAACGGGCAGAAGTGGTTGGTGGGCAACTAGCGTCAGCCCTGGCTTCGTAGCGCGTCGCAGCGAAACGTTCCTAACCCATAACACGCTGAGGAGGCGATCGCCATGTCATCTCTTCTACGTCGGCTTTGGCTATGCAGCCTTCTAGCGATCCCGCTGTCCCTAGCGGAAGCGCTGGTGGAGGGGGCGATCGCAGCCCAGCCCGATGCGCCCGATGCGTTGGGGCCAGTTGCGTCCGTTTCAGTCGTGCCTGTTTCAGAAGTTGTAGCGGCTGAGGGTATCTCGGCGCCCGATTGGCCAGGGTCGCCCGTCACTGAAGCTTCGGCAGATCCTCCGTCGATGCTGCCCGGAGCCTCAGCCAGCCTTGCCAATGCCTCATCGGCTTGGGTGCTGGAAGAATTTGGAGCAACCGCCGAAATTTCTCCCCTTGCTGAGGTTCTGCTGGGCGACGCAGTTGACGAGTCTGCCGTGGCAGGGGAACGGGTTGACCAGACAGAGGTGAATCCAGACCCTGTGCCAACCCTGAACACAGCCGATGAGCCATCTGCGGAGCCGGACTCTGAACTGGATGCGCTGACGGAACCAGTCGAGCCAGTCGTTACGGAGCCAGTCGTTACGGAGCCAGTCGCCGAGCCAGTCATTGAGCCAGTCATTGAGCCAGCGATCGCCGCACCGGAACCCAATGCCGCCCCGATCGACCCAGCGGTAGCACTGGAACTGCTGCGAGAGGGGGATGCGCTGTGGCAGATGGGCCTGCGGCGGGAGGCAGAAGTCCGCTATCGGCTGGCAAAAGCGCCGTTTGATGAAGTGGATGTCGTCGAAGTGCCCCCGCTGGTCACCGACCCGGAGGCGCTGCCGCCTGAAGGACAGGTCTACTGGCGCGAGGCAGAGGCGGGGCGATCGCAAAATTCTCGTCCGCGCATGGAGTCTGCCCTGCGGCTCTTGACTCAGCAGCATCCAGAGTTTGTGCTGGGGCATCTGCGCTATGCCGAGGTGTTGGCAGCAGGCGATCGCTCGAACGAGGCGCTGGCGGTGCTGGAGCGAGCAGTGGGTTTGTATCCCGATTCGGCAGATTTGGCACAGGCACGGGTGGCAGCCCTGGCAACCAACGGGCAACTGGTGGAAGCGGCGATCGCGGCGCGGCAGTTTGCCCTGATGTATCCCGATGATCCGGCAGCGGCGGAGTTTGAAGCGCTGGCGGCTCAGCACGCCAGAACCTTCCGCAATCGGCTGGAGCGCGATTTGCGAGCCGGGGCGATCGCCAACTTGCTGACCGGAGCATTGGGCTTTGCGCTGACGGGCAACCTGTTTGGCCCCATCTCTTCAATACAGACCGGAATCGCGCTGCTGCGGGGCGAAGAGAACGTGGGAGAGGCGATCGCCCGTCGGGCTGCCCGCCAGTTGCCGCTCATTCAGGATGAAGCGGTGAATGCCTACGTCAACGACATTGGGCAGCGCCTCGCCGCGATGACGGGGCGATCGGAATTTGAGTACGAGTTTTTCATCATCCGCGATCGCAGCCTCAACGCCTTCGCCCTACCCGGCGGCAAAATCTTCATCAATGCGGGCGCAATTCTAAAAGCCCAATCAGAAGCAGAACTAGCCGGACTGATTGCCCACGAACTGGCCCACACGTCCCTGTCGCATGGCTTTCAGCTTGCGGTCGATGCCAACACCCTGGGCAACGCCTTCCAGCTCATTCCCTATGGCGGCTATGCGGCAAACCTGCTTTATTTCAACTACAGTCGCGACATGGAGCGCCAGGCCGATGCCTTTGGGACGCGACTGCTGGCCTCGGCAGGCTACGCAGCGGACGGGCTGCACGGGCTGATGGTAACGCTAGAAAAACAAGAGCGGCGAGTCGCCCCCTTTGAATGGCTTTCCACTCACCCCGACACCCGTGAGCGACAGCGCAACATCGAGCGCCAGATCCGCCAGAACGGGTACAACCGCTACGCCTACGAAGGCATCGACCGCCACGCCGCCATGCGCCTGCGGGTGCAGACCGAACTAGGGCTGACGCGCCTCCGCAAGCCCACCGCCGAGCGCCGCCCCAGTCGTTAGCCTCAGCCTTAGATCAGAGCAGGCGATCCCCTCCACCCAAGTTTGCAACCCTCTAACCGACTATGACCCAGGCTGCCGAGTCTTCAAACACTTCTCTCTTGGAAATCTTGCAGTTGGGCAATCCCAAGCTGAGAGACACAGCGCGGGCGATCGCCTCCCCCAATGACCCCGCCCTGCAAGCCCTCATTGATCAGCTCTTGGTCACGATGCACGCATCAAACGGCGTGGGCATCGCTGCGCCCCAGGTCGGTCAGCCCCTTTGCTTGGTTATCGTTGCGTCGCGTCCCAATCCGCGCTATCCCCACGCGCCGGAGATGGAGCCACTGCCCATGCTGAACCCACGCCTGCTCAGCCATTCTGACGAAACGGTGAAGGGCTGGGAGGGATGCCTCAGCGTGCCAGGGATTCGCGGCCTCGTGCCCCGCTATCGAGAAATCGAGGTGGAATATGGCGATCGCCACGGCAATCTGCGCCGTCAGGTCTTCACCGATTTCGTCGCCCGCATTGTCCAGCACGAAGTCGATCACCTGCATGGACAGGTATTTGTCGATCGGGTCGAAACCACTCGCGACCTGATCACCGAGCAGGAATACCAAAAGCTGCTGTCGTAGGGGAATGCTTTAACTTAGCTGCGGTTACAAAATTTGAAACAGACCATCAGCCATCGTAGCAGCACGACATAATAGCTGCCAACGTTGCAATGAAAACAGTCGATGGCAAAGGACGCGAGGCTTTATCAAATTGGCTTTTTAGCCCTGTTTTTGCTGCTGGGGGTGGGCACGCGGGATTGGTCGCTGAATTGGGTGGTGGTGCTAACGGCGATCGCCACTTGCCTCATCACCCAGGCGCTTTGTGGGGCAGTATTTTATCCACCAGAGCTATCAAATCCAGAAACAGCAGCAGATAATAAACCGGCAGATAATATAGGACAGCGCTGGAGGGCGATCGCCCTGCGGTATCGCAATCCCCAAATTCTCTCCAGTCTGCCCAGTGCGCTGGTGACGGGACTGGGAATGAGCCTGCTGCTGCGGGTCGATCATCCGCTGACGATGGCGCTGGCGGTGATGGGGGCGATCGCCAGCAAATTTTTGCTGCGGCTGCGCGGCAAGCAT
Source organism: Thermoleptolyngbya sp. C42_A2020_037 (assembly GCF_015272455.1). Classification (NCBI taxonomy): domain Bacteria; kingdom Bacillati; phylum Cyanobacteriota; class Cyanophyceae; order Oculatellales; family Oculatellaceae; genus Thermoleptolyngbya; species Thermoleptolyngbya sp. C42_A2020_037. The sequence continues at coordinate 7,360 of NZ_JACYLP010000021.1, forward strand.
GTGTTTAATCCCGGCAATTTTGGCATCGTCATGGCGCTGATGCTCTCAGGCGATGCGTGGGTTTCGCCGGGGCAGTGGGGCGAGAGCGGCTGGTATGGGCTGCTGTTTTTGGGAGCAGGCGGGCTGGTGCTGCAACAGGTGGGGCGCTGGGACACGTCGGCGGCGTTTCTGGGCAGCTATGCGGTGCTAGAGGCCGGGCGAAATCTGTGGCTGGGCTGGACGTGGGACGTGTGGGCGCATCGGCTCACCAGTGGCTCGCTGCTGGTGTTTGCGCTGTTCATGATTACCGACCCGCGCACGATTCCCAATTCCCGCACCGGACGGCTGATCTGGGCCGGGGCGATCGCACTTGTGACGTTTATCCTGCGAAATGTCTTTTTCATCTCCACGGCTCCCTTTTGGGCGCTGTTTGCCTTGGCTCCGTTGAGTCTGCTGCTGGACTGGCTGCTGCCTGCCGCCCGGTTTGAGTGGTCGCAGTCAGCGCTGCATTTACCGTTGTCTTTTCTATCCACCTTCCGACAAAAATACGTTCCTGAATAGGTGTTTCTATGAAATCTCTGCTTAATCATTCAATGACCTATTTACGATCTTTTCGTGTGTGGGCGATCGCACTCATAGCATTCCTGCTGACGTTCACGGTTTCATCCAGAGCGCTGGCATTTTGTGGGTTTTATGTGGCAAAAGCCGATGCGAAGCTATATAACCAAGCTTCTCAGGTGGCGATCGCCCGCAGCGGAAATCGCACGGTTCTTACGATGGCCAATGACTACCAGGGTGATGTCAAAGATTTTGCGATGGTCGTTCCGGTTCCCGTGATCTTGCAGCGCGAACAGGTGCAAATCGCCGATTCACGGATCATCGAGCGGCTCGATTCCTTTAGCGCACCGAGACTGGTGGAATACTTCGATCCTGATCCGTGCGCTCCACCTATCTTTTGGAATCGCCCAATGGCGGCTCCTGCGATGGAAAGCGCCGCTCCAGGTCGGGCTGGACGCAGCAACCAGGCGCTAGGGGTGACGGTAGAAGAACAATTCACCGTCGGCGAGTACGATATCTTGATCCTCAGCGCCCGCGAGTCCGATGGATTGGAAACCTGGCTGGTGCAAAACGGCTACCGCATTCCCCAAGGCGCACGGGAACTGCTGCGCCCCTACATTCGCCAGCGGATGAAGTTCTTTGTGGCCAAGGTGAATCTGGAGGAATACGAAAATTCGGGCTATCAGGCGTTGCGACCCCTGCAAATGACCTACGAATCGCCCCGATTTATGCTGCCGCTGCGGTTGGGCATGGTCAACGCCGACAGTTCTCAGGATTTGCTGGTCTACATTTTGTCGCCGGAAGGACAGGCAGAAGTCAGCAACTATCGCACGGTGAAGGTGCCGTCGGATGCAGAAATTCCGGTATACGTGAAGGACGAATTTAGCGACTTTTACAAAGCCATGTTCCAGACCAGCTACACCCGCGAGGGGCGAAACGTGGCGTTTTTGGAATACGCCTGGGATATGGGAAGCTGCGACCCCTGCTCGGCGGAGCCGCTATCGCCAGAGGAACTGCGGCAGGCGGGGGTGTTTTGGACGCGCCCGGAGATGCCCAACACCATGCCCAATAACGTATTCATCACGCGGCTGCATGTGCGCTATACCCGCGATAAGTTTCCGGAAGACCTGATTTTTCAGCAGACCAACAACCGCACCCTGTTTCAGGGGCGCTATATCCTGCGTCATCCCTATACGGGCGAGATGGCGTGTGAAGCGGGGCGGCAATATCGGCGATCGCTCCGACAACGGTTCGAGCAAGAAGCCCAGACCCTCGCCCGCCTCACGGGTTGGAATATCCGCGATATCCGCGACAAGTTGCCCCAGATTCGAGCTGAGCAATTTCCGGCACTGCCTTTGGTTGCACGATTGCAACAGTTGATGGGGCGAGTTATAGATCGATAGAACAGTGCGGGTGAAATGGCAACGGGATGAGTCAGATCGGGCGGGTTCGGCAGCGATTAAGTTACTTTCCCTAAGTTACTTTCCTGATGAGTTACTTTCCTGATGAGTTACTTTCCTGATCTCCTCATCCCATCACAAGTCCGCACCCGACCTCCTGTTTAAGCTACCGTCCCCCAACCGTAATGGCATCGACCTTCAGGTGGGGCTGACCCACGGTGACGTAGATGCCGCCGCTGATGGAGCCGCAGAAGCCCGCCGCCAGGCCCAAATCTTGGGAACACATGGAGATGCGCTGCATGATTTCTACCGCTTCGCCAATCAGAGTTGCGCCCTTGAGGGGCTTGGTGATTTTGCCGTTTTCGATCAGGTAGGCTTCATCCACTGCAAAGTTGAACTGACCCGTTGCACCGACGCTGCCGCCGCCCATTTTTTTACAGTAAATCCCTTTGTCGATGGAGGCGAAGAGGTCGTCAAGAGAGTGCGGCCCCGGCGCGATGTAGGTATTCCGCATTCGGCTAGCGGCGGCGTAGGTGTAGTTTTGGCGGCGGCCGCTGCCCGTGCGCGGGTGTCCGGTTCGCATAAACCCAGCGCGATCGCTCAGGAAGTTTTTCAAGATGCCGTTTTCGATCAGCAGCGTGCGCTGGGTGGGCATTCCCTCATCGTCCATATCAATGGTGCCAAAGGCGTTGGGCGATCGCCCTTCGTCCCAAGCGGTCAGCGCTTCATGGGCAATCTTCTCCCCTTTTTTGTCGATAAAGGGCGTAGTCTTGCGCTCAATCTGCGTCGTCTCCAGCAAATGACCGCAGGCTTCGTGGAAGATCACACCGCCAAAGTGGTTCGCCATCACCACGGGGTACGTGCCAGACTCGACATAATCGGCATAGAGCATTTTTCCGGCAGACTCCGCCACTTCTTCGGCGGTGCTATCCATATCCCAGGTGCGGAGAAAATCGGGCTGGCTGGTGCTGCCGACGCGCTGCCCAATAGAGGCACGGTGGTCGCCATCGGCGCAGAGCAGGCTAAACCCGGTGGATTGCGTCAGGCGAATGTCTCGCGCAAAGGTGCCGTCGCTCGCCGCCACCAGCACTTCCTGCCAGTCGCGAAAGTAGGAGGCACGGCGCGACTGGACGTGGCTGGCTTTTTTGCCGAGGCGATCGCTCGCTGCCAGCAAAATTTCGCCCATCTCGCGAATTGAACTGCACTGTTCCAGCCAAGCTTCCTTGCCCTTGCGCGTGCCATAGTCGCGCAGCGGCTCTAGCACCACTTCCGGGATAAACGCATTGCCGCTGGGCAATTCTAGCCCCATGATAGACAACGCCTTTTCTAGAGCCAGCTTTAGCCCGCTAAAGGTCAGGTCGTTGGTGCTAACGTAGCAGTCGGACTTGCCGCGAAACACGCGCACACCCGCGCCCGTGGTCAAGCTGGGCGCAATGCTGGTGATGGTATCGTCTTCGGCTAGGCAGTTAATATAGTTAACCCGTTCCAGGAAAAACTCGACAAAATCGGCTCCGGCCGCCCGACCTAGCCCCAGCAGCGTAGACAGCGGCGCATCCCACGACTCATCAAAGCGATCGCGCGGCGCGGCATAGCTCAGATTCGGCAGCTTCGCAGGGGTAAGCAGCGTATCGGGCAGGCTGGTCAATAGCATTAGGCAGTCCTCTCAGGGCGCGGCAGTCGGCGTTTCTCACAGTTTAGCAAGGAAGCCTGGGGAGTGAGGGAATAGGCTGCTGGAGGGCAGGGCAAACGCAGCAAAAATCCAATTTAGATGTGCATTCAGATGTTGATCACGCTAATTCGCCGACGCTGAGCATTTGAACTGCCATCTGTTTGTATTCATCTAAACCCGACCTGAGCGCAAACTCCGCAACGTCTATTGCAACAGTGGCGTTGAGTTCAATCACATGTTCTGCCATCTTTGACCATGTGTGTCCACCGGACTCTGCATAGGCTGAGATGAGCTGCCTGAGAGCGTTTTTGCCGAACGTGCGGTAGTAGGCTACAAAATCTTTTGCTGGATCGGTGACCGATGCCTCAGTCCAGTCAATAAATCCGGTCACCCGCGCTTGTTTGTCAATCAGAATATGACCCGCGTGTAATTCACCGTGCGTTAAAACCGTTTCTTGCATCCAAATTTCGTCGTCATGAAGCCAGGACTGCCAGCGTTCCCATAAGGTTTGATCGACCTCAAATTCCTGTTTGACGGACTCCATTCTATGCTGCATCTCAACTCGGACTTCTTCGGTGGTTTTCACCGGGAGGCCTGCTGCTCTTGCTTTCTCAACACTAACTTGATGTAAGGAAACAATTCCCTTTGCCAATGATTTGTGAAATTGCTCAGGAAGGTTTTCTAAGTCAATCTCCCACACATAAGCTTTTGCTTCTGGATCGATTGTGCCCAACGGCACACCGTTCAATGCCCGATACGCAATCAGTTCATCGGTGCAAATCGCCCATCGCGGCACGTCTACATTGATTCGTGGGGCAATCAGTTCCAGGGTTCGTCTTTCCTGATCTACAGATGGCAGAACGTCTTCCCGCCGAGGAAGGCGTAGAATCCAGTGTATTCCGTCCGCATCTGTTGCCAACGCTACTTGAAAATCAAGACCAGACTCATTGAATTGAATGGAATCTCCCTCGATTGCCAAACCATTCTGATGAGCCAACTCCAGCACTTCCTGCTGTGATTTTGTGTTTTTGATCATGACGCTAGAGGCGATCGCGCAACAGTCTGTAAACTCCACCAAGCATAATACATTATACTACAAAGCCGTAAGGCTTATGCCAATGCCCCTAGTGGAACTTCAATACGTAGTGCCTTGCCCAGCGACAGCAGCGGTTGAAGCAGCGCCAGTTCAGCTTTGGCGGCCGCATCAGAGTGTTGCTGTGCGACAGACCAGCGGGGCAGGAGGTAGCGGTGGAGCGATCGCCAGTACAACTCCTGCACTCGATCCAGCGCCAGTCCCAGATGAAGCTGCTCGCCGATGGCCAGCAGTTGCTCAATCCAGACCAGCGTTGGCTCCAAGGTATCCAGTTCCGATTCGTTGAGAGCTTGCCACAGCAGCCGCAGGATCAGCCGCTCCAGGATTTGTCTGGCTGGGGTCACTGTCAGATGGCAGTGGAGTTGGTTGGCTTCGGCGGCGATCGCCTCTAGTTCCGACAAATAGCTGTCGCACAATTCGGGATTGGTGGGGGGCAAATCAGAGGTTTCGCGCTCTAGCGCTTGCAGAGAGTGGGTCAGCCGATGGGCGATCGCAATTTCGGCAGCCACTTGCAGCTCGCGGGGCGGCTCCAGGGCATCCCGATGAAACGCCCGCAGCACGCCGTAGTTGTCGCGATAGACCTGGGTGTAGAGCTGATCTAGTCGGGTCAGGGTTTCCTGACTCAGCAGGTGCATCAGCCGATGGCGTTCCTCAGCGAACAGGTCTTGCAGGCTAAAGGGGCAATCGCCAAAGGTGCGCGTCATCGCCAAAATCACCTGCGCCGCGCTGGCCAGCGACAGCGCCTCAAACAACTCATCCCGCAATTGCAAATAGGCGCGACGACCGCTGGCGGGCCGAATGCAGCAGTGAAAATCCCAGCCGCCCAGATGCAGCACCGCAAACTCCAGATTCACCACCTCGCGGGTGATTTCGGAGGTCAACTGCACCTGCCCCAGAGCCAACGTTAGCGATCCCATGCGGCGAAGCTGATAGTCTAATCGCTGGACGTTATAGCAATAGAGACGCTGCTCCTGGGAATAGCTGTGGAAAAGGGAACTGATGGCATAGTGCGCGGCCACCTGCTCTGGCGTGATGCGGGCAGGCGCAACCAGTTGGCGATACAGTTCCGCGCCGTTGCCAAACTGCTCCACATTACTGGGGATTGCCCCCAGACGACGGACAAACTCCGGCTCCAGGCGAACTGCGGCAAGGTCTTCTGCCAGTTCCAAGGCGCGGGCAGCGTAGCGCAAAATCTGCGTGCCCTCCGGCCGCGACACCTCTTCAAAAAACCAGCCGCAACTGGTATACATCAGCAGGGCGTGGCGCTGCATTTCCAGCAGTTTCAGCGCCTCAACCCGTTCGGCCGGTGTCAGATCGTGACTTTGGTAAGCTGCGAAAAACGTATCGAGAACCGTATCAGAACGCTCCCCCAACACAGCGACATAGCCATCCCGCGCCGCCCAAGGATCGTGGAAAAATGAACTACCGAACTGTTCGTAAATTGCAATTAGCTGATCCCGCAGCCAGTCCAGCGCATCCCGCAGCGGCCGCCGCCATTTCTGATGCCACTCGCCGCCCCCGCCACAGCCGCAGTCGTCTTGCCAGCGATCGACCCCGTGGCAACAACTCCACGCCGTCACGGGCTTTAGCTCCACTTCCCAGGTAGGCGGGTGCAGGCTGAGGTAGTGGGCAAAATTCGTCACCAGCCAGCCCCGTTTGGGAAACTCGTGGGTAAAGGCATAGGCCAGCGCCTTCTCCGTGCCCCCTTTGTGATGTCCAAAGGTTTCGCCGTCGGTGGCCACGGAGATCAACTGGGCGGGACGGTGATCCCCGCGCACGGCCTGCCCGATGCGTCCCACAAAATGCTCGGAACTGCTCAGCACGTCGTTAAAGCCCATGTCGCGGGAAATTGGGCCGTCATAAAAGAAAATGTCGATGTAGGGCGTATCAACCGGGTTCGGGTTGGTGCCCGGTTCACCCAAAGCATCTTGCCCCAGGATGCCGTCGCGCTGGAAATGGGGCGAGTTCAAAAAGCAGCGATAGGGGCGCACGGGGTCGATCTGGCTGCCGCCGACTTCGATCCAGTGGGGATCGCGCTCGTCGGGCGTGGGCAGGGGGCGGCAGCGCTGGGCCTGAGATGGGGCCAGGATGATAAAGCGAATGCCTTCTTCTGCCAGAATTCGCAGCGTTGGATAATCGACTGCCGTTTCTGCTAGCCACATGCCTTCAGGATCGCGCCCAAACCTGGCTCGGAAGTCGGCCTTGCCCCAGCGAATCTGGGTGCGCTTGTCGCGGTCGTTGGCTAGGGGCAGGATAATGTGGTTATAGACCTGGGCGATCGCATTTCCGTGTCCTCCCAGGCGATCGCAGCTTTTGCGATCTGCGTCCAGAATGCGCTGGTAGACTTCGGGATCGGCTTGTTCCAGCCAGCTCATGAGCGTTGGGCCAATGTTGAAGCTGAGATATTCGTAGTTATTGACGATCCCCAGCAGGTTGCCTTGGTCGCTCAGCACACGGGCAAAGGCGTTGGGGCGATAGCACTCGTAGTGGATTCGCTCGTTCCAATCGTGGTAAGGCGAGGCGCTGGGCTGCCTCTCAATGGCGTTCAGGTAGGGGTTTTCGCGGGGCGGCTGGTAGAAATGCCCGTGGACAGTCACGTAGATTCCTGTTTCTGACCGTTGTCCCTGGGTGTCGCAGGCAGGTGGATCGGTGTGCAACTGCCGATTGAGCGCGGGATCGGCTAAGTCATTGAGTCGTAAACTATCGGTCTGAAACGCTAAAGCAGCCAATTCGGATCGAGAATCGTGGCGAGAAAAAGTCATGCAACGTGTCCAAAATCTACAGAACCCAAATACATCGCGGTTTGCTCTGGGACATTGCAAAGGGGTTGCAACGCTGGGCGATCGCACGTTGATTTGGGGGCGCGGCTGGGGATCAGCTTCTAGCTAGCAAGTTGGCCAATCATCCAGTCTGCAAAAGCTCAAAAATCAAGCATCGAACGAACTAATTCACTCGATCAGATGATTGCTCAAATCATCTTAAAATCCGGGGATCATTCAGAAATCTGTGGACAGTCGAGGCAATCTTTCAGGATATTTTTTCAGGGCATTTCTAGAGCAGTTTTCAGAGCAGGCTTTGAAAAATTCCTGAAGCGGCAAAGGGGCGATCGCGCTTGAGTCCTTACCCTTGAGTCTTTATGACACGTGAGTCTTTATGAGTCTTTGAAATTCTGCCCTGCCTTGCAGGGTTCTACACTTACGATATATATCGCGAGTTTTTATACTCTGCATGGGATAGCACAATGTTTTCAAACTAAGTTCATGTTTTGTAATAAGGGCGATCGCCCGACTGCACTGCAAAACGCTCAGTTTGTGTCTTTACCGAGCCAGATTTTTAGGAAAAAGTAAACTTGCTTTATATTTCCTTACAAGGATCTCTGGGGGCTACTGTACTCCAGAGTGTTCCCCGCTCTTTTCTTCAGCCCTTTCTTCAGCCCTTTCGTCAGGATTGCCCCGTCCCTCCGCTGCGATCGCTGCTGGCGGCAACTCCAGCGGCACGGCTCCCAGCAGCCCCCTGCGAAAATCATTCAGCAATTGTCGTGCGGCTCGCTCGATGTCATTCTGATAGCGATGCTCGGCCAGTTGCGCCAGGTAGGTTTCGCCTGTGACTCCAGACGGCGACAGCCCATAGCGAGTTTCCAGACCGCTGCCGATGATATTGGGCGCGGCTTCGGCCAGTTCTTTCCACAGATCTACAAAGGCGGCGGCGACCCGCTGATTGTCGTAGGCGGCTTCGCCAATGTCGTCGCAGATGGCCAGCTTCAGCGCGGCTTGCTGGTTCGTCAGCTTTGAGGGCAAGATTCCCGGTGCGTCTAGCAGTTCTAGCTCGTCGGAAATGCGAATCCACCGGAGCTGGCGCGTCACGCCAGGGCGACGGGCGCTCTCCACCACGCGCCGCTTCAGCAGCCGATTAATCAGCGCCGACTTGCCCACGTTGGGAAAGCCGATGACCACTGCTCGCACGGGGCGGGGCAACATACCGCGATCGCGCCGTCGCTGGTTCATCTTTTCGCCCAACGCCTGCGCTGCTTTGGACACAGCTTCCACACCCTTGCCGTGGTTTGCATCGGTAAAATAAGCTGTCTCGTCTTGCTGCTGAAACCAGGTGCGCCAGGCCTGCTGCACCCCAGCGGGAATCATGTCCATGCGGTTTAGCACCAGCACCCGCTCTTTGTTGCCCAACCACTGCCCCATCTGCGGATGGCGCGTCGCCAAGGGAATTCGCGCATCCCGTACCTCCAGCACGACATCGACTTTTTTAAGCTGTTCCAGGAGCGATCGCTCGGCTTTGGCAATATGACCGGGATACCACTGGATGGGGGGCGTGGGCATGGGGAAGAGGGAAGGGGGAAGAGGGAAAAATGAAGAACGAAGAACGAAGAGGGAAGAACGCAAAGCTTAGATTAGCAGGTGAAGGGTGACTGTGGTGCCCTCTGTGGCGGTGGATTGAATACACAGGCTGCCGCCGTGGGCATCGACGATGCGTTTGACGAGGGCGAGTCCGAGGCCGGTGCCGCCTGCTTTGGTGGAGTAGAAGGGGCGCGTCAGCTTGGGCAGGTCTTCGGGGGGAATGGGCGGGCCGCCGTTGTGGATGGATAGGCAGAGTCTTTGGGGGGCAGGGGGAGCGTCGGCATCGAGCAGCAGGGTGCAACAAATGCGATCGCCCTCCGACACTGCCTCGCAAGCATTTCGCAGCAGATTCAGGCAGACTTGCTTGAGCTTGTTGCGATCGCCCATCACAGGCGGCAAGTTTGGGGCGATCGCCAGTTCAATGATGCGTCCCTGCCCAATCGGCGTTTCCTGCACCTGCGTCACCACGTCTTGCAGCAGCGCCGCCAGGTTTACGGACTCTGTCTCCATGGCCCGCTGTGGCTTGGAAAACTGGAGAATCTCGTTTAGCAAGTCTTCCAAACGATTCGCTTCTTCGCTGGCCAGCGTCAGCCGCAGTTGGTCTGGCCCTGCCAGAGCCAGTCGTCCAAAGGCCTTTAAACCCATTTTTACGGTGGTTAGTGGGTTGCGAATTTCGTGAACGATCATGGCGGCAAATTCACCGATGGCGGCTAGACGCTCTTGCTCGATGAGCTTTGACTGGGCAGCGCGGAGTTCTTGGGTGCGCTTGATCACCTCTGCCTCCAGCAGTTCGTTAAACCGCTGCTGCTCCTGATAGAGGCAATAGTGGGCGATCGCCATTGCTGCCCGCTCAGCAAACAGTTCCACCGTCCGCACTTCTTCCTCGGCAAACTTGCGCGGCGAATAGCTAAAGGAACAAACCGTACCAAGGATATCGCCGTGGGGAGTACGGAGGGGAACGCCGAGATAGCAGAGATAGCCGTCGGGAATTTCGCCTGCTTCGGGATTCAGGCGCGTGTCTTCTACCACGAGCGATCGCCCAGTGTCTACCACTGTTCCGGTTACTGTTCCGTGGAGCGTATAGAGCGTGTGATCTTCTTCGCCATCGGAGCTGGCAATCACGCGATCAAACCCGTCCCCTTCGCAGAGCGTAATCACAGTTATATCCATTCGGAGCAAGTGACAAACGCTAGACGCGATTCGTTCCAAATAGCGGTTCAAATCTCCAACATAGTCCAGCAGAGACGACAGCGCCTCAATCACCTGCTGGTCTCGTTGCCACCGAGCACGGGATTGCATGAATCTGCTTGAGTGAGCGGATCGACGACTTGGACAATCTGTATGATCAGCGTGCTGTGGAATAAACGGTTCTTGCGGTTGACCCTGGCATGTCATGGATTGAAGCTTAAGTATTATGGCAGACTCGGTTGCGCTCCTTCTCGACTCCTCAGCAATAGTTCATCAACAGTGAATCAGTAACAGTGAATCAGTAGTTCGTGGGTCTAGTCTGTCCTGCAATACCCCTGCATTTAACTCAAGGTTCTGTCTACAGTCTGTCTACAGAAGTAGAAAAAAACTCGCTAGAATGCCTCTTTTGAGGCTGGTCAGGGGGAGGCATTGCGTAACAAGATCTTGCTGCGAGGTAACAAAAATTCCATTGATTACAAGTATTTCTTAATAATCTCCTGGGGAGGCAGCCATGAAATTGGACGGAAAGGTGGCACTGGTGACGGGCAGCACTACAGGCATTGGACAGGCGATCGCCCTGCGTCTAGCGGCCGACGGGGCTAGTGTGGTGATTGACCATCGCGCTGATCCAGAGGGCGCAGCCGAAACGCTGGCCAAGGTTGAGGCAGCAGGCGGCCGGTGTTTTCAATATGGCTGCTCGGTCGAAGGGAAGATCGTGCAGGCGGACGTGAGCGAAGTGGAGCAAGTGCGCCGCATGGTCGCGGAATCGGTTGCCCATTTTGGTCGCCTGGATATTTTGGTCAACAACGCAGGCATTCAGAAGAAAGCGTCGTTTTGGGAGGTCACTGAGGAAGATTATGACCAGGTGATGGACGTGAACCTGAAAGGCGCGTTCTTTTCGGCGCAGGCCTTTGTGCATCACTGCATGAATGCCCAGCATCCCGGCAAGATTATCAACATTAGCTCGGTGCATGAGGAGTTGTCGTTTCCCGATTTTGCGTCCTATTGCGCCAGCAAGGGCGGCATGAAGATGATGACCCGCACGCTGGCAACGGAACTCGCGCCGCTGGGGATTACGATTAACAATGTCGCACCGGGGGCGATCGCCACCGACAAAAACACCAGTCTGCAAGACGACTCAGACGAATCCAAAGAATTTCTCAAAAAAATCCCCCTCCAGCGCATGGGCAATCCGGAGGAGGTTGCGTCTCTGGTTTCGTTTCTCTGTTCTGCCGAAGCAGACTACATTACGGGTTCTACGTTCCTGGTTGATGGCGGTCTAATGTGGACGTACCAAGAGCCGTAGCTGATACCCATTTACGATTCTGGATTTTTACGATTCTGGATTTGCGATTTTGGATTGCCAGTCGGCATTTGCAGGGCTTTCAGCAATTTCGTTTGACTGAGGAATGCCAGACTGAGAAATGCAGTTTAGCTGCGAATCTCGTTCCAAAGCTGCACCCACTGGTCGTAGTTCTTTACGCTCTGCCACATGTTGATCTGCGAATGCAGCGACAGGTCATCCATAAATAGCTCGTGCGCTTTTTCGGGGCCCACGGCCTCTGCGCCCAGCGTCGTTGCGCCAGAGTAGCCCGTCACGTCCATCACGCCCTTTTGCCCGTCGCCGCTGAGGATAAAGTCAATCCACTCATAAGCCGCTTCCGGGTTTTTGGAATTCTTGGAAATCATCCAGGAATCCGTCCAGCCCGTCAGCTTGCCTTGGGGACTGACGGAGCCAATGGGATAGCCCTCGTTGCTGAGTTGGGTATAGGTCAGCGGCCAGGCGTGAGCCATCACAATTTCGCCCGACTGAAACAGGTTGGCCAGTTCGCCTGCTGTCGTCCAGAATTTGCGAATGTGGGGGCGCAGTTCCAATAGCTTGGCTTTCACTTCGGCGAGATCTTCGTCGGTAAGGTCGTAGGGATCGGCTTTGCCCAGCCACAGCGCCACGTCGGCAATGGTCATGGGGTTGTCGGGCAGGGCAATTTTGCCAGAATATTTATCGTCAAATAAGATATCCCAGGACTTCGGCGCGGGTTTTACTTGTTTGGTGTTATAAACCAGCACGTTGGGTCCCCAGGCAAAGGTTACGCCGTAGGGCTTGCCGCCGAAGGTGTTCCACTTGCCGTCCTGAAATGACTCGAATACAGCGCTGTAATTTTGCAGCTTGCTGGTGTCGATGGGGCGCACCAGGCCTGCTTTGTAGAGCCGCTCGGTGATGTCGCCCGATGCGGAGACCAGATCATAATTTTTGCCGCCGCCTGCGCGGAACTTGGCGAACATTTCGTCGCTCGACCCAGCGTAGGTGGCTTTGATGGTGCAGCCCGTTTCTTGTTCAAAAATATCGGCAAAGGAAGAATCGGTATAGCCTTCCCAGACGATTGCCGTGAGGGTGCAGCCTGTGGCTTGGGCAGGTTGGGGCGCGGTCCACAGCGGGATAAGTCCGAGCAGCCCAATCAAAACTGCGGTGAAGATACGATGCAGCATGTTAGTAATCTCTTGGTTATGCCTTTAGCGGGGTTTCACAAGGTTCAGACTAGGCAAGAACGACCCGCCAGGGTGTGTTTCGCGGCACAGAATGGCTGCGCCGGCCCGCTTCATTGCGCGAGCCAACTCCCTAGTGTATCGCTGGGGTTTGGCGACTTGGGGCTTGTGCAGCATTCTGTAAGAATTGAGCGACTTGAGTTGCCAATGTTGGTCTAAGTTGGAAGTCTGGAGATCCGAGCCAACAGCCTTGGGGGATATCCCCCAACCCCCCTTTTGCAGGGGACGAAGCGTCCCCCACACCCCCTCCTAAGGGCGTGTCGGTGTGTCCGAGAGGTTGCTTCACATTGCATGAGTAATAGGGGCGATCGCGCAGCGTCTCTCCAGAGAATCGCGCAGCATCTCTAAGGAGAATCTTTCAGGTTTGTATCACGACAAATCCAGTCGAATCTGGCACGGACAGTATCTCGACTGCATCGCCGAAACCGAGGTCGGAGGGGGTTTGGGGGACGAAGCGCGTCCCCCAAGCGGGGGTTTGGGGGGAAGCTCCCCCCAAGGCTGTTGGCTCGGCACCCGGAGCCTTCTCTACTGTCCCAAAACCACCCGCTCAACCTCCATTACCCGATGGGCATACTGCTCCTGAGTCAGCACCGGCGCATCCATAAAGGGATTTGCGGCCCGTCCAACGGGAAGCTCCACATCAATCCAGGATTTGCAGCCGCCGTAGGCCTCTTGATAAGGCAACGTGAAAGATTCTGGGAACCGATGCACGCGCAGCAGCAGGACGTAGAGCGGCTGCTGAGGCTTCCATTTCAGCCGTTCTGTAGCTAGGGCGTTTGTCCAAATATGAAACGGCAGCAGCGCCTCAACGGTTTCTGCGGCGGTGATTTGAAAGATGTGGGTGATGTCGGCCCAGGCGCAGAGGGTTACGGTGTTGGGATGCCAGCCGGAGGGAACGGGCTGCACTCGGTTGGCGTAGGGCGGCTTGAGCAGGTGGGGCTGCTGATGTTCGTAGGTGGGATAGAGCAGCACGCGGGACTGGGCCACGCTAAATCGTCCGCCCGTTTCCCGGATGCCGCCTTTTCGCAACAGCAGAAGGGTGTCGCCGCTGAGCAGGGCTTCGATGGCGATCGCCCATTCCTTGAGCGCTGCAACCAACGATCTAGCACTCTCTGAAGAAGAGTCTGAAGAAAAGTCTAAAGAAGAGTCTGGACTTTGGGATGTGGAATTTTGGGGGACGTTCAGGCGGGTCATCGGCAGCACAGCGAGTGAGGACGGGAGGCGGCTTTGTGCTTAATCTACAGCATTTTCTTGCCTCGTGAGGCACATGCTGCCCTCACGAGGCAAGGGCTTATTGACCATCCGCGTGCCTCACTAGCTTCAAAAACGCTGTAGCGCGTTGGGCGAGGCAGTGCGTCATGAAGTCCTGGGGCGATCGCCCGCTTTAGCCGCTTTAGAAAGAAACTTGGTAGAAACATGCAGGATTGCACCCTGAGCGGCTAAAGTTGTGAGTAGCCTTGCAAATCAGGCTGTAGCCTGGGTTACACCCAAAGGTATTTCCTGGTTCTGCAATTTTCTTCGGCTATTCGTGTTCGTCTACGGTTGTCCCCAATCCCCCCAACCATTTGTCCACTCACTGAGCGACCTGCTTCCTATGGAACCTGAATCCAGCCAAGCTTTGACAGAAGAAGTTATCGAAGCGACCAGCCATCTGGATGTCGTTGAAACTGTGATTTCCAGCCTGCAAGAAGACCAGAGCGCGATGGTCAGCCGATCTGACCAGGGCAATCTGTGGAAGTTTAAGTATGGCAGCGTAGAGGTGTTTGTACAGCTTACGGGCGAAACAGATGACGATATGCTCGCCGTCTGGTCACCCGTACTGAGTTTGCCGGCCAAAAATGAGCTAGAACTGATGCGAAAGCTGCTGCAACTGAATTGGACAAGCACGTTCGAGTCGCACTTCGCGATTATGGACAATCAGGTGGTGGTTGCGGCGCAGCGCACCGTAGCGGAACTGTCGCCTGGCGAGGTGTCGCGCAACATCACAATGGTTGCTTCTATTGCCGACAGCTACGACGAGATTCTTCAGGCTGAGTTTGGCGCTTGAACCTGGGCGGTTCCCTCGCCATGAACGCGAACTACAGGGATTCTCGCCCCGTCTGGCGGCTCATTCCACTGATGAGAGCAGATGGCGCGACGCAAATGGCAATCGATCGCTGGCTGTTCGAGCAATATGTCCAGGGCTTGCATCCGCCGACGCTGCGGTTTTACATCTGGGAACCGATCGCCCTTTCCCTTGGTTATCATCAGCGTCAGATTCCCGATCACTGGCGATCGCTCACTTACCAGGATCAGCCCATCGATCTAGTGCGTCGTCCCAGCGGCGGCCGTGCGGTGCTGCATCAGGGCGACCTAACCTATGCCGTCGTCACGTCGGAGCTGGGGCCCAGCCGCAAAGCCGCTTATGAGAAAATCTGCGCGTTTTTGATTGAAGGCTGGCGATCGCTCGGCATTTCGCTCCAGTACGGCAACGCCGGGCGCGGCTACATCCACAATCCCAACTGCTTTGGCACGGCCACCAGCGCCGATCTGGTCACCGACAGCGGCTACAAGCTTGTTGGCAGCGCTCAACTGCGGCGCGGCGAGTGCATTTTGCAACATGGTTCCATGCGCCTCTGTCCCGACTGCGATCTGTTTTATCAGGTCTTTGGCGAGGCGCAAGTAGCCGATGAGCAGGTTAAATCTGCCATCGGTGATCCGCCTGACCTCGCCGCTATCATCGCTGTTCTGGTAACCGCAGCAGAGCAGTGCTTTGGCATTCGCCTAGCTGCACAGCCCATCACCCATGCCGAATGGCGGCAAGTCGCCGCTCTAATCAATACCCGTCAGAATTTTCGCCAAAGCTTATGAGCTTGCTACTTGTAAGCTTGCTGCATAAAGGCGATCGCCCTTGGACTGACCCAGAAAGAGCGATCGCCCGGTTCCCCTCGCCATGCAAGAACTAAGTCCGGCACTAGAACTTGTGCGCGTGCAACACCTCTGCATCACAGAGATAAGCAATGCCTGAATAATCGTCAAAAAACTTCGTTGCAACGGTGTCTGCGATGTTGAGAGCCATATCCCGACTGGCAGTGAGCACCTCAATCTTGATATTCGAGTAGACATCGCTAACGGTCGGTTGTCCCGACGAGCGCACGTTGCGACTGCCCTTTCCACCAGCGGGCATCACCGTATAACCAGCGGCTCCGGCTTCATCGATAATCTGGGTAATTTGCTTTAACAACAATTTCTCTGTAACGATGACGAGTTTGCTGGCTTTCTGAGTCATGGAACCTACCTCCTAAAAGCGTCTTGCCGCAAAAATCAAAGAAAAGAGTCTATGATTTTTCCCTAAACCATATCATTGAGTTTATGACAAAGATACCCCTTATTGCGGAAGTTTGACTCAGATTAGCGAAAACATTCCATAAAAACCGCTTATCTATTAGCGCCACTTATGAAATCTCAGGAAAACTAGTGCGGGGTTCTAGATCCCTTGAAAAAAATCGATGATCTCGATTGAGATTAACCAGTCAATAACCAGTCAATATTAAGAATCACTACGCAAAAGGAAAACTTATGAGACAAATTTGAAATGTGATGCCATGTCCACGTTAAGGGATGCAAAAATCTGTCGATTCCAGGATAGACTTAAGTCCATGTAGATTTGAGTCTTAATAGACGAGAGTCTATGAAAGACGATGCAAGATAGCTATCGCCGTCCGAAGTCTTTCGGAGGTATACCCTCTCTGAGCAGCCCGTCGGCAGGTTCTTGCATAGTGCCTGTGCTGTAGGGGTGAGGCGTTCACTCCTGCTTTTTTCAACCTTTTGAACTCACCTGTCATCATCATGACTCCTCATTAGAGGACGTGGAAGGAGGTACCTGTGGATTTCTTGTCCGGTTTCTTAATGCGTTTCGTGGCACAGTTGCAGTCCCCGACGCTCGGTTTTCTAATTGGCGGCATGGTTATTGCTTCCCTCGGGAGCCAACTGCAAATTCCAGATGCAATCTACAAATTTATTGTCTTCATGCTGCTCATGAAGGTGGGCCTGAGCGGCGGCATTGCAATCCGCGAGGCCAATCTGTCGGAAATGTTGTTGCCTGCAATGTTCGCCGTAGTGATGGGGATTCTGATTGTATTTATTGGGCGCTACACGCTAGCCAAGTTGCCAAACGTTAAAGTTGTGGACGCCGTTGCGACCGCAGGTTTGTTTGGCGCTGTGAGCGGCTCCACCCTCGCTGCTGCCCTGACGCTGCTGGAAGAGCAGGGCATCGAATACGAAGCTTGGGCAGGGGCCCTCTATCCTTTTATGGATATCCCCGCGCTCGTGACGGCAATCGTTGTAGCCAGCATTTATCTCAGCAAGCGGAAGCGCGATAAATATTATTTCAGTGAGGATTATGTCAGCAAGCAGTCCGTGGCTGTCGGTGGGTATGCCGACGAGATCAGCGGCCCTGCAAGCAGGTATCCCCGCGGGTCGGGCATTACTGCGGCCGGATATCCGAAAGATCCGGACGTTGCCTCAGGCAAGCGAGTCAGAATCTGGCCCATCGTGAAAGAAAGCCTCCAGGGTTCGGCGCTCTCGGCGCTGCTGCTGGGTCTTGCTTTGGGCATCCTAACCCGCCCAGATAGCGTCTTTGAAAGTTTCTACGAACCTCTCTTTCGGGGGCTACTGTCTGTCCTGATGCTGGTCATGGGAATGGAGGCTTGGTCCCGGCTTGGCGAATTGCGTAAGGTGGCTCAGTGGTACGCGGTCTATGCCGTGGTGGCTCCACTGGTGCATGGACTAATCGCCTTTGGTCTTGGCATGATTGCTCACTTTGCAACAGGGTTTAGCCTCGGCGGTGTTGTGATCCTGGCCGTCATTGCCTGCTCTAGTTCCGACATTTCGGGACCGCCCACCCTGCGAGCGGGTATCCCCTCAGCTAACCCTTCTGCCTACATCGGCGCGTCTACAGCCGTTGGAACGCCAGTGGCGATCGCCCTTGGCATACCGCTTTACATTGGTCTTGCCCAAGCGTTCATGGGTGGCTAATTCCTGCCGAGTCGTGGTCTGCCGGTGTCCGTTTGACCCGGCGACCAACGCAGCGGCTATGCTGAAGCCTGGGTTTTCCAGTCAAATTTTATGTGCCAGTATCTTTTGGCGATCGCCCTTCGTCTCCTTGCATCCGCACCGTTGGGCGATCGCCCTTCATCTTCCCAACACCAACACCGTTGGGCGATCGCCGTGAATATTGCCGAGCGCAAAGTCACCCTCTTTCTCCCCGGTTTCGACAAAACCCAGGTCAAACTCATCCAGTCTGGCCCGGAAGTCACCGTCGAAGCGGGCAACCAGCGCCGCAACATTTCCTTGCCGCCCGAACTCAGCGGCCGCTAGGTACCGGGCGCAAAGTTTCAGGACAGCTTTTTGATTATTTCGTTTTAGGGTTGGCTCTAAAGTGCTGCGCTCTGAGTCGTTTTCTGGATGTTTGAATTGTTCAACCAAAACTCTCGGTCACATAGAAGGAAGAGTCATGGTCGCTTCCGACAAACATAAGGTCAGTACTTCCTTCTGTCTCCACAAGCTGCCCTTTGGCGATGCTGCGGTTTAGAACGCGGATTAGCTGCAATGGGGAAAGGGACTCAAGCTCCACGAAATTTCCTGATGCAAGCCAGGCAAGTTCGGCTTTTGATAGAGCTTGCTTAATTGGAGCTGGCAACTTCGCAGCGGCCTGAGCCATCTCTTTAGAGTTGCGGATAATAAAGTCGCGCCGTGCTGACAAAACTTGTTTTGGCAACAAACCAATGTCGATGATTGTGATGTCGGAGTTTTGAAACCAGTGGGGACTGGTCTGCAACTGATGTGCCAGCGATACCCCCTTAGGGCTGCAATCGTGAAAGGCAAACACCGTCAACTCTGGATTGCGCCGCAGCATTTGCATGACGGTGCCAAAAATCGGTTGGGGGTAGCCATTGATGCTCAAAATGGCGCAGTTGTTTTCAAAGTGAACGTTGTTGCTAATCAGCATTTGGGCGATCGCATCGCTCTGGCAGACCACTAGCCGGTCGAAACTATAGGCTGTGACTTGGGAGTTAAGAACATCCACCTGCTGGCTTGAGGTCAAAAGCTGCTCGGGGGGCGGCAGCATTTTCTCAATGGGGCCGTTGGCTTGAGTCCACTGATCCAGCCACTTGGTCAGGTCGGTACTACTAAATCGGAAGACTTCTGGAATTTTGGCAGCTTTTCGCTTTTGAAAAAAGCCTAACCAAAGCGCTGTGATTGCAACAAGTGCTGTGACTCCAAACTCAAGAACTCCAAACTCAGTAATTAGAACTCCAAACACAATAATTGAGTTTTTCCAGACAGCGAAGACAAAGGCGACGACCGCAAGGAAAGCGCCTATAACTTGCATCATAGTTGCAGATGTTCGACGGCCCTTAGTAGGGACTTTTGGGCTATTGCTATATCGATATAAACCAACAATCCATAACAAATTATAGATTGTGAAAAGTGCAAGAAATATACTCCCTTGAACCATAGAGAAGTTATAGAGGCTGGCAAGCTCAAATAAAACAGGAGTCCACATAAGAGGAGTCACCATGAGAACGATATAGAAAAAAAGACGACCAGTAAAAGGGTAGATGTCACGTCGCTTTAACTTTTGATCAAACCAATAGGAAAACTGCTGCGGCGTGAAGTAGAGGGTATTGTTGGCAGCAAGGTCGGCAATTGCCTTAGCAAAAAAGCCATCTGTAAATTTGAGACTTCCCATTTGGGTTGGCTCAAAGGCAAACGGATGCTGGCATTTTGGGCAGCGGTAATTGTTGCCACTACGCTCTCTATAGTTGCTGTCTGTACCGCATTGAATACATTTCATGGGGCTTCTCCTTGCAAAAAACCTGAGTTATGCAAAAACCTGGTTGCTGATCAGGACTTGATAATCTTCTCGCTGGCGAATCAGTCGGTGAGAGCCGCCCTCCAGCAGCACCTCCGCTGGGCGGGGGCGATGCAGGAAATGGGAGGACATGGCATATCCGTAAGCTCCCACATCGAGAATGGCTAGGATATCGCCAGTTTCAAGTTTGGGCAGTGGGCATTGCCGACCGAGATAGTCGCGGGAGTAGGTAGTGTTTCCACAAACATCCGTGGAGTAAAGGGTTGGAGCGTGGGCAGGGCTGAGGGAGCAGATTTCGCGGTAGCCCCTATGCACTGAAGGAACCGACAGGTTAGCCACAGTTGTGTCAGTGCCCACAATCTGGCGATCGCCCTGCCACTTGACCGAAACCACGCGCGTGAGCAAGGTGGCGCATCCGGCGATCGCGGCTCTGCCCGGCTCAATCACCAACTCAATGGGTCGGTTGAGCTTCTGCAAGGCTTGGGTCATTGCAGCACCAAAGGCTGGCCAGTTAAACGCGGCTCCGCCATGCCGATAGGGATAGCCAAAGCCACCGCCAAAGTCGAGATAGCGCCAGTCGGGTAAAGTTTGGGCAATGTCAATTACACGGTCGATTACTTGGGTAAAGGCTTGGGTAGCATTCGTGCCGGTGCCGCGATAGAAGTGAACCCCTGTGAGTTGCAAGCCCCACTGACGGGTGAGGGCGATCGCCGCTGGAAATTCTTCAGGACGCACACCAATGCGACTCTCTCCGGTTAATTCCGGCACATTCAGGCGCAGTCCCAAGCGCAGACGCTCGGGTTCACTCAACGCTATTCCCGCACCGTAAACTTCGCAGCAAAGCTCCAGTTGTGCCAGGCTGTCTAAATTAAGCGTTGTCACGCCCCAGTCTCGCAGTTGCTGCATTTCCGCAGCGTTGAGATTGCTGCCGCTATAGACGATTTGGGCCGGGTGAAAGCCGGCTTTCAGCCCCAAAAACACATCGCCTGGGGTGTTGGCATGGAGTCCCCACCCCGCCGCTCGAATCATTTGCAGCAGGGCCACATTGCCATTGGTGACGCTGGCAAAGTGAAAGTGGGTTTTGGGATACTCAAAGGCTTGCGTAATGTAATGTAGGGTACATCGCAGGCGATCGCCCTCATACACATACAGCGGTGACCCATAGGTCTCCAGCAAGTCTTGAGCCAGCGTGGGATTGTGGATTAGGAATTCTGCCATTGGTTTAGCCTTCTCCAAAGTTGAGCAGGAAGCCAGAAGGGATGATTCCAGGAATGGGGAAGATCTGCCTCCTTAAGCATGGCTTTGCGCCAGGCTTGCCACATGAGCAGTAGCCACAGGCACTCGCCAATCCGCCGTCCCTGAATTGGGCCCCCCAGGGAACCTGAGACAATTCGAGTGGCAATGTCAGGCTGTAGGTGGGCTTGATCTTGTAAAACTGCCGGATTGAGCCAAATGCCCAAGTCGTGCCATAGGTCGTTGAAACACCAGAGGGTTAAGGGAACGCCCATGCCGCGCTTGGTGCGCCAGACGATTTCAGGGGGTAGCCAGTTCTCAACAGCTCGCTTGAGGATGTATTTCTCGCAAGAACCTTGCAGACACAGTTCATTAGACAGGCGAAACGTCCATTCCGCCAGCGGCACATCACAGAAGGGCGATCGCACGCGCAAGCCGTGGGCAAAGGCCAAAGCCGTCGCGCGGGGCTGGATATTTTGGGCCCCCTTGAGCATTAAATTAGCCCGCCGCAGCCGATGCAGTATAGCAGTTGAGAACTGAGGATCGAGCGCCTCTCGCAGCCATCCCACAGGATTTGGGAATTCGTGCTGGGCTAGGAAATCTGGCTGAAAAACGTGACGTTCGTATCCTGCCAGACGATGAAATGTTTTCAGATATTGCTGATAAAAGGAGTCTTCTGGCGATTGTTCGTTTGATACCAGCTTGCTATAAACCCCTGCCGCAATCAGCGGTTTGTTCGTCCACCCTGCAAACAACTGATCGCCGTGTTCCCCATTAAAGATCACTGAGGTGTCTTGGGCGGCTCGCTGCTTTAGCAGAAACAGGGGAACCGTCACCCCATCACCAAAGGGCAAATCCAGCGCTGCGGCAGTGGGGGCGATCGCCCGGCGAATCCGTTTTGCGGAGGCATCGACCGTGACCAGCGGAATATTTAGGTAATCGGCTATGCACCTGGCATAGTCCAATTCTGACTGTTCAGGAACGCCGAAATCAAGGGAGTAGGCCGTCACCCGCACCCCCAGTTGCACCAGCAGCGCGGCAACGATGGAGGAATCTAATCCTCCTGACAGTAGCACACCGACGGGTTCGTCCTTCAGGTCGGCAGTCTGGCGGCAGATGGAATCTTTGAGGAGAGTCTGGAGCGATCTAACCGCCGTCGGCTCATCGTTAATTTGGTCGCCTGCCTCCTGCCATTCCTGCAATCGCCCCTGGGCCCATTGCAGCGTCCCCGTCTCGTCTAGTTGCCAGGTCTGCTGCATCCCTGCGGGGACAGCCTGGATGCCCTGAGCGGGGGTCAGGGGCGTAGGCACGTAGGAAAAGCAGGTGTAGGCATGGAGGGCGGCTGCATTAATGTCTACAGGCGACCCCGCCAGCAAAAGCTGCAATCGAGACGAAAACCAGAGAACCTGCTGTTGCTGCTGCCAGTAGAGGGGCACTCGTCCAAAGCGATCGCGCCCTAGTTCCAGTCCTACGCTGCCATCAGGACATTGCACCAGCCTTACCCACGCGTCAGGAAGGAGAGAGCCATCCGGTTGCAGATGGGTCAAAATTCCGCCTGCACAGAGGGCAGCTAAGCAGGAAGAAGAGTCGGAGAGTGAGGCGGCGAAGGAAGGAGGGCTGTGGGCAGAATCCAAAGATAAGGTTGCCTGGGGAGTAAGATAGGCGATCGCCCAGCCCCAGGAGTTACGAGCAGCAGACTCTCTAGAAGGAAAAGCAGACTGTCCCCAACAAATCTCCGCTTGGGGGAGAGATAGCTTCTCCAAATGCTGTGCTAGCAGACTTTTCAGGACATCCGGCGGCTTCCAACCCCAGCAACCGATAAACGAGTGAGGTTTCTCCACTGGTGGGGCAAACTTCCACGCTGACATACCTACTGTACTTGAAACTGGGCACTTTCTAGGGGGCGATCGCCCAAAAACATTTCCACAGTCCAGGTTCCGGCGGTCGTGCCAGAACCCAGCGGCATTCGACAGTACGTGTTCCAAACAGGGGTTGTAATCTGCTTGGTTTCATATCGGTTCTGCTTCACAATCACCCCGGTTGGATCAGTCCAGCTACAGCTCAACGTGAGGCGATCGCCCACCGGAGCCTGCTCCAGCGTCACTCGATAAACAACCTCCGGCGATTGCTGTCGATTCACCACCGTCAGATTGCTGCCATCATCTTGCGTCAAGGTAAGGCGGTCTTGCACCGCAGTTACCTGAGACATCTTCGCCTGCCGTTGCTGAAACCCGAAGAATACTGCCGCAATTGTAGCCAGGACAATTGTTCCAGCAATCCAGTAAATACGACGCGAGTTCTTCTCATAACTATCTTGGCCCAGCCGTTGATTAACCCGCACAATCGCCTCATCCACCAAGTCGGCTGGCAGGTTTAACTCCTCCAACCTGCTTGACTGACAAAACGGTGGCAGGCTGAGATGAAAGCCAGGAGGGAAG
>NZ_JACYLP010000014.1:0-189470 GCF_015272455.1 Thermoleptolyngbya sp. C42_A2020_037
TGCGCCACTACATCATCGGCCTGCCCGAAGACGCGCAACTGGCCATCGACCGGCTACACCTGCTCCGCTACGCCGAACGCTTCGAGTGGACGCACGCCCTGGAATTTCCGCCCAACGGCATCGTCCTTAACGCCGAGCAACCCAGCGAAGTGTTGCGCTGCCTGCACCGTGAAGTCCGGAGCAATCCTGGTGCAACCGAGTAAGAACAGATAAGGTCGGTTTTGGATTTTGGATTTTGGGTTTTGGCGGCCGAGTCTGTCAATCCAAAATCCAAACTCCCCAATCGAAAATCCCCAATCCCCAATCGAAAATTTCAAACAGGGCAACTGCGCCTAACGCTGCATCGCGCCTAATCATTAGCCCCACTTATCTAAAGCCTTTGTGAAGCCGTCTGCCTAACTCCCTGAAACAGGGGTATTATGCAGATCAATGTCTGCCTATCTACCCAATTTGGGATCTTAGACAGATCTCAATCAGCCTATCTACCCAATTTGGGATCTTAGACAGACGGATTTCAGCCTAATTGCCCTCTGCGGGGTAGATAGGCAGACAGGATCAGTCTAATTAATAGTTAGCCCTCAGCGCTCTGGTTCTGTCAGCTTGTCGGTGGGTAGGCGATTCGCCCCCCACTTGCAGAGGCTCAGTTCTTCGAGATCCGGGTCAAGCCGAACACTCCCAACAGCTTTCGGGTCAGCCGCAAAGGTTGAGCAGCGATAGACTTCGGTCAGTGTGCAACGTCCCAAAAGGTATCCGGGGGGCGATCGCCCAGAGGTGCGGGTGCTGAGAGATGAGGGCGATCGCCCAGAGGTGCGGGTGCTGCCAGATGAGGGCGATCGCCCAGAGGTGTTGGTGTTGGCAGATGGGGGGCGATCGCGAAGGCTAACACCTCGCTGCAACGGACGGAACAGAGATCCTGGCTGAAACCGAGAGCCACTGACCGCCGTTGAGCTACACCGTTAGCCCTCAGCGCTCTGGTTCAGTTAGCTTTCGGGTGAGTAGGCGATTCGCCCCCTGATTGCAAAGGTTCGGTTTTTTGGAGGTTTCGGTCATTGCAACCAGTCCCAACAGCTTTCGGGTAAGATGCCAACGTTGAGCGGTGATAGGTTTGGGTCAGCCGTTCGAGGTTCCGAGAGGTATCGGGGGGCGATCGCCCAGAGGTGCGGGTGCTGAGAGATGAGGGCGATCGCCCAGAGGTGTTGGTGTTGGGAGATGAAGAGCGATCGCTCAGAGGTGTGGGTGTTGGGAGAAACGGGCGATCGCCCAGAGGTTGCGGTTACTGAGAGATAAAGGGCGATCGCCGAAAGGTGCGGGTGCTGAGAGATGAGGGCGATCGCGAAGGCTAACGTAGATCCTGAGGGAGACGGAGTTAACAGGTGGCCGCGAAGAAGTGCTGAGCAAGCAGGCGGCAGAAAAATTGTCTGTGAGATTTCGAGGCTATCTGCTGCCGCACAACTTCACCGTTGGGGAGAGTGATTTTTGGAGGGATTGTGGAACGCTAGAGAGAGTTCCTGGAAGTAACGCTTAAAAAGGGCTGGTGGGCGATCGCCCTCACCTGCATCATCACACCGGCCCGCGCAAGATGCCTACTCACGCAACAATTTTGCATAATCTACGTCTCGAAGATCAATATATCTGGATTGATCCTGGATCAATTTTTTGATCTTGAGGAATCCCGAAGCTTCAGGCAAGCTTGTTGTTATCTGTTACGCCTAATACGCCTAACTCCTGAACTCCTCCGCACGTCAACATTCCACACTCTGGCAAAGCATCATGATTGACTTTCTCCTTCACCAATTTGGCAATCTGCGCCGCCGCTGGCTCTATGGGTTGATGGCAGGCGTGATGGCAACGGGGCTAATTGTGCTTAGCCCTTCGCCGTCTCATTCGCAAACCGTGCCGCGTTGGTTGGAACTGCTGATTCGCGGGGCGCAAATTGTTCAAATCTCCAATATGTCGGAGCGGCAAGAGTTGGAGCTAGGTCGGCAGATCAACCAGCAATTGTTGACGCAGCAGTTTCGGCTTTATCGGAATTCGACGGTTTCTGAATACGTTAACCGCGTGGGACAGGGCCTCGTGCCCCACAGCGATCGCCCCCAGATTCCCTACACCTTCCAGGTGGTCGAGAGCAACCAGATCAATGCCTTTGCCACAATGGGCGGCTATGTCTACGTTACCACTGCGCTGCTGCAAGCAATGGACAACGAGGCTGAGCTAGCGGGCGTATTGGGGCATGAGATTGGGCATATTGCCTCGCGCCACTCGGTCGAGCAGTTGCGCGATCGGGCGATCGCCGCTGGGGCTGCCCGTGCTGCCGGACTGGATCGCAACACGGCCGTTGCCCTGGGTGTGGAACTCGCCATCAACCGGCCCAACAGCCGCCGCGACGAATACGAAGCCGACGAGCGCGGCCTCAACAACATGATCCGCGCTGGCTATGCCCCGATTGGCCTGGTCAGCTTTATGGAAAAACTCCAGCAGCGAGGCGGCTCGGTGCCCACCTTCCTCAGCACCCACCCCAACTCTGGCGAACGCGCTGCTCGCCTGCGGCAAATGGTAGATGAAGCCGCCCTCACCCAGGGCAGAGGGCTAGACACTGCCGACTATCGCAACCAGATTCGTCCACTTGTGCGCTAAATGCTCTCTCTTAGCAGGAACGTGAAATGAGACGCTGGATTGCCGGGGTTGGCGCGGGCGTGGTGTGCGGCACCGCAGGCGCAATGGGCGTTGGGGCCGGTTTGGGGCACGCGCTGCCGCCACCAGAGGACGTGCCAGAGGAGGTGCTGCGGACGCAGATTGTGCTGGAGGGGCGATCGCCCGTCACGGGGGAACCGCTCACTGCAAGCGAACACGCTACTCAGCAGGCCAGTCGCCAGACGGCGATTGAGGAACAACCCCGCGAGCTGCCGCCCGAAATCCGGCAAACAGTGATGCTCTTGAAGCTGCGGCGGCTACTGCGCCCGGTACTGCCTTTTATTTTCTAAACCCAGCAATCGTCGAGCCATTCAAAGCGAGTAGCGATCGTCCGCACCAGGATTCAGATATGGCCGGTCAAGCAACAGCCCTGCCTGCTGAAACTGACGGGCGATCGCCGCTAGCCGCGTGGTTGGGTCGGCGCTGTCTAGCAGCCCATCGGCAACCAACTGAGCGCGGTGCAGCCCAAACTCGATCGCCTCGTTGCAGGCTTCCTCAATCGGTTCCTCCGCTAGCCCCACTCCCGGCGCGAGGGCCTTGGTAAACAGAGGCACGGTCCGCTGGAGGTGCGATCGCACGGCTAGATAAGCCTGCCGCAGCATCGGAGCCGCCGCTGCCCAATCGACCTGGCAAATTCGCAAAATGGCTGAATCGCGCCGCTCATAGTCGGCTGGGTCGTGCAGCAGGCTGAGCGCAAAGGGCAGCGCCGCCGTATTTAGCGCCGGAATCAGATCGTGCATGAGGGCGATCGCCCCCGCAGGCGACAGGTTGAAATAAACCTGCACCGCAGGCAGATCCGGTGAAATCGGGCCGCGATCGCCCAAAACGGTATAGAAACTCGCGTCCATGCGATGGGGCGGCATCCACACCGCAACCGCGTCGCCCACTGCCGGATGTCTTTGGGAGGGAGATAAATGGCGATCGCGCTCCAGCCGCAAAATCAACCCATTGCGCTGAACCAAGGCCATCGTTTCGTCAATCTGCGTGACAATCCAGCCCGCGTCAAAATAGCCCTGTCCTGTGTTTGCTGCGCTAAGCTGCTCAAAAAATTCCACATCCACCCCAGCTTGCACCGAGTTTCGCAGATCCGTCGCCGCAGGTTGGTCGGTCAGTTGCCGTCCACAAAAGTAAAGGTCATAAATCACGTTGCGAAGCTGGAGCCGCAGATAGGAACGCTGCACCTCTGGCGGCAACTGGTCAAAGGGGCGATCGTCTTCTACTAGCACCGCCGCCGGACAGCGATCGTGATAAATCCGTCCCTCCGCGCTGATGTGGAGATGCCGCAGCAAATCCTCTAGCCCCGCTCCGGGCGGCAGCTTGAGCGTCGGGGTCGCGTTTGGAACTGTCGCGGGGGAACCTGCCAGTTCGCCAGAGCCGGATGTCGCCGCAAGGTCGGATTGGCTATCTGGCTGGTTGCCCAATTCTGCGTCAGATGCTTTACTGTCTAGCCAGTCCAGAAGCGGCCCGCCAAAAATTGACCGAATCGCCGCTTCTGGCCGATTGAGCAGCGAATTCGCCACCTGCATCGTGCAAATACCCACATTGCCCAGCGGCTCGAAGTGCAGCGCTTTGACCCGCAGCGTGCGAACCAGGCTGTAACCCGCAAACTGCATCGCCCGCTGCCAAAAGTCTGGCGATCGCCCCATTTCGGGAAACGCCGCCGCATAGCCCCGCACGAGCGATCGTAGCGACGGCTGGAGAGCCTCCAGTGGCACAGCCGCCAGCCGCAGCGCCTCGGTCAAATCCAGCCCCGACACCACCAAACTCTGTAGCCATAGCCGCAGATAGCAAGCAATCAGAAATCCCGCATCCAGCGCTGGGTCGCCCCATTCTGCCTTCTCCCAGTCGATCAGGCGCAGGGGTTGCGGGGCAGCATTCCAAGGCTGATTGTTCGCGGATGATTTTTTAGCTGATTCTGCTGATTCTTTGAATTCTTTAGAGGCGGCTCGAATCAACTGCGGCCAGTTGCGATGCAATAGCACATTGCCGAATTTGAAATCTTGGTGCGTGAGGCAGCAGGGGTCGTAAATCTCGCTTAAATGGGCGATCGCCCTCCGCAGATCCGCAGACTGAAAATACAGCTCAAAAAACCGCTGCCCATCTTCGCTGATCCGCCCCAAATCTTCTGGAGTCAGCCACTCCAGCCCGTCTTCAAAATTAGGAACAATCGTGGCGATTTCATCCTCTGCCATTGCCGCCGTTTGGGTTTGCTGGAGGGCGGCCCGATGAAGCACCTCCTCGTCGGGATGAAGTTGGTGATAGATCGGCCAATAGTCCAATGTAGTGCGGTGAAATTGTGCGGCCAGATGCCCTAACTGGTGGGCGATCGCCGTTGGAAACATCTGCCGTTCGGCATAGAAAGTTTCCAGATCGAGATAGTCCTGAAGATAGTTCATCACCAGGATGTGATGGGCTGGATCAAACAGCAAAATGCCTGCCGTTAGAGGAATCAAGCCGCTCAGTTCAGAATGCGCTTGAAACAGCGATTGCACCTCTCCTTCAATCAGCAAATCTCCAGCGGCATTGCCCTGGGCATCCAGCGGCTCTTGTTTCACCAACAGCAGGCGATCGCCCGTCAGCCGCACCAGCAAATTAAAGTTTTTGGAAGACTTGGCTTCGATAGAAATGACAGATTCTAATTGGCGATCGCAGATATTACGCCTCACCAAATAATCAAACACGTTCTGATAATCCAATCTAAACGGTGTCTCTGTATGCATTTTGGAATTTATCGAATCAGCGTCTCTAAATTAAACAAGCTGACACAAACTGACACAAACTGACACAAACTTTCTGCTGTTCTGCTTTGCATCTCTAAAAAACTTAGCCAGAGCCACTCAGGACTCTGGCTATGGCTCTGACTCAACCAAAGGTTGAAGAGCCGCCTCTGCCAAAAGAGGGATTTTAAGTCATGTGAATTCTGAACCCCCTAATCAGCAGTTGCTCGATCAAAACGAGCGAAACCTTACAACCTAAAACGAATCAAATACCAAAGCTTGGTCGAAAGCATTAGGTCGTGAAAATATTACGGCGACGTACTACTCGGCGGGTTGTCCGACGGCGCACAACTCGTCGAGGATTGCGACGCGGAGGGGTCGAATTTCGCCGCCGTCCTCCTGTGATCAGCAGCTCGTTCTCTTCAGTTAGCACTTGCGACAATCCTTCGATGCCCAGGAACAAATCGATACCTGCGGGCTGATATTGTGAAAGTTGCTTGTTAGTCATTGCACGATCCTCATTACTAACTATCGACTTATGTTGGAAACACTTGCATCTGCAAGAGACTTGTTTTTTTGTGCTTCCTCCATGTGTCTTCAGCTTATCGATATGAACAATCGAAAGCAATCTTTATTAGAGTTTTCTAATGCTTCTCTTATTGAGCGTTAAAGCAACGTTTTTGGAATAAGACTCAGGACGAGGATGCCTATATCCAAGGGCATAGAGGTATTGCCAGAAAGCTCCTGCTAGAGTGCATCTTAGGAGATGAATCTAAAAATATCTTGAATTTAGAAAAGCTTTTGATTTTATTTAGGAACTTTTGAAAAGATTGAACGTCGCCTGCTTTTTGAAATGAGTTTTGGAATAAGTTCCGAATTTCGGGAACTTTTTTAATTTGGTCTTCGTCTGCGGCGCGATCGCCTTTACACAAGCGCAGAATAAGGCCCAAACAGTACGCTCTAAATGCACCGCAGAAACACGCTGAACTGACTTCGAAAACTGACTTCAACAAATTGAGTTTGAAGCCCAGGACATTTTTGAAATTTTAGTTTTGAAATTTCAGACAGACGTTGACTACGGCTGAAAGCGATAGCCCATGCCGCGGACGGTTTCGATGTACCCGTTCCCCATCTTTTTTCGCAGATAGCCGACGTAGACATTGACAATGTTGGAGCCGGGGTCGTAGTCATAGCCCCAGACGTGCTTGAGCAAATGCTCGTGGCTGAGGACTCGTCCTGGATTTCGCAGGAACGTTTCTGCTAGGGCAAATTCTCGGGCCGATAGCTCAATCTGGCGATCGCCCACTTGGAGCTGATGCGATTGCAAATCTAGCTCGATGTTGCCCACTTGCAGCCGCATTTCTGCGCTTTGGGCAGTGCGTGTGGAGCGCAGGCGCAGACGGGCGCGGGCCAGCAGTTCCTCAAACCGGAAGGGCTTGGTGACATAATCATCTGCGCCGCTTTCCAGCCCAGCCACGGTGTCGTAGACGCTGTCGCTGGCAGTGAGGATAATGATAGGCAATTGCTCGCCCTGCCCGCGCAATTCCTCTAGCACCGTCCAGCCATCTTTTTTAGGCAATCCCAAATCCAAAATCAACAAGTCAAACTCTTGACTGGCAATCATTTCGCAGGCGGTTTGTCCATCCGGGGCGATCGCCGTTGCAAAGCCGTTAGCCCGAAATCCCTTTTCTAAAAAAGCAGCAATGCGCGGCTCATCTTCTGCAATCAACACGCGGGTCATGATTTTCGTTTCTGGATGTACTGAATTTTGGAGTTTAGATGGGTGATTTTGGATGACTAATCTGCTGGCTCAGTCAAGGACTGGCAGGGCGTTTCGTTAATTCCACAGATAGCGCTGTGGAGAGAAATTGACATCGGCTTTAGGGCGGATCAACCGGGATGATGAGCGTGAAGGTTGCGCCCTGATCGGGTTGGCTGACCAGTTCGACAGTGCCCCCGTGGGCCTGGGCGATCGCCCGCACGATGGCCAGCCCCAGCCCCGCACCTTCCGACCGTCGCCTGCTGGTGCTGGAACGGGCAAACCGCTCAAAAATGCGAGCCTGTTCTGTCTGGGGAATGCCTTTGCCCGTGTCGCGTACCCAAAAGCGAACTTTATCTTGATCGAGCGCTGTGCCCAGGGTGATGGTGTCGCTGGGCTGGGTGTGCTGGGTGGCGTTTTGGGCCAGGTTCATCACCGCCTGAGTCAGCCGCTGGCGATCGCCCACAATCCAGCCTTTAGCATGATTTTCTAGTTGCCACTGGCGATCGCCCAGGGCCTTTGCCTTGGCAAATAGTTCCTCTGCCAGAGTCGCCACATTCACCATTTCCATCCGCAAAAAATTGGGCTGCTCTGCCCGCGCCAGCAGCAGCAGGTCATCCACAAAGCGGCTCATGCGGTCTAGCTCATCGGTCACCAGATCAAGGGTTTCGCGCTGCTCGGTGGGGTCGTCGCTCAGCAGTTCTAGATGTCCGCGAATGATGGTGATGGGCGTTCGCAGTTCGTGTCCCGCATCGCTCACGAAATCGCGCTGAGCAGCAAAGGCCAGTTGCAGCCGATCCAGCATTTCGTTGAACCGCAGTGTCAGTTCGCTGATTTCGTCTACGCCATGCACTGGAATGCGCTGAGTCAGATCAGACTCGCTCACGGTCTTGGCGGCCTGGGTTAACAGGTTGAGCGGCTCCAATGCTCGCTGCGCTATAAACCACCCCACAATGGCTGTCAGGGCCAGCACCGTCAGCATCACCTGAATCACGACGGCGATCGCCTCGTCTACCTCCCTCAGTTCGGCCGAGAGCAGATGCGCTACGACAAACACGCCCCGGCTGCCTTCTCGAAAGATCGGCTCTGCCTGATAAATAATGATTTCCCCATCCGGCAGCGTCACCCAGCGCCGCCGGGGTGTGGCAATTTCTGCAAACTCTTGAGCCAGCGGGCTAGATAAATCTAGGGACTTGGGGACAGCGCGGGGACTGGAGCGATCAAACTCGCCATCCAAAAACGTCAGCAAAAACTCGTTATCAGCCGGAATATTGCGGCTGAGGAAAACCCGAAACAGAGCATCAATGTCGTTTCCAAACGGCTCGCTGGTTCTGGGATTTAGCCCCGTTTTGAGCTGGCGCAGTTCCAGCACTTCTTGCTCCAGCGATTGCTCAATGCGCTCATACAGGCGAGCCAGCAGCGTTTGGCGGATTCCCACAATCGACACCAGCATCGAGGCCGCCACCAGCAAAATATACCAACCCAGAATTCGCGTCCGAAGACTGGAGAATAGCCGATTAAGTCGCATAGATGAATGAATGGGACGGGCAGATTGCAAGCCTGAGTGGGCTTCTTGACCGCAGCAGTAGAAAAAGGTTCCGGTGGAAGTGGTTCCTGCTCAGGACATGGTGTATCAGGATTCTCGCGCTTTTCTTCTCCGTCCAGCCCAGTTCCCGCTATAGAATAGGCTTAAGCACAGGCTTAACATTTTTTTAAGAAACCATTCCAAGGGCAAGGAGAACACCATGTCAGAGTTTGCAACTCGCTTGAGCGAATGGCTAGACCCCATCGCCGATGTCTTTCGCAACCTCAATGTGCCAGAGCCGATTGTGCATTGGGGGCATCCTGCGATGATGGGGATTGTGGTGCTGGTGATGGGCAGTTTTGCTGCGGTGACAGGCTGGCAAGGGCGCCTGCTGACGGCGACCGACGATGCGCTGGCTGCCCAAAAGCGCACGGATCACAAGAAAATCGCTGGACTGATGTTTCTTTTCATCGCAATGGGCTATACGGGCGGCATTCTGTCGCTGGTGATGCAAAAGCAGCCAATTTTGCAAAGCCCCCACTTTTGGACGGGTTCTGTGGCGCTGGGAATGCTGGCGGTGAATGGGCTGATTGCTGCGGTGGGCTTTTCGCAGGGCAAAGGCTTCCGCACGGTTCACGCTTATTTGGGCAGCGCGGCTCTGGCGCTGCTGCTGATCCACGGCATCTTTGGGCTAAAGCTGGGCCTCTCGATTTAGATTATTCTGACGGGCGGCAGAAAAGCTGCCGTTCGAGCTTGGTTTGGGCGACGATGCGCCCGTGCTTGAGGACGGTTCGATTTGCGGGTGGGGCGGCGATCGCCTCCGTTGCCGATGCTGCGTCCAGAATCACCAGATCGGCGCGGTGGCCAGGGGCGATCGCCTGATCCTGAATGCCGATCGCCCTCGCGGCGCGGGTCGTCGCCATGTCCAAACACAGCTCGTGCGCCTGCGCCGTCCCCATCTGCAACACCTGCGCCAGCAGCGTGCCAATCTTCAGCACATCGCCATCGCCAAACGGCGTGAATAGGTTCTGAATATTGTTGACCGCCAGCCCAGTGTTCACGCCCATCGCCGCCAGCGTATGCACCGGAGCTACGCCCCGGCGGACGTTGTGGGTGTCCTTGCGAGACATCATGTAGAGGTCAGACGCGGGCAGCGCCAGGATGGAAATTCCGGCTTCCCGCATGGCCGCCGCCTCGGCCAGTTCCGTCGGGGACAGCCCCGCCAGTTTGGTCATGTGCCCCAGGCAGACGCGCCCCCGCCAGCCGCGCCGTGCCGTTTCTGCGGCCACCACGGGCCACAGTAGCGGCGCGTCGTCATCCAAAAAATCCAGATGAAAATCGACATCACAATTAAACGCTTCGGCAATGTCGAACACGATACGGATGTTTTGTTCTGGATCGGGGTCTACATAGGGCGCAGAGCCGATCACGTCGGCTCCCAGCGTCATCGCCTCTCGCAGCAGGGCTTCTACACCGGGCTGGTTCGTAATGCCTTCTTGGGCAAAGGCGGCGAGCTGGAGCGTGATGCCCCAGGCAAATTCCTGACGCAGCGGCAGCAGGGCGCGGAGTCCCGTCAAGCCGATGGTGTGATCGACCTCCACATGGCTCCGCATGGCGGTGATGCCAAAGGCGATCGCCCGTTGCAGCACCTGCCGCGCCCGCGCCTGGATATCCGCCTCGGTAAAGGTCTGCTTCAGTCGCAAGGTGCCGCGCATGGCTTCTTGAAACGTGCCTTCCACCGCAGGATGTCGGTCTAAAATCAGCGCCTTATCTAGATGAATGTGTCCGTCTACCAAACCCGGAATCACCAGCTTTTGCGCGGCATCGATCACCGTTGCCACTGAAGTCGAGAG
Organism: Thermoleptolyngbya sp. C42_A2020_037; assembly: GCF_015272455.1. Classification (NCBI taxonomy): domain Bacteria; kingdom Bacillati; phylum Cyanobacteriota; class Cyanophyceae; order Oculatellales; family Oculatellaceae; genus Thermoleptolyngbya; species Thermoleptolyngbya sp. C42_A2020_037. Next base: position 10,546 of record NZ_JACYLP010000014.1, read on the forward strand.
GGCCGGGGCGACGGCTGAAATGCGATCGCCCTCAATTCCAATGTCCCAAAGTCCCACCCGTCCCGCCAGCCGCGCCTGTGTAATTTTCAGATCCATGAATCCAGTGTGCAGAGTTATTCTGGCAGTTTATATTGCCCGACAATGCGCTTGGCGTAGTCGGGGACGTGCTGCTCCAGCTTTTCGGGATAGTTGCGCTTCACATAGAGATAGTTGCGGGTGAAGTGCGAGTCGATGGAAAAGCGGGCGTATTCCAGCCCTTTGGGGCCAATTTTTTCGATCACCACGCCCATTAGCTTCGCCGCCCACATCGGCAGCGTTACGCCCTTGTCGTAGGCAGGGATGCTGTTTTGCACGGCTTGATGGCGATCGCCCTGGGACATCACTGGCTGCGTTTCGATTTGGTCTTTCACCAACTCCAGCATCTCCGCGCCCGTCTCATTTCGCACCACAATCCACTGCCAGCCAAAGGGCGCGCCCATGTAGCCCACCACCAAATCCGCCAGTGAGTTTACATAGTCAAAGCAGGTCATGCAGGAGGGCGCAAACACGTCCTTCAGTTCGTTCGTCTTCAGCCCAAAAAACGGCACCGTCTCCGTGGAGCCGTCTTCGTGTTTGAAATGTACGCGAAAATCCTGCATAAACTCGTAATAGACCACCGTATCGGGCGATCGGCTGGTGGTATCCAGGAATTTTTGCAATCCGGCGCGGGTCACGTTGTCTACGCAGGGCGTTCCCAGCACGTAGAGTTTTTCTAAGCCCAGCTTGTCCTGCACCGCCCGCAGCGCCTGGATCTGGCAGCCCACGCCGATCACCAGCAGCCGCTTCATGCCCGACTGTTCCACCAGTTCTAGCACCGACAGGTTGGGCGACAGCGTGGGCTTGTTCACCCGCGCCGCCAGGATTTCTTCTGGTGTGGTGGCGATTACGGGCTTCGGCTGAAAGCGGTCTTCCGTCGTGTTTTGCACGCAGACCACGCCTTCCACCAGCCCCCGATTCAGCATTTCAATGGCAATGCTGCTGACGATGCCCGTCCACTGTGCGCCCTCGATCGGTTCAGTCTTACGCGCCGCCATCATATCTTGATGCACGCCGAAATACAGGTCGTTTTCCTGCTCCAGATCGCGGCTGCGCCCGTGAAATTCCTGCTCCAGGTCGGCAATTTGCTGGTTAATAAAGGCGCAGGCTTCCTTGACGTAATGCACATAGTACGTGTCGCAGAGGCCGCACTCGCTGCACAACTCCTTGGCAGGGCGACGGCTGCCGGGTTTGAGGGCGCGGGCTTTTTTGTGGGCGTTGGGCGAAACGGCGGTCATGAGGGATCAGGGGTCAGGTTTCGGGGGTCAGGCGACCTGTTTTCACAATACCGTAGGGTGGGGGACGGGCGATCGCCCTTTCTCGTCATCGCCCTTCGCGAACACTCCAACATCCTGACACCCCAACGGCCTTGGCTAAGTTGGTCGAGCAAAAGGTGAAAGAGGCAACTTCGCGAACACTCCAACATCCTGACACCCCAACACCCCGCCCCCTGTCCACTCGACCGAATCCACTAAACTGAAGGCAGTTGTATGCTCGTCGTGGGGGCACGCTGCCGATGCCAGAACCCGAACTCCTCGCGCCAGATACGCCAGAGATTGATCCGTCAGACCCGATGCAATTGTCGCCTGAGCAATCTGCGCTGGAGGAGCCTGCCGAAGCTCGCTTTTCTAAGGAGGGCGATCGCGAGTTGCCCGCCATGCCCCCTTGTAATCTTGACAGCGACGAGCCGCCCTTGGAATCCGATCTTCATCTCCAGCAAATGATTCTGTTTTTGGAGTGCCTGAACTGGCTGTGGCGCGATCGCACGGACTATTACGCCAGCGGCAATCTCACGATTTACTACAGTACGAGCAAAATCAAGACCCGCGACTTTCGCGGCCCCGATTTCTTCGTGGTGTTGCATACGGAAAAGCGCCCGCGCAAAAGCTGGACTGTTTGGGAAGAGGACGGCAAAACGCCCAACGTGATTATCGAAATTTTGTCGAACAGCACGGCCCAGCAAGATCGCGGCGCGAAAAAGCAGCTTTATCAGGATGTGCTGCGAGTGTTTGATTATTTCTGGTTTGACCCAGTAACGCTGGAATTTGCCGGATTTACGCTTGTGGGCGGACAGTATCAGCCCCTGCAACCGGGCGATCGCGGCTGGCTGTGGAGCGAACAACTCCAGCTTTTCCTTGGCATCCACGACCGCAGGCTGCGCTTCTTTGCGCCCGACGGCACGCTGGTTCCCACGCCTGCCGAAGCGGCCGAACAGGAGCAACAGCAGCGCCAAGCCTCCGACCGACGGGCTGAACAGCTTGCCGCGAAACTGCGCGAACTGGGCGTTGATCCGGATGCCCTATAGCTGTGGCAATTGCAGAGAAAATTTCATAGAAATTTGCATAGAAAATTGCATAGAAATTTGCACAAAAATTCGCACAGAAATTCGCACAGAACTGATTTGGAGAGGACTTGTGGACGATCCACGAATTGAAAACGCTCGTCGCTACTGGCAGGAAAGGCTGGAAAGCCGCATCAACGCGATTTACGGTTTTGTATCTGGGGAGGGCTGTCTTGCAGGGCGCATGGCTTCCGGCGCTCCGGGTGCAATCGACCCGATCGAGGAGTTTCGAGAAATTGCCGAACTGTATAGCGAAAAAGGGCTGACGACTCGCGGGGCGATCGCCGCTGAATACTCGAAATCTTTTTTTGAATCTGGACTCCTAGAAGCGCGGTATGGCAAGACGTTCGCGGCTCAATTAAAGAGGGAAATACAAGACAGGCTGCTTAACGATCGCCAAGGTCGCTCGTGATTTGTCCAGACCTGCCCACAAACTGCGCTTTGAAGAGGCGTGACAGGGCGATCGCCGGGTCGTCGCTTCCGGATTCATCGATGGGCACACTGAGGCTATCTAGTAAGCGCTGAGCAAAAAGCGCTGACCCAAGCTGAATAAAGCTGACTAAAGCTGAAATGTGCCGAGCGGCGGAGCGTGGCTATGAAAATCGTGGAGCAAACCCCAGGGCGGATGAAACTGCGCGATCGCGGCTGGTCGCTGTGGCTCACGTTTTTTCCGATGGCGCTGCTCGGGCTGGGCATCATGCCCTTGGGCAGGCACACGATTTTTTCGTGCCAGCGCGTTTCAACGCTCAGCGCCCAATGCACGCTAGAGGAGAGCAATTTCCTAGTGTCTACCCGTCGCCCGATTCCTCCCAGCAGCATTCGCGGGGCGGTCGTAAAGCGGCGATCGAGTGGACGCGGCAGCGTTCGCTACAGCGTCATTCTGCAAACCAAGGGTCAATCCATCACAATCAGTTCCAGGTCGTCAAGCTGGAGTCGTCAGGAGGCGATCGCCAACCGAGTCAACGCCTTTTTCATGGACAATACCCAGCCCTCGCTCTACGTCGAAAACGACGACCGAGTGGTTATGTTATTCATCGGCGGCATCACTGCGGCGATGGGGATTGGCGGGCTGCTGGGTATGTGCGAGATTAACCACGCCACACTAGACAAAGCCAGCGGCAAACTGCACCATGTCCGCCAGGGCGCAATTGGGCAAAAAGAATCGGTGCTGCCGCTGCATCAAGTGGCTTATGCAGACGTGGAGCAGGGCACAGGCAAGGCGCGATCGACCGGACGGATTGTGCTGCACCTGAAGTCGGGCGATCGCTTTCCAATGACGCGCAACCTCTATCCCGGTCTGAGGCATAAGGAGAAAGTCGCCCGCTTAATTAGCGAGTTTGTGGCCGCTCCCAACCCTCAGCCTGCGGTCAATCCTGAACGAGCAAAACCAGCCCCAGTGCCCAACAGCCCCGAAGCGGCGATCGCCCAGTATCAGCAGGCGCTCCAGACCAATCCCGACGATGCCGAAACTCACTATCGTCTGGGCATGGTTCATTACAAACAGCACGATGTTCAGGCGGCGGCCACCCATTTGAACCGCGCCCGCGACCTGTTTGCTGCGAAACATGAATCTCACCGCGTGCTGCAAGTGCAGGATATGCTGTGGCGGCTAGAACAGGGCTAGGCAGTAAAACCGGAAACGGTAAAAAACGTCATGAAATCTCAACGTAGACCCCAGGGGATCTGAAGCAAATCGAAAGTTTCCAGCGATCCCCAGAGTTCGGGTGGTATTAAGGGAGAGAGTTTGGGTATTTGGCGGGGGCGATCGCCACAAAACGTTACAACCCCTGCGACACCCGCTCAATCTGCGACTCACACTTTGAGGATTCATGAAACAGATTCCAGCATCCCTGTTAACGCTAACCGCTGGCATTCTGATCACCCTGGTCAGCCTGTGGGTGGGTCAGCATCATGGTCTGTTGCCAGAGCAAGCGTCGGAAGCGGCGGTTTTGGTAGACCAGCTTTTTGACGTGATGGTGATGATGGCCACCGCGTTGTTCCTGGTGGTCATTGGAGCAATTCTGCTGTTTTGCTTTCGCTATCGCCGTGCGCCAGGAGACGAGGGCGACGGCATCCCCATCGAAGGCAACCTGCCGCTAGAAGCCTTCTGGACGGCGATTCCCGCTATTTTGGTCATCGGTTTGGGGGTCTACAGCGTCCAGGTGTTTCAAGAAATGGGCGGCTTTGACCCTGGCAGTATCCACGTCGGGCACAGCATGATGGGCGGCGCAGTGTCGCACGCGATGCCGTCTCACGAAATGCACGCCGTGCCGCAGGGTTCCGTCGCGATGATGGCGCAGGCTCCAGATGATGGGGCGATCGCCACCGACGCGACGGCCGAAATGCTAGCGGATCTGCCTGACGGCGCAGAGCCACCTGCTATGCCGGTTCCCCGCTACGGCTTTGGCGCAAACCCCGATGAGGAAGGACAAGTGCCCGATTTGGTGGTGAACGTCACTGGAATGCAGTATGCCTGGCTGTTTAACTATCCCGACAGCGGCATTATGACGGGCGAACTACATATTCCTGTCGGCAAAGACATTCAGCTTAATATTTCTGCCCAGGACGTGATCCACTCCTTCTGGGTGCCGCAGTTTCGCCTGAAGCAAGACGCGCTGCCGGGGCAATCCTCTGGCTTGCGGTTTGTGGCGACGAAGGTGGGCACCTATCCTGTCGTTTGCGCGGAACTCTGCGGCAGCTACCACGGCGGCATGAGAACTCAGGTGATTGTCCATGCCCAGGACGAGTTTGACGAATGGCTTCAGCAAAATGCCATCGCGCAGCAGCAAAACCCAGCGCAGACTATAGCCGTAAATCCGGCGGATTTGTCGGATGGCGACTATCTTGCGCCCTATGCTCAGGAAATGGGCGTGAACGATCAGGTGCTTTCGCAATTGCGATCGCGCTCTTAGGGGGCGATCGCGCTGTTTTGCCGCTCAACCGCATTCATTCCTCTGTTCCGCCTCTTGATAAAAAACTGGTATATCCCCTCTGCGTATGACTCAAGCACAAGTTCCACTCGACGACGCAGCGCTTGTTGTAGACCACGACCACGCCCAGGATCACAAAGCCTGGAAGTGGTATCACTACTTTGGATACAACATCGATCACAAGGTGATTGGCATTCAATACCTGGTGACGGCGTTTGTGTTTTATCTCATCGGCGGGCTGATGGCCGTGGGCATGAGGATGGAGCTAGCCACGCCCGATCCCGATTTTGTCGATCCCAGCCTGTATAACGCACTGCTGACCAACCACGGCACGATCATGATCTTTCTGTGGATTGTGCCTGCGGCGATCGGGGGCTTTGGCAACTACCTAGTTCCCCTGATGATCGGCGCACGAGACATGGCGTTTCCCAACCTGAATGCGATCGCCTTCTGGCTCAACCCGCCCGCTGGCTTGCTGTTGCTGGGCAGCTTCTTTTTTGGCGGGGCGCAGGCGGGGTGGACTTCCTACCCGCCGCTCAGTGAAATCACCGCTCCAGTGGCCCAGTCGATGTGGATTATGGCGATTGTGCTGGTGGGCACATCCTCCATTATGGGCGCGGTGAACTTCATCGTTACCATCATCATGATGCGGGTTCCGAGCATGACGTGGGACAAGCTGCCGCTGTTTTGCTGGGCAATCTTGGCGACTTCGGCGCTGGCACTCGTGTCTACGCCCGTGCTAGCGGCGGGGCTGATCCTGCTGCTGTTTGACATCAACTTCGGCACGTCATTTTACAAGCCAGACGCAGGCGGAAATATCATCATTTACCAGCACTTATTCTGGTTCTATTCACACCCGGCGGTGTATCTCATGATTTTGCCGATTTTTGGCATGATGTCGGAGATTATCCCGGTCTATGCCCGCAAGCCAATTTTTGGCTATAAGGCGATCGCCTATTCCAGCCTCGCGATCTGCCTAGTTGGCCTGTTTGTCTGGGTACACCATATGTTCACCAGCGGCACGCCGCCGTGGATGCGCCTGTTTTTCACGATTTCTACGCTGATTGTGGCCGTTCCCACCGGGGTCAAGATCTTTAGCTGGGTGGCAACGCTGTGGGGCGGCAAGATCCGCTTTACCACCGCAATGCTGTTTGCGATCGGTCTGCTGGGCATGTTCGTGCTGGGTGGCCTCAGCGGCATCACGCTGGGCGCAGCGCCGTTCGATATCCACGTCCACGACACGTATTACATCGTGGCGCATTTCCACTATGTGCTGTTTGGTGGATCGGTGTTTGGACTCTACGCCGCGATTTATCACTGGTTCCCCAAAATGACGGGCCGCATGATGAACGAGCAACTGGGTCAGGTGCATTTCCTGATGACCTTCATCGGGGCAAACCTGACCTTTTTGCCGATGCACTCGCTGGGAGCGCACGGAATGCCGCGCCGCGTCGCCATGTATGACCCGCAGTTTACATCACTGAATCAGCTCTGCACGTTTGGCGCGTTTATGCTGGCGGCTTCGCTGATACCCTTCATCATCAACGCGGTGTGGAGCTGGATGCGCGGCCCCAAAGCCAGCGACAACCCCTGGAATGCGCTGACGCTGGAGTGGACGACCGCCTCGCCGCCGATCATCGAAAACTGGGAAGTGCTGCCTGTGGTGAAGCACGGCCCCTATGAATACGGCATGACTGAGGAAGCCCTGGCGGTAGAGTGATGGGGAAGAGGGAAGAACGAAAAACGAAAAATGAAAAACGAAAAACGAAAAACGAAAAACGAAAAACGAAAAGCGAAAAATGAGACCTCTTCCCTCTTCGTTCTTCCCTCTTCGCTCTTCCCTCTTCGTTCTTCCCTCTTCCCTCTTCGTTCTTCCCTCTTCGTTCTTCCCTCTTCCCTCTTCCCTCTTCGTTCTTCCCTCTTCCCGCCCAACTGACCTGAACTCCTGACAAATACCCAACCATGACTGACGCAACTGCACCCACCGGAACGGCGATCGCCCCCGAAATTACTGCCGAGGCTCAGGCCCATGACCACGCGCATCCCGATTTGCGAGTTTGGGGGCTGCTGACGTTCCTAATTTCCGAATCGCTGATGTTTGGCGGATTTTTTGCCGCCTATTTGATGGTACGCGGAGCCGCAAGCCACTGGCCGCCGGAGGGAACCGAGGTGGAACTGCTGCTGCCAACGATCAACACCATCATTCTGGTGTCGAGCAGCTTTGTGATTCACCTGGGCGATGTCGCCATCAAGAAAAACGACGTGAACGGCCTGCGGAAGTGGTACATTGTCACAGCGCTGATGGGCGCAGTCTTCCTTGCAGGACAGGCCTACGAATACGCAACGCTAGGCTATGGGCTAAAGACGAATATCTTTGCCAATTGCTTTTACCTGATGACAGGCTTTCATGGGCTGCACGTCTTCATTGGGCTGGTGCTAATTTTGGGCGTGTTGTGGCGATCGCGCCGTGCGGGTCACTATTCCGACCATAAGCACACGGGCGTTGAAATGGCGGAAATTTACTGGCACTTTGTGGACATTATCTGGATCATCCTGTTTGCGCTGCTCTACATTCTGACGCAGTTTTCTTAAGTTCGCACTAGCCTCCAGATTTCATTCCGAATCGGTTTCACTTCACCAATCCAGTACACGGTTTTTCCAAACGAAAGACCGTGTTATTTTTTTGTTCTTTTTTATTGTTCTTTTTTATTGATCCTACTGCTTCCCAGTCGTCAGTCCTTAAACCATTGATGTGCCTACACTCTCGTGTCTCGTGAGTCGCCCGCGTCAGGTTTTGGGCTAGGGCGATCGCCCCAATCCTCAAGTCACAGCCCCCTCTCGGCACTCCAGCAGCGGCGAGACATGCACACTTGCCCGTAATTCAGGCTCAATACAGCCACAGGGCCCCGACAGATTCATCGGGCAGCGTATCGGGAGGTTTAACTCGTATTCTGTGCCGTTTGCTTTGGCAATCGCAGAAACGTGACGAACCCATACAACCAACGTGGGCGATCGCCCGTGTTTTAGCGGCGCTTGCCTCGCTTGCTGGGCGGCTTTTTCCGAGATGGCGTGGACTTGGGTGGAGGACTGCTAGGCGGCTTTGCAATTGGGCTGGCGGCTGGCGGTTCTACTTGGGCAGGCGTTTCAGTAGCGGAGGCTTCAGCAGGAGTTTCAGTGGATTCGGTAGACGCTGTTTGGTCGGGCTGGGGTTGGATTGACTGGCGCGATCGCTCTCGCGCCTCTTCAATCCACAAGTTCGGGAAAATACGCTGCCAGGATGCGGGCTGAATGATTTCTAAAATCTGTGCCTCGGTGGTTTCCGCCAAGGCTGCAAACGTAGTGATTCCGGCGGCAAACAGCTTTTGCTCATAAACCGGGCCAATGCCGTTAATTTCATACAGCGGGTCACGGTCGGGATGCGATTCGGGCGATCGCGCTGCGAGTGCTGCTGCTTCGGCAATCCAGGCATCTGGCGTAAACCGTTGCCATCGCTCCGGCTGGAGGATCTCTCGCAGTCGTTCCGGCGTGGCGGCGGCCAGGTCGGCAAAGGTGGTGATGCCCGCATCGAACAGCTTTTGCTCGTAGACAGGGCCAACGCCGTTGATATCCAGCAGCGGATCGCGGGCTGTTTCTGTAGGAACCTCTGCATTTCCAGTTAGGCGGCGGGCTTCTGCAATCCAGGCTTCCGGCGTGAAGCGCTGCCAGCTTTCTGGCTGGATAATGTCGTGCAGTTGCTCTGGTGTGGCGGCGGCTAGATCGGCAAAGGTGGTGATTCCGGCCGCAAACAGCTTTTGCTCATATACCGGGCCAATGCCGTTGATATCCAGCAGCGGATCGCGGGGAATCTCAGCGGGAATGGGAGAGGGCGATCGCCCACTAATCACCTGCGCTTCGGCAATCCACGCCTCCGGATCAAACCGCTGCCAGCTTTCCGGCCGAATCAGGGTTCGCAACTGCTCTGGTGTTGCAGCAGCCAAATCCGCGAAGGTGCAAATGCCGCCGTCAAATAGCTTCTGTTCATATACCGGGCCGATGCCATTGATGTCGCGCAGCGGGTCATGGTCGATGTCTGCGGGAACATCTACTCCCTGAGCCAACCGAGCGGCTTCCTGAATCCATACAGCGGGAAAAATCTGCTGCCAGGCGGCGGGACGAATAATCTCCTGCACCTGCGCTGGCGTGAGCGCCGCCAGATCTGCGAAGGTGTAAATGCCTGCATTGAACAACTTTTGTTCATAAATTGGGCCGATGCCGTTGATATCGCGCAGCGGGTCGTGCCGAATATCTGTCATCAGCCCTGTTGCCTGAACGATTTCGCGATCTGGCGATTCGGTGGCGATGCTGGATGTGCCTGCGTCCGAGGAGGCGATCGCCCCTACCGCACCAGCTCCTGCCGCACCAGCCTCCGCCGTCAGCGCCAGCGGCAGCGATTCTAACTGCAACCGCACCTCGGCAAGCTGTGCCACAAGAGTGTCTCGTTCTGCCTGAAGCGCTTCTCGCTGAGCTTGGGTTTCTGCCTGCGCCTGTCGAAGCGTTTCGGACTCGGCTTCAAGCGTCTGGACGCGCGATCGCCATTCCACCTCGATATCCTCTAGCCGAGCGCGGAGAGCGACCAGTTCTGTTTCAATCGTTGTGCGATCGCCGCTCACCGTCGCAACCTGCTCTTGCAAGGCATCGATCCGTTCCTGTAGCGCAAGACGTTCCTGATCGCGTTCCTGAGCAATCTCCTCCTGCTGTTTCTGTGCAGAGGCTAACTCAGTCTCAAACTGGTTTCGTTCATTTGTCACTTGAACTAATTGCTCTCGCAGCGTTCCCAGTTCTGACTCGAGAGAAGCCTTTACACCTATCGCATCATCCTGAACCGCTTTCAACTGAGTCCGCAGCGTGCTCAATTCTGAGTCCAGCGCCTCTCGTCCGCTTTCAAATTCATCGAACTGAACTTGTAGCGCGGTTAAATCTGCTTCAAAGGTATTGCGTTCATGCTCAAGTTCACCCAGTCGTGCGCGAAGCATCGCGCTCTCTGCCTCAAACGCATCCTTCTCCAGGGTAATGTCGTTTATCTGAGAGTGCAGTGTAGATAGCTCAGCTTCACGGCGATCGCGCTCTTGAGTCATTTCGTCTAGCTGCGCCCGAAGCGGTGCAATTTCTGCCTCAAATGCATCCCGTTCAGCGGTTAGATTCAGCATTTGGGGACGCAGTGCAGTCAGTTCAGTTTCAAACGCAGAGCGCTGTTCAGCAATCTCATCGAGATGGGCCCGCAATTCATCAAGCTGAGTTGTCAATTCATTGCGTTCTTTCGTGATGTTGCCCAACTGCGTTCGCAGAGCCGCCAGTTCGGATTCTAGCGTTTCCTGTGCAGCCGTTTTATCTGCTAGCTGGGTGTTGAGATTCGCTAGGTCTGCCGTCAGCGCCTCGCGCTCCTGAACTATTTCGTCAAACTGAGTTTGCAGCGTTGCAAGTTGTAAGATTACGGCTTCTCGCTCAGCGGCGATCGCCTCTAATTGAGTTCGCAATTCCGTTAACTCTCGCGCCCCTGCTTCGCCTGCGGCAGTGGCATCCGAAAGCTGAGTGCGAACTGTGGACAGTTCTAAATCCAGCGCGTCACGTTCCTCTATGAGATGGTTTAACCGGGCTTGCAGGTCTTCCAGGTCTGCGGCTGCGGCTTGCTGGGCGGCCGTTTGTTCCTCAACGAACGCATCCAACTGGGCCCTCAGAGTCACAAGCTCTGCTGCATGGGCAGCTTGTGCAGCCTCCAGTTCTTTCTGGAGTTCTGCTACACGAGTGCGGAAGGTCGCAAGCTCATCCCCAAGCGCGTCCCGCTCGGTTGCCAGCGCCTCGGTTTGCGACAACAGTTCTGCCCGGGCTGCCTCTTCCTCTGCCCGAACGCGAGTGGCTTCGGCTACGCTGGCCCGCAGCAGCGTCACTTCTGCGTCCAACTCGCTTCGGGTTGCCTTCTCAGCGTCAAGCTCTAGGCGCAATGCTGACAAAGTGTTTTCCGTTTCAGAAATGACTGCTTCAGCGTTTGCAGCCTGCGATCGCGCGGTTTCCAGTTCCGTTCGCAGTTCTGACTCCAAGCCTTCCAGTTCCGTGAGCCGCGATCGCAGCGATATCAGTTCTCCCTCTACGTCATTCTTTTCAGCTTGAATGCGTTCAAACTGCGATCGCAGAGCATCTAGCTGCGCGTCTAGATCCGTCTTCTCTGCTTGCGCTGACTGCAACAAAACTCGAAGATTCTGTGTTTCTTCTTCAGCAGCCGTTTCTGAACTTCGCTGTGCTTCTAGCTCTCGCTGAAGCAAGACAATCTGATTCGTCAGTTCGTTCCGCTCGGCGTTCACCTGGCGTAGCTCTGCGCTTGCGGCTTCCAGATCGGCGGCGATCGCCTCTCGTTCGCGCTGGCTTATTTCAAGCTGATCGTGCAATGCCGCCAAATCTGCCTGACGAAGCTCAATTTGGGGGCGAAGCTGGGCGAAATCGACTCGCTCTCCAGGGTTCAGCGATTCGCCCACAAAGGCGGCATAAAAGCCGCTCAGCGCCTGCCAGTAGCTTTCCTTTTCCTGGGTAACGCCTGCCAGCGCTTGGCGCAGTTCGTCTAGGTCAGCCGTGCGCTCGGACTGTTCTGCGCGTGCAGTTTCCAACGCTGCCTCTAGCTCAATTTGCCGAGTGTCAGCATCCTGCAAGCGCGATCGCAGCGCCTCGAGTTCCAGTTCCAATGTTTGCTTTTCTGACCGGAGCGTTTCTATGAGCGATGGTGTCTGTTTGGGTTCGCCCATCAATGCTTGTGAAAGGGCCAGCCCAGTCACCAAAGCAGTTTGAACTTCCTCTGATGTGAATTCACCTGTGGGTTCATCTATAGGCGTATTAGGCCCATTTTCATGTTCCTCTATGCGTTCCTGTTTGGTTGTCAACGAAGCGCGATCGCCCTCTGCTAGCGGCGTATTTTCTGTGAGGAGTTCTACGTCTAACTCTTCTGCGTCCGACTCGATGACGGCTTCAGATTCTGGTTCTGGTTTATCCTCCACCTCATCAATCACTTCAGCATCACTTGCTTTGGCATCAACCGTGTCAACATCTGTGTCAACGTCGGTCGCTGTCACATCAGCAGTTGATTCCAGGAATAGTTCATTCTCGGGTTCGAGATTTAATTCTGATTCTGGAAATTTTGCCGTACCAGCTTCGGGATCGATGCTTTCCTGCTCAGCATCGATCTGTGGAATGATGTCGATATCATCAATCTGTTCCTCTGCCGGTTCAGTTTCTTGTTCAACGTCTGGACTGTCTTCAATTACCACTGCGTCCGCTACGGAAGTCCAGGCTGTGTCATTTGGGATGCGAACTTGGGCGCTATTGGTCATGGTTTTGGCAACCGTCGCTGCTGGGCGAGTTGGGGCAAAGTCTGGCGATCGCCCTAACGACCCGGCCTGTTCCGCCGCAGACAACGCTCGATTTCGCTGCCGAGCCTGTCGCGCCAGAACCGTTTGCACCAGCGTCAGCAACCCGCCCAGCACCAGCAGCGGCACTAGCACCCACTTCAGCAAAGAGCCGATGCCGCGCCCACCAGGAACCACCTCGCCAGGAGCGATCGCCACGGTTTTGGGTTTGCCTGCCTCCAGCGCGATCGCTCGCTTTGCCTCGCTCAGCAGCGCCTGTCCATCAGGCGATGAGGTCAGGTTTTGCACCACGGCTGCTGCGGGAGAACCGGGTCGATAGGCGATCGCCCCCACCTGCTCCAGCGGATACCGCGCATCTGTCGGCAAGACTTCTTGGGAAACCGCTAGCTTTACCACGCGGGCTTTGGTCTGCTGGGTCAACTGGTCGGCGATTGCATAGCCAATCCCATCTTTCCCCAACTTGGCAATGACCTCAGCCGTGTCATCAGTTTTCAGCAGCACTCGGTTCACTGCTGCTGGCGGTACACCTGGCGGCACCAATCCATATTGCTGCAAAACTGCCCGTGTTTCGCTAGTGGCCGGGCGATCAATTAGGCGAATCGGGCGATCGGGCCCGCCCACCTGCGTCCAGTTGGTAATCTCTCCGCGCAGGATTTGCTCGAACTGCTGTACCGTCAAATGTCCCTTAAAGGGATTATCCTCACCCACGATGACTGCGATTTGCGCCTGATCCAACCATAGCGTTTTGAAGCCCTGAGCGAGTTCGTCTGGCGTGAGCGATCGCTCCAGTGCCACCAAATCGACCTCGCCTCGCTTCAGCGCCGCCAGCCCCGCCTCTGTTCCATTGGCCTGCACCTCCACCCTGAGGCTGAGTGATTCTGCCTCAAGCTGCTGCTTTAGCGCCCGATTCAGCGGCAGCAGATCGCGGGCCCCGTCTATCCGGATGAACGTTGTAGGTTCCAGGTTTACAGCTTGCAAATCCGCTACATCTGGCTGAACATCCCGCCCAACCGTATTGGGCGCGGCCATGCCAGCAGGCATCATTCCTAGCAGCACAAGCAAAAGACCTGATGCAGCCAGTCCAGCCGAAGCAAAACGGTCTGCCCAAAAACCAAAATTCTGTGACATGAGGAGGATATTGGCGAAAGGTGAATAAAAATCGTGCAGTGCAGGCTATCCGAAGACTCCCGGAACGCTAACCTAACCCCCCACAATGCTGCCAAATGCAAAAACAGCGCTACCACCCAGCGCGCTACCATCTCCTCTAGAGATAGTCCAGAGGACGGATTTGCGTCAGTTGTACAGAACACAAGCAATGCCCATGCACCTTAAGCAATTCCAAAGTTTGCGGCACGTTTGCAGGGGCAATCGCCAGAACAATCCCCTTACCCACCATAATGATTAGATTGGTGATTTTAGATTGCTAGATCTGGCACAACGCGCCGCAAGACTTTAGCGATTCCTTGGCGATTTCATGAGTCGCGTTGTGCAAAAGATGGGCAAAAGAGTTGATAGGATTCTCATCAAGTACAAAGCTGTCATTGAGCCGTTATTTGGGTATGCCCTTCACTTACTCTCGCACTGTCCGTTTTCAAGACACCGACGCGGCCGGCGTTGTGTATTTTGCCAACGTGCTGGCCATGTGCCACGAAGCCTATGAAGCCTCCCTCGCCGCCTCAGGGATTAATCTCAATGCCTTTTTTTGCTACCCGCGTATTGCGATTCCTATTACTCACGCCACGGTAGATTTTATGCGGCCGTCTTTTTGTGGGGACGAGCAGAAGATTTACGTCACGCCCAAAAAGCTGAAGGACAGCGAGTTTGAGATCGAGTACGAAGTGTTTACGGTGGAGCGAGTGGGCAAGGAAATTCCCGAAATCCAGGAAACCTGCGTTGCCCGCGCCTTTACCAAGCATGTGTGCATTGACAGCGCCCAGCGTGCGCGATCGCCCCTACCGCTAGAGGTGATGAAGTGGCTCAGCCAATGGAGCCGCGAAGGAGAAAAGGTGTTTGATGATTTGGAAACGTTGCTTTAGAACCTACTCTCGGTAGGGGGCAGATGGGCGATCGCTCGTCCAAGGCAAACGTTCAGAAGCGGCGATTGGAAGTGGCGATCAGAACGCATTACCGGGCCAGGGTGGCGGCGAAGTCGGCGGCCCCTTTGGGGTCGGAGTGGGAGGATAGGTCAGGTTGCCTAGCGGCAGATCGCCCCGGCCCATCGAGGTAAAGCTGCTGATCTGCACAAAGCTGGGAGTGAATAGGAAAATGTGGTCGCCCAGCCGCTCCTGGTGTCCATCCACTGCATAGGCTCCACCTGCCACATAGTCGGCCGCCCGCTGGGCCTGGTCTGGCTCCATTAGCCCTAGATTCAGAATGACTGACTTGCGCTCTCGCAGCGCCCGCACCGCTTGGGGAATTTCTTCAAAGGAGCGCGGCTCCATCAACACCACTTCGGGCTGATGCCCAGCAGCACGCGGCAGGCCTACGACATTATTGGGGACGCTATTGGGTGCAGCACCCCCACGACGGCGAGGGGCGGGCGACGGGGGCGGAACTTGCTCGGGGTAGGCATTGGCATAGCCGTAGGACTCGTCTTCGGCGGCGTATCCCAGGTCTTCGTACTCGGCATCGTCGTAGGGTTCGCCCAAACCAAACACGTCTTGAATTCGCTGGAAGAAGCTCATGGCTGTGGGAGGGTGAGAGGACGGAGGGGGTGGCTATGGCGGCGCAGAGATCGCTACGGACAGTACAGGAATCAAAATATAGAACTCAAACTTAGAACTCAAAAACTTAGAACTCAAAAAATCAAATCAAGCCTGAATTTAGTTCGCTTGTTCTATTTTAACCTGTGTGCCCGAAATCCTAAAGTGGTTCCGCTCAAGTTTTGTGACGGGTCAAGTTTTGTAACGAAGGCGAAAGTTCAGGCGCTTCGCGGTCTACTCCGGACGGCGAGTTCTACCTGCCCAATTCCGGTGACGCTCGTCACATGTCCTGGGACGGCCCATCACAACGCAGGGGCCCTGGCAGTCACCCGATTTCCAGAGAATTATCACCCCCCTAGATTTGTGGAATCACCTGGCTGGAGCGTGAAACAGGAGATAGTAGTCACAGCTAACCCAGAGAGTGTTCCAGCCATGAATGAGACTCGGTCAGCGCTACCTCGACGCAATCGGACTCGCGAAATCAAACCCACCTATTGGCGCAAGCTGATCGAGGCGGGAGTGCCCATTGATGCCGCCGATGCCATTGCCTGGGCGATCGCCCGATACGACACGGCCCGACGACTGCCGCCTTCTAGCCAGCAAGCGCTAATTCGGCAATATTGCGCGTTTGTGTGTCGGGCGGGGTTGTGGCGATCGCAGCTTTTGGTCAACCCTGGGCTGTAGTCGTGGGTAGAGTCAGCGCCCTGCGGCACTTCACAACTTCTGCCGCGCCGACCTCTGTTGTGACTGTTGTGACTGATGTGACTAACCATGAACGTTATGCAATCACCGATTACGCGACAGTATGCGATCGCCCAAGCGGCGCTGGAACACGCCGTTTATTTCCTAGAACTCGGAGCCGATACCAAAGCCGCCACCTACTTCCAATTTGCCGCGCAAAACCTTCAGGGCATTGCCAAAATGCTGGTCGAACAAGAGGCCCGGCGATCGCACCTGGATTCTAGGGAGGGGTAGGGGTGAGATGTTAGGGATGAGATTTCAACGACAGATTCTAGGAGAGTGGCAAAAGAATCTCAAATTCGGTGCCGATGCCAGCGGGCGCATCGGTAGGGAAAAGGGCGGGGGATTTAAGGCGAAACTGGCCGCCGTGTTTGGCGGTGACAATTTGATAGCTGACGGATAGGCTGGTTTCTTTGGCGGCACGACGCTCGACGGTGAACGACTCCAGAATACGCTGCTGGACTTCGGGCGAGAGTCCGGGGCCGTTGTCCGTAATGCGGACAGACACCCAGCGGCGTTCGTTTCGCGCTGCTGCGCCTGAGGGCGACTGGGCTGTTTTAGCGGTTGCTTGGATGGGGTCTGAGTGGGCTGGAGCGATCGCCCCCGATGGGTTGGCCGATGTCCCGCCGCTGGGTGATGGGTCTGACAGTCCCTGGATAGCTGTAGTGATGACGATCTGGGGTTTGCGGAGAGAACCGGCCGCCGCGTGGGTGGGGCGATCGCCCATCCCCTCAACCCAGTTTTGGTAAGTGGCCGAGTCTAGCAGGGCCTCAACCGCGTTGATCAGGATATTCATAAACACCTGACTCAGTTGCCCAATAAAGCAGGGCACGGGCGGCAGATGCCCATATTCACACACGATGTCGATTTCTCCAGTCAGGCGGCTTTTCAGCAGCAGCACCATGCTGTCAAGGCATTCATGCAGGTTGGCAGGCTTGGGATAGACTTCATCGACATGGCAAAAGTTTTGCAGGCTGGTGGCCAGGTTCTTGAGCCGCTCGGCCCCGGCGCGAATGCTGGCGATCGCCTGGGGCAGGTCACGTTTTACGTACTCTAGCTCGATGGCGTGCTGAAGCTGCTGCACCGCAGGCGGCACTGACGGCAGGCTGGCTTCGTAGGCGGCGACCAGAGTCAACAGGTCGGCAGCATAGCTCGACACATGGCTGAGGTTTCCCCAGATAAAACCCACCGGATCGAGAATTTCATGGGCCACGCCGTCCACCAGTCGCCCCAGCCCGGCCATTTTTTCGCTCTGAATCAGTTGCACCTGGGTTCGCTCATAGCGCACCTGGGTTTCGATGCCGCGAATCTGCCAGTGGGCCCGATTTAGCTCGTGGGGGCTGAGCAGATAATAGGCCCCGTCTGCCTGCACCACAATTGGCTCGTTGAACTGGTCGGGCGATCGCCGTAAGACCTGCTGCGCCGCTGCCAAAATCGGCGTATGACCCGGCAACACCAGCGGCGGCTGGCAAGCATAGCTATGCAATACCTTCAGTGGGCGACTGAGAAACAACTCTGTTCCATGCGGACGCAGCAGATATTCCAGCAAGCGCTGACGCGACAGCATCCCCACAAACCGCGCCGCATCCCACAGCACGACTCCCGGCAGCGCTGGATGCTGCTCAAACACCGCCGCAACTTGTAGCCCCGTCTGCTCATAGCTTGCCTGAAAGTCGTGCAGCGGCAATTCCTCCAGCGTAGACTCTGAGCTAAGCACCTGAATGCCGGTCTCGCGCAATCGGGGAATCAAAAAGCCCTCAGGCAGTACCCCTGCTAAAGGAGATGCTGCTGGGCAATCTGTCGGGAAATCGCTCGATATCATGAACAAGTTATCCATAAAATTCAGAAAACAGTCCCAGCGGCAGACTGAGCCAGTCTTGGCTGGGAAAGTCTGTAAAACTGGGCGATCGCTGTCAATTCGGAAACTGTTAGACGGAAATTATCAAAAAAATTACAAAGCGATCAGACGAAATTATTTGTTTAGAATGCCCAGGAATCAAAAAACAGCATCTATCCTTTAGAAGGGCGTATAGAGGGACGTAGGCGGTCAGGATTCGGCGTGAAGGCTGAAAATTAGACTAAACAACCGTTTCCCATTCCGACTCGCCTGCAACCCCCATTTTCCTGCCTCTTTAAACCTCTACCCCCCGTTCCTTTATGACTACTGATTCCACTGCTGCGGCAAATCCGGTCATGTTGCAAAGTGAGGTGATCGGCAAAGTTGTCATCAAGCCCGATACGGCGGAGGAAGTCGGGCGCGTCAGTCGGCTCTGGCTTGACCCCAAAGCGCATCAAATTGTGGGGCTGGAATGCACAGCAGGCGCATTAGGGATCAAGCGCCATGCCTATAATTGGCTGCAAATCGCTAGCATCGGCTCTGAAGGGGTCATTCTCAAGGCCCACATTGGCCCAGAAGCGACCAAGCCCGATACGGTTGTGTTTGTGCTGGGAGATGAGGTCTGGACGGACGGCGGCAGTCGCGCCGGGCTGGTGGTGGATTATCGCCTTGACCCGACGAGCGGGCACGTGCTGGATTATCTATTTACAACCGACGGCTGGGGCGGGCTGACGAGCGGGCTATATCGGCTGCACCCGGCGGGCGTGATCGGTGTGAGCGATCGCCGCTTGGTCTGCACCGTGTCTTCGGTCGAGGCGGCGGAGTTGGAAAGCCCCGGCGTGGTGCAGAAAGTGCAGCAGGCGCGGGAGTTCCTCAAGAAAGATTATTCTCAAACCAAGGCAGATGTCAGCAACCTCAAGCAAAAACTGACGGGGTTGGTCGGGCAGGTGCAAAGCAGCGCCCAGTCGCTAACCGAGCAAACCAAAGCCACCCTTGCTGACAAGGCTGAGCAACTTCAGCAAACGACTGAAAAGGCAAAGGAAACCCTTTCGGATAAAGCTGGACAGCTTCAGCAAACGGCTGAAAACGCCGCAGCCCAGGCCAAAGAGAGACTAGCCGACGCGACGACCCAGGTGCAAGCAACGGGGGAAAAAGCCAAAGAGTCTATGGCCAACCTCACGGCCCAGGCGCAGGACAAAGCACAGCAGCTTTCGGAACAGGCTCAGGGGGCGATCGCCGAGGCAACCCAGCGCCGCCAGCCCACCGAGCCGCCTGCCGCCAGCCCAGAAGAACTGCCTGATTCCGCTGATCTTTAATCTGTTCCCTAATCCCCTAATCTTATAGTCTCCTACCGTTAGCAGTAGGTCTCAACCCGTCTGAATCCACAAGAATGGATTTCCAGGGGGTAGTCGGGATGACAAGGGCGATCGCACAATCCACACCTTTTTCGATAGCGTTTGATGGAGAAGGACGGATTGGGCGATCGCCCTTTTTGCAACAAACCTAGAGGTTCATACTAGCGGGTGATCAGAGTGGGTGATCTGGGTCTACACCGCAGCATGAAGAGTTATTTTGAGCCTTTGCCTATCTTGATACTAGAGAGCGATTCAGGTTGTATCTCGACTTGGTGAACGAACCTTCTGCAAGTGGGGGTGTTCCCATTGCACCCCCGCCCTTCCTTCCAGACGGTTTTCTAGTGCAAGGTTCCACCATCAAGCCTTCAGGATTAAATAGCAGTAGGACTCACGCAGTTGGGCAATTTCTCGTGGGCGCAGCCCGCAAGAAATTGTCCAAAACCCAAAGAGCTTATCGCAAGTGCGTAAGTCCTAAGCAGTTTCAGAGTTTTAGCAAGGTTACCTTGCGGGGAGCTAGTCTAGCCCTTGCAGCGCACCTAGCACTCGACCCCCCGACCAAACTTCAGGATTCGTGACCATGAAAACGGTTTATTCTTTGCAACAATTCATCGCCGTGCTATCGGGGCTAGGATATTTCGCTAATTCGGACGCAAATTCGGACAGCCTGCAAAACAACCCGCAGCCAGAGCAGCGCAAAGGACAAAGCCAACGGGCGAGGGATGACCTGCAACTGGCAATTCGCACCTTTCAGGCACACT
The DNA here is from genome assembly GCF_015272455.1 of Thermoleptolyngbya sp. C42_A2020_037. NCBI lineage: Bacteria > Bacillati > Cyanobacteriota > Cyanophyceae > Oculatellales > Oculatellaceae > Thermoleptolyngbya > Thermoleptolyngbya sp. C42_A2020_037. Next base: position 30,673 of record NZ_JACYLP010000014.1, read on the forward strand.
ACGGGCTGCCGCTGACGGGCGAAGCAGACCAGCCTACCCAGGAAAAAGCACGCCAGCTTGTCCGTAACTTGCACCACGGACTGAAACAAACCGTGAGTCCGGATCTGTCTATCAGCGAGTTTTATGGGCCGCGCACGGTTAGCGCCGTTCAGCAGTTTCAAGCGCAACGCAAACTGCCTGTGACTGGCGTTGCCACGGCTAGCGTCCGCAGCGCTATTGAAGAAGACCTCAAGCAGCAACTCCGGCAAGCCCTCAGCAGCGCTGGCAATCGGCGTACCCCTTGTCCCTGTGCAAATTAGTGGGCTGGAATCGACCCAGAGCAAGGGCATGTAATCAACGTTGTCCCAAAGCCGTCATCTGCATCCTCATCATCCGCATCCTGAAGACTCAAAATTTTGCAAGTCCCGGGACGATATCTATACAAACTATTAACAAAGCAGATTACACAGCAGGGCGATCGCCCTGTCTCTTTTGCTCTGCCTGCACCCAACTCGCTCCATGCAGCCCTTTAATCTCTCGTCTAGAAGCGCAAGATGTGCTTGAAATCAGCTATTGGTGCAATTTGGCGGTCGCTCTGTCTGGCAGCCATAGAGCTAGCAGAAAATATGGTCTGAAAAAGGGAAAGGGGCGATCGCCCACCCAAATCTCACGCGCCGCCGGAATTTGAGTTTCAAATTTGTATTCTTTGAAACCAGACTCCGCCTTTTTGCGGACAAAATACCCGCCGAATTTAGGTTCTTTTGATGTAGGAAGTGTGAACTTCAGAGGCCCCCTCGGGAATTTTCGGAGGGCAGCCTGTAGAACTTTATGTAAGAGCTTTTTGCAAGCTGCTTCGGTCAACCTGTTTGTGACTCGCTTGAGTCTGCGTCTTGCATCAAGACCGCTTTATGGTAACGGGCATTGAGCAGTTTGCGGTCAAAGTCGGGTGCATCTAGGCCATTAGCATCACCACTGCGCCATAAGACCCGCGTAGAACTTGCATAAACTAATTGGTCGGAGCCGATAGATGTTATAGACCGAATCTCTAGGGCTGAGTCAGCATTCGGATTTTATGGAGTTACGGTTTGCCAACACTGAATCAAGGGGCAACCTGTTGACGAATCCGTTTCCTTAGCCTGGAAGCCTGCCACGATCTGCCAAGCATAGCCACCCTTCCGCAAGCCCTCATTTCGGATGTGGCACTCGACTCCAGTCGCAGGGTTAGTTGGCATTGCTTTGTGCTGAGGACTGGAAATCCTGGAAATCCTAGCTGAGATGCTCAAGAAACGGTCGGGTGGAACCTGAATATTCTTTTTCAGTCCTGATGGATTAGTCCTGAATACCGGGAACACTATCGGTAAGCAGTGAAAGAAGCCCCTTGTTACCTGGAGCAACTGAGACGAGTACTATGCCAGCAAGATCTTTCTCCGCTGAGGCGGACTACAACGACTCCTCGAATCGCTTTGAGCTTCAAACTGGCGCTGTCAACGCTCAAGATGACGATCTAGAAGCGCAACTGAGCGAGGATTTGGCAAGCCTGGAACTGGAGTATGGGGCGGGTGCAATCGGCAAAAACGCCACCGCGCGGCGCACGACTGACCTAGTGCGACTCTACCTCCAGGAAATTGGGCGGGTGCGGCTCCTGGGGCGCGATGAAGAAGTCTCGGAAGCTCAAAAGGTGCAGCGCTACATGTCTTTGCTAGAGGCTTGCCACAAAGCAGCCGAACAGGGCGACCAAGCGCTCCAGCGCTACCTGCAAATTATGGAAACCCAAGATCGGCTGGCATCCATGCTGGGGCATCGTCCCTCGCTGGAGCGCTGGGCCGAGGCAGCGGGAATCGCTGTGACGGAACTGAAGCCGCTGCTGGCACAGGGCAAGCGCCGCTGGGCCGAGCTGGTGCAGCGTCCGGTAGAAGAGCTAGAACTGGTGCAGTCGGAAGGGCTGTCTGCCAAGGATCACATGATCAAGGCCAACCTGCGCCTAGTGGTGTCGGTGGCCAAGAAGTATCAGAATCGCGGACTGGAATTGCTGGATCTGATTCAAGAGGGCACGCTGGGTCTGGAGCGAGCAGTGGAGAAGTTTGACCCGACGAAGGGTTATCGCTTCAGCACCTACGCCTATTGGTGGATTCGGCAGGGGATTACGCGGGCGATCGCCACCCAAAGCCGAATTATCCGCTTGCCCGTCCACATCACCGAAAAGCTCAACAAAATCAAAAAAGCGCAGCGCAAAGTCTCCCAGGAGAAGGGCCGCACCGCCACCTATGAGGACATCGCCGCCGAACTCGACATGACCGCGCCCCAGGTGCGCGAGGTGTTGCAGCGCGTCCCCCGCGCTGTATCCCTAGAAACCAAAGTGGGCAAGGAGCGCGACACGGAACTGGGCGACCTGCTGGAAACCGAAGGCGCATCGCCAGAGGAACTGCTGATGCGGGAATCCCTGATCCGCGATTTGCAGCAGTTGCTTACCGACCTTACCAGTCGAGAGCGCGACGTGATTCAGATGCGCTTTGGGCTGGGTGACGGACAACCCTATTCCCTGGCGGAAATTGGCCGGGCGCTGGATCTGTCCCGTGAGCGGGTGCGCCAAATTGAAGCGAAGGCGCTACAAAAGCTGCGTCAGCCCAAGCGTCGCAACCGCGTCCGCGATTACCTGGAGGCGCTGTCTTAAATAGCAGAAGCCAGAATTCCGGATCTGGAGATTTAGGGCGGAAAGGAATTTAGGTTCCTTCTGCCCTTTGTTTTGCCTACTTCGTCTTCATCTTTCACAAAGGGGGCAACCTGACGTTCCCAACTCGACCCTCTAGGCATAGCCCGGAAGTTTCAGAAGACAGCGAGGAGACATTAAAAATGGGCAAGGCGGCTTGTGCGCGAGCGCACAGACACAACGGAAGTCGTTAGGATTGGAGATAGATGCGTCAGCGATAGATGCACCATCAGAACTCACGCTGATGAGGCAAGGCGGCTGATTTTCCGCAGGAGGTTTGTGTTGACGGATGTTGGAAACGTGCCAGAGCGCTCAGAGGGAGGACCTCCGGTTCGCGCTACTCAGGCTTCTAGGGCAACGTCGCGATCGCCCTCCGATCCAACGCTAGATCAAGAACTGGACGAGGCGATCGCCAGCTTTCGAGAAATTCAGGCAGACCTGACCTATTGCCAGGCCCAAGACGCATTGCGGGATCTCGTCAGTAGGTTGGACTTGACCCCACGCGAGCGATCGGGGCTAGAAACAGAGCTAACCAGCCTGCAAACCCTGCTCCACAAGCTCGACCGCATGGTGGTGCAAATTGCGGTGTTTGGCATGGTGGGGCGGGGCAAGTCGTCGCTGCTGAATGCGCTGCTGGGGCAGTCGGTATTTGAAACGGGGCCCGTGCATGGCATTACGCAGGCGGTGCAGGCGGCGAACTGGGAGATTCGGCAGGAGGCGATCGCCGGAAGCGCTCAGGAGGTTCTGCGGGTGTCGCTGCCAGGAACGGGGCAGTCGCAGGTGGAATTGATCGATACACCAGGAATTGACGAAGTAGATGGGGAAGGGCGCGAACAACTGGCGCAGCAGATTGCTAAACAGGCAGATCTCATCCTCTTTGTTGTGTCGGGCGACATAACCCGCGTAGAATACGAGGCGCTATCGGCGCTGCGGCAGGCGGCTAAACCGATGCTGCTGGTGTTCAACAAGGTGGATCAGTATCCCGATGCCGATCGTCAAGCGATTTATCAGACCATCCGCGACCAGCGCGTGCGGGAACTGCTATCGCCGGACGAAATCGTCATGGCGGCGGCTTCGCCGATGACGACGACGGCCGTGCGTCAGCCTGATGGTCGGCTTGTGGTGCGCCGAGAAGCCGGGAAACCCCAGATAGACGACCTGAAGCTGAAAATTTTGGAGATTTTGCACCGCGAGGGCAAGTCGCTGGTGGCGCTGAACACGATGCTCTATGCCGACGATGTGAGCGATCGCCTGTTGCAGCGCAAGCTCGAAATCCGCGATCGCAGCGCCGATGACCTGATCTGGCAGGGCGTGATGACCAAAGCCGTGGCGATCGCCCTCAACCCGATTACCGTGCTAGATCTGCTGGGCGGCGCAGTGATTGAAATTGCCCTGATCGTCACCCTGTCACGGCTCTACGGCATCCCCATGACCCAGCAAAATGCCCTCATGCTGCTGCAAAAAATGGCAATTGGGCTGGGCGGCGTGACCGCCAGCGACCTGCTGCTGACGCTGGGCTTGGGTTCACTAAAAAGCCTACTGGGTGCGGCGGCTCCAGCCACTGGGGGCGCGTCGGTGTTGCCCTATGCTTCGGTGGCGATCGCCCAAGCGGGGGTCGCAGGAGTGTCTACCTACGTCATTGGCCAACTCACCAAAACCTACCTCGCCAACGGCGCATCTTGGGGTCCCACCGGGCTAAAAACCGTCGTCAGCGAAATTCTTGACTCCCTTGACGAAGCCTCCATTCTGAGCCGAATCAAGGGCGAATTGCAGGCTAAGTTGGAGCAGCGGTAGGAGGAATGGGGAGAATGTCTGACGTTCAGATCTTTGAACAATCCATTTCGATCAATGCCAGCGCGACGGCGGTAGAGCAATGCCTCACCGACCTAGAGTTGATGCATCGCTGGCTCAATCCGGCGCTGCGCTGCGAGCCTGTGGGCGTTTGGAGTACGGAGCTAGGCGGCAAGAGCCGATTTCTGATTCAAACGCCGCTGGTGCAGCCTGCGCTCCACAGCACAGTGGTCGAGCGAGAGCCAGGGCTAATCGTCTGGGAGTTTCGGGGATTCTTTCAGGGGCGCGATCGCTGGGAGTGTCAGCCGACTTCCACGGGCACGACGCTGGTCAATCGCTTTGAGTTTCGCATTCCCAATCCCATCGTCCGCTATGGGTTTAATACGTTTGCGGCAGAGTGGACCCGACAGGATATGCAGGCGCAGTTGCGGCGGCTAAAGCGCGTAGCAGAAGCGCTTTACAATAGCTCACAAACTGCGCCCAGAAAGTGAAGAAACGTATGCAAAACTAAACCTTGATTACAAATTCCCAGCCTTCGATTGGGAATCTCAGATCGGGGTGATAGTTTGATGGGTATCGAATAACACCATCAGATTTGCCTCGGTTTAGCCAAATGTACGATAAAAACACAAAGAAAGATTGGGTTAGCGCAACGCTGACCGCAACGCTGGGTGCTGGCGCAGTTACCACATTTGCCATTAGCCAGGGGCAACATCCGGCGATTGCCCTTAGTATCACTGCCTTTGCAGTCCTGGCAGCCCTGCTGATTGACCACTACAGCCCCACGTAGCAGCCAGAAGCTCTACATAGCCCTATATTAAAGAAGCTCCACGCAAGAATCCGTTTCATCGACCCCTGCTGGCGGAATTTCCATTTGCCAAATTTCTAGAGTTTGTGGTCGTCTTTTTCTCTCTCATCTGAAGATGCAGACTTTTGCCGCTCCTGCCATGCCTGCCAAAGGTCGGGGCGGCGTTTCTGCGTGCGCTCAATCTGCTGTTCGTGCCGCCAGTGGGCGATCGCCTGGTGGTTTCCCGACAGCAGCACATCGGGCACTCGCCATCCGCGAAACTCCGCGGGCCGGGTGTATTGGGGATAGTCCAGCAGCCCATCCTCAAAGCTTTCCAACTTCAGCGACTCTACCTTGCCCACTGTCCCCGGCAGCAGGCGAATCACGCCGTTCAGCAGCGCCAGCGCCGGAATTTCGCCACAGGTCAGCACAAAGTCCCCTAGCGACACTTCCCGCGTCACCAGATTCAGCACTCGCTCGTCTACGCCCTCGTAGTGCCCACAGATAATGACCAGTTGATCCCGGCTGCTAGCAAACTCTTGAAACATCCGCTGGCACATCGGCTCCCCCTGCGGAGTCATCAGCAGCACCTCCCGTCGGGGCAGCACGGGCAGCGACTCCACCGCCGCAAAGATTGGCTCTGGTTTCATCAGCATCCCCACGCCGCCGCCATAGGGTTCGTCATCAACCTTGTGATGCTTATCGGTGGTGAAATCGCGGGGATTGGTCAGATGCACCTCCGCAATCCGGTTTGCCAGCGCTTTGCCCAGCAGTCCGGATTGCAGGGGCGAAGAAAAGAAATCGGGAAATAGGGTGATTAGGTCGAAGCGCACGGGGGAAAGGGGGAAGGGGGAAGAAAGAAGAACGAAGAGGGAAGAACGAAGAGGGCTGGAAAGAGGGGAGGTGGCCGCTTCGGATCACTGTTTTTTGGAATAATTTTCGGGGTGGTGTCCGGCGGCTTTGGTTAGTGAGCAGTGATAGAGGGCGATAGGTTTTTGCACCTATGCTCAGGGGGAATGTAATGAAGCTAGGATAGGGTTCGCACAAAAACTACCGTTAAAGGCTTGAGAGTATGGTTAAATAATTACGCTTAGACTCTAGACCCATTCCCATTAGATTTGCTGATTTAACTTGCCGAATCTAAATTCTATTCGTCTGAACTTTATCAGGATAAAGCAGAGTCGGCGATGATGTGCGAGATCGCGCTTGCGAGATTGCTGCTGCACCATTGCTCGTATTTCGACGATTTATCCCACTGTTCATGCCTTGACCGCTGGTTTCGTTGCACCTTCACTGCACGCTAGAAGATTTCTTTGCTGTTTTTCTTGAGTCCCCACTCGCCAGCAACCTTCATTCTTGAGTCATGAGTAGAACTCAACACGGGCTTGGCAAACTATTAGAACGGCTAGTGTCGCGCCGTCCGCCTTCAGAGCGGATGTTTCAACCTGATCCTACCCTCCAGCGTCAACGGATGCCCCAGTCTACAGAAACAGCGGTTATGGTCATCGGCGGTGCCGAAGACAAAGTCCACGGTCGTGAAATTCTTCGCACGTTTTTTCATCGATCGCGCGGTGCAGATGCGCGGATTGCCATTATTCCTTCGGCGTCGCGGGAGCCGGGGGTAATTGGCAGCCGCTACCGCGAGATTTTTGAAGACATGGGCGCAAAGGATATTGCCATTTTCGACATTCAAGACCGGGATCAGGGGAGCCATCCTGATTGGCAGGCGTTTCTGGAAGACTGTACGGGCGTGTTTATGACCGGGGGCGACCAGTTGCGGCTGTGTGGCCTGCTGTCGGATACGCCCATCATGGAGAAGGTGCGAATTCGTGCTCAACTGGGCGAAATTACGCTGGCGGGCACGAGTGCTGGCGCAGCAGTAATGGGGCAGCACATGATTGCAGGGGGCGGTAGCGGGGAGCCGCCGAATCGGTCGCTGGTGGATCTGACGACCGGACTCAACATTATTCCCGAAGTGCTGGTGGATCAGCATTTTCACAACCGCAATCGGATGGCGCGGCTGATGAGTGCGATCGCCGCCTATCCCGAAAAGCTGGGCATCGGTATCGATGAGGACACCTGCGCCATGTTTCAGGGCAATGGCACCTTTGAGGTGATTGGCAAGGGCACGGTGACAGTAATCGACCCAGAGCAGATTTCCTTTACCAATCAGCCTGACGCGGGCACGGACGATCCCCTCAGCATCCACAATCTGCGGGTGCATATTCTCAGTCATGGCGATCGCTTCGATTTCTACAAGCGCGTGGTTCTGAATCGGTAGCCTCTGAGTGGCGATCGCCCTCCCCCGCTCAAGCCGCAAGTCCGTCCTGAGACTCATTTCAATAAGTAATTACTCACAGAAATGTCCTGCGATTTATTGCGCGTGGGACAAAAATGCGTCAGGATTCAGGCAAAGGGGTGATGGCAGGCAGTTCTAAAACAAACTTGAAACTGTTTCAAACAATACAGTTTGTCGTTGTTGTCCCGCTTGACACTAGACTATCGTGCTTCTAAAGCCGCACTCTATCCTGGAATCCCAGCGCTATGAAGATTCTCAAGACTCAGACGTTGCGAGGCCCCAACTATTGGAGCATTCGATACCCAAAGCTGGTGGTCATCCGGCTCGACCTCGAAGACCTGAGCGATCGCCCGTCTAACGAAATCCCCGGATTTTACGATGGGTTGGTATCCCTCCTGCCTAGCCTGGTCGAACACTACTGCTCACCCGGCTGCCGGGGCGGATTCCTCAGCCGCGTCCAGGAAGGCACGATGATGGGGCATATCGTGGAACACGTCGCGCTGGAATTGCAAACGCTGGCCGGGATGCCCGTCGGCTTTGGGCGCACCCGCGAAACCTCGACTCCCGGCGTTTACCAAGTTGTGATGGAGTACAAAAGCGAGCAGGCGGGTCGCTACGCAGCGCGGGCGGCGGTTCGCCTTTGCCAGAGCATCGTAGACACAGGTCGCTATCCCGTCGAAGAACTGGAGCAAGACCTGAACGACCTGCGAGAACTGGCGATGGAAGCAGCGCTCGGCCCCAGTACCGAGCATATCGTCGCAGCGGCCGAGGCGCGGGGGATTCCCTGGATGCCGCTTAGCACACGATCGCTCATCCAGCTTGGCTACGGCGAATACCAGAAGCGTATCCAGGCCAGCCTCAGCAGCGGCACGGGCATTTTGGGCGTAGAGCTAGCCAGCGACAAGGAAGGCACGAAGCGGCTGCTGTCCGAAGCGGGAGTTCCGGTTCCTCGTGGCACCACGATTTACTACCTGGATGAACTGGAGCAAGCCATTGAAGACGTGGGCGGATTCCCGGTCGTCATCAAACCACTAGACGGCAACCACGGCCGCGGCATCACCATCGACATTAACTCAATGGCAGAAGCCGAAGAAGCCTATGATGCCGCCCAAGCTGCCTCAAAATCCCATGCGGTGATCGTCGAGCGCTTCTATCGCGGGCGCGACCACCGGATCTTGCTCGTTGGCGGCAAAGTGGTGGCAGTGGCAGAGCGCGTCCCTGCTCACGTCGTTGGCAACGGTCGCTCCACCATTGCGGAACTGGTAGACGAGACGAATCGTGACCCCCGCCGGGGGACAGGACACGACAACGTGTTGACTCAGATTGAGCTAGATCGCGCTGCCTTTCAAATGCTGGAGCGTCAGGGCTATGACCTGGATACCGTGCTGCCGATGGGGCAAGTGTGCTATCTGAAGGCAACGGCAAACCTCAGCACAGGCGGCATCGCCATCGATCGCACGGACGACATCCACCCCGAAAACCGCTGGATTGCCGAACGCGCCGCCAAAATCATCGGGCTGGACATTGCCGGATTGGACGTGGTAACCCCTGACATTTCTAAACCCATGCGCGAGGTGGATGGCGTAATCGTAGAAGTCAACGCCGCGCCGGGCCTGCGGATGCACTTCTCACCCAGCGAGGGTACGCCGCGCAACGTGGGCGAAGCCATCATCGACATGCTGTTTCCGCCCGGAACGCCCGGCCGGGTGCCCATTGTGGCGGTGACGGGCACTAATGGTAAAACCACCACCAATCGCCTGACCGCCCATATTTTCAAGCAAACGGGGCAAATCGTCGGCTACACCACCACCGACGGCATCTACATTGGCGACTATCTAGTGGAAAAGGGCGACACCACAGGCCCCCAAAGCGCCCAGGTGATTTTGCAAGATCCAACGGTGCAAGTCGCGGTGCTGGAAACGGCGCGGGGCGGCATTCTCCGCTCTGGGCTGGGCTTTAACCAGTGCGATGTGGGCGTGGTGCTGAATGTGGCGGCCGACCACTTGGGCATTGGCGATATTGACACGGTGGAACAACTGGCGCACCTTAAGAGCGTTGTGGCAGAAAGCGTCGGTGTGGGCGGATATGCTGTGCTGAATGCGGATGACCCGCTGGTGGCGGCGATGGCTGGCCGCGTCAAGTCGCAGGTGGCCTACTTTGCTATGAACCCGGAGAATCCCACGGTGCAAAACCACGTTGCTCAGGGCGGGTTGGCAGCGATTTACGAAAACGGCTACCTGACGCTGGTGAAGGGCGACTGGGCGCTGCGGCTGATGGAGGCGGCTAGCATGCCCCTGACGATGGGCGGCCGTGCGCCCTTTATGATTGCCAATGCGCTAGCGGCTTCGCTGGCGGCCTTTGCCCAAGGCGTTCCGGTCGAAGCCATCCGGCAGGGACTAGCCACCTTCCAGGCTTCCGCCAGCCAGACCCCCGGCCGTATGAACCTGTTTAACCTGGGTGAGTTTCATGTCCTGCTAGACTATGCTCATAATCCCCACAGCTATGAGGCGCTGGGCGGCTTTGTGCGGAATTGGAACGGCGAGCGGATTGGAGTGATTGGGGGCCCGGGCGATCGCCGCGATGAAGACTTCATCACCCTCGGTCGGCTCTCTGCCGCCATTTTCGACCGTATCTATATCAAGGAAGACAACGACACCCGCGGACGAGCGCGGGGCAGCGCTGCTGGTCTTATTGAAGAAGGCATTCGACAGATCCAGCCGGGGCTGAAGTACGACGTGATTCTGGACGAAACCGAAGCCATTAACACGGCGCTGGATCGGGCCCCCAAGGATGCACTAGTGGTCATCCTCCCGGAGAGCGTCAGCCGTGCCATGAGCCTGATCGATGCCCGCCGACCCATTTCGGAGGCGACCACGCTCCAGCCCACCCCCGAAGCCCCACCAGAGCCGCCAAGGTTGGAAGACAACCCCTTCGAGACGGGCTTTGAAGAGTTTGTGCCCTCTGTGGCAGAGGGATAGGCTGGGGTTAGGATTCAGCGCTGCTTGAGCTAGTCTGCTTGAGCCAGTCTTCAAATTCTCTGAGAGACTGGCTGGTGCCGATTTGCGTCGCCCGCTCCACTGCGTTTGGAATGATTTCGGCGATGGGAAGGTCGGGAGGTTTCTTCCCGCTTAAACGTGGTAGACCCCAACGGCTCCCAATTGCGTCGTTGCGATCGAAGGATTGTTTTGACTAGGTCGGCAATCACAATCTTTGCCCGTTCATGTTCTGGCAGCGGAACCATAATCTCCAGGTTTCCTCCACTGTAGGCAACGCGAGCGGCTCGCTGCTCACCGAGTTCTTCCAAAATGCTTTCAAACTCCTGCCAGGTTACATTTCTCAGGGTTGCCATGCTTCCTGGTGCTAGTTCAAGCTGACTAATCGGTTTGACGACGGGATTGGCAATCGTCATTGGGTTTCCCTCCGCCTTCTGAAAGTGCTGCTTAGAAATGCCACAAAAAATGCCACGTTAATGCTGCCTTAAAGCTGCTCTAGGACTTCCATACCCAAAAATCCCAGTCCACCCTTTAATTCACAGGATTTACGCACTTGCAATAGGCTTTCTGGATTTTGGACAATTTCTCGCGGGCCCACGAGAAATTGTCCAACTGCGTAAGTCCTCATTCAGTCTTTTCCTGACACGAGTTAGAGTTCTCTACTCCTGCTGCTTAAACTCACCTCTAGCATAACCATCGACCACGGTTCAAACGCAGAGTTCACAACCCCCTCTCCATCCCTCTCCATTTGGATGAGTAGGGTTCGAGCCTTTTGGGAATCGTGTTAAGCAGTCAGAGGCAAACTGTGTGAGGATAGTGCTGGCTCAACTTGCAGGCTGAGATTTGGGTAATTAAGCAATCGTTGGTAGCATTTGGCAATAATTGGCAACATTCAGGTTTCTCTAGGGTTTCTCATCAGGAAAGAATTATGCTGAAAGCGTCTGAGGTAATGTCCAAAGAGGTGGCAACGATTCGCGGTTCGGCCACGGTCTATGAAGCCGTTAAGCTCATGAAGGAAAAGGCGACCCGGACGCTGATTGTGGAACTGCGCCACAGCCAGGATGCCTATGGCATTGTGACTGAAACGGACGTGGTGTACAAAGTCGTCGCCTACGGCCTCGACCCGGCGCGGGTGCGCGTGTTTGAAATCATGACCAAGCCCTGCATTGTGGTGAATCCTGATCTGGGTGTGGAATATGTTGCGCGGCTATTTGCCAATACGGGCATTCACAGCGCTCCGGTGATTCAGGGCGGGCTGCTGGGGCTGATTACGCTGAACGACATCCTGACCAAGGGCGACTTTGTGGAACAGCCCAAGGCCGTGCTGCTGGAAAACCAACTGCAAGAGGCGATCGCCCATGCCCGACAGGTCTGCGCCGCCAAAGGCATCGACTCGCCAGACTGCGCTGCGGCGTGGGACATTGTGGAAGAACTGCGAGCCGAAGCCGCTCACCAAAAAGCCAACCGCACCTACGGCAGCATCGGCAGCGACAAGTCGGCCTTTGAGCAATATTGCGAAGAGAATCCCGACGCACCCGAAGCCCGGATGTACGATTCGTGATATCGATGCTGGGCTTTGAAATCGCCAATCTAAAATCGCCAATCTAAAATTGCCAATCTAAGATCCAAAATCGCGCTCAGATCAGCGGAATGCGAATGGTGAAGGTCGTCCCTTTGCCCAGTTCCGATTCGCATTCCAGGCTGCCGCCGTGACGCTGCACGACAATCTGGTAGCAGATGGACAGCCCTAGCCCTGTGCCTTTGCCGACGGGCTTGGTGGTAAAGAAAGGGTCAAACAGGCGATCGCGCGTTTCGGCAGACATGCCCGGGCCGTTGTCGGCAATGCGAATAACAACGCAGCCAGTAGGCTCTGGCAACTGGGAAGCTGCGGGTTCGGCGGGCGGTGCAAGGGCGATCGCGGGCTGCGGCTCAAACTCGGTCGAGATAGTAATCCGGCGCGGCGGGGGGCACTCTTCCAGCGCGTCGATTGCGTTCGCCAGAATGTTCATAAACACCTGGTTTAACTGACCCGCATAGCATTCCACTTTGGGCAGCGATCCGTATTCTTTTTCAACGTCAATTCCCGTTCCTTCGGCGTGATTTTTCAGGCGATTTTGCAAGATTAGCAGCGTGCTGTCAATGCCTTCATGAATATCCACAGGCTTTTTCTCTGCTTCGTCGAGCCGAGAAAAGTTTCGCAGCGACAGCACAATCTGACGAATCCGGTCTGCGCCAATTTTCATGGAGGTCATTAGCTTGGGCAGGTCGTCGCCAATAAAGTCCAGGTCGATCGCCTGGAGCGCCTGAACCACCTCATCCGGTGGATCGGGTATGTGATTTTGATACAGATTCAACAGGTGCAGCAGGTCTTTGGTGTAGTTGTTGGCGTGAACCAAATTGCCATTGATGAAATTCACCGGATTGTTGATTTCGTGGGCAATGCCCGCCACCATCTGCCCCAGACTGGACATTTTTTCGGACTGGATCAGGTGCGCCTGGGTCTGCTGGAGGTGCTGCAATGTCTGGCTGAGCTGGGCGGCCTGGGCTTCGGCGGCGATCGCCGCTTCTCGACTCTGGGCATACAGTTCAGCTTGGTCAATGGCAATGGCTACTTGGTCAACCACCGCTTGCAGCAGTTCTACCTCGCTGTCTGTCCAGGCGCGGGGGCTGCTGTGATAGCAGGCGATTGCCCCTAGTTTGTGGGAATGGGTCTCCAGTGGCAGCAGCAGCAGTGCCACCGCATCGGCCCGGTTCAGCACCTCTAGCAAGCCCGGTTCCACCGCTCCGGGTCGCCCGTCGGCAATCCGCACCATTTCCAGGTTCAGCACCTTTTCGCCCAGCACCCGTCCTGGCCCGAGTGGATAATCCCCCAGCAAACTAATCAACGCCGGATTCCGCGCTTCGTGGGTAATCTCCAGCCGCGTCGCTTCTAGCGTCGAGCGACACCAGAGAAACTGGCAGCGATCCACTTGGAGCAGCGACCACACCTCGCTCACTGTCGTTTCCAAAATTGCTACCAGATCGAGCGACGCACGAATCTGACTAGCCAGGCGAAACAGCAGCGCCTCCCGCCGACTCAGCAGTTCCTCTCGCGCCAGCGTCCGGTCGATGGCCACAGCCAAACTGTTGGAAATCCAGCCGAGGGTTTTATGCACCGTTTGGGCAAAGGGTAGATGGCTAAACAGCGCCATGACCCCAATCAGGCGGTCTTCCGTCACCAGCGGGTAGGCCGCAAAGCCGACCACGCGCTCCTGCTCCAGCCAGTCTTTGGAGCCGATGCACATGTCGTTCAGCACGTTGTCGGTGAGGTAGGGGCGGCGCGTCTGGGCGGCATAGCCAATTACCGATATGCCAATGGGGATGCGATTTTGAAACTCCTTGGGGCAGGATAAACCGCCTGCGCTAGCTCGTAGCTCCAGGAGCCGGGTTTCAGGATTCAGCGTCCACACATACGCAGAATGGGCATCGAGATATTGCACCAGTTGGGCGGTGCAGCGCTTCAGAATGTCGGTGACGGTGCCGCCCTGAGACAGGGTTACGCCAACAGCCGCGCCCAGTTCTGCCAGGTGCGATCGCGCTTTGAGTTCCTGCTCGGCTTCTTTGCGCTCGGTGATGTCGGTTCGCAGGGCGATATAGCGCTGGGGCTTGCCTGCGTCGTCTAGGATGGGCACGATGGTCGTATCCACCCAGTAGAGAATATTATTCTTGGCCCGGTTGCAAATTTCGCCACGCCACACGTTGCCAGAGGCAATGGTCTGCCACAGATCCCGGAAAAACTCCCGCGAGTGATAGCCAGAGCTAATCAGCCGATGATCTTGCCCAATTAGCTCCTCGCGAGAATACCAGGAAATTTCGCAGAATTTGTCGTTAGCGTAGATAATTTTCCCTTGAGCATCGGTGATGGCGGCGATGGAATGCTGATTCAGCGCAAAGGCCAGGTCAGAGAGCAGGTCGTATTGCGGCAGCGCGGAGTCGGGCAGTGCATCTGCTGCAACTTCGCTGGCAGTAGCGCACAAAAGCTGGCGGTCTTGCAGCGGCCCAATGCGCCACTGGAGGCGATGATAGCTGCCGTTGCGGTGGCGGCATCGGTTTTGAAACGTGACTTTTTTGCCCTTGGCGACCACTTTTTGTATGTGGTTGAGGGTGATTTCCCAGTCGTCGGGATGAATGAATTCCAGGAAAGGCTTAGCCATCAGTTCTGCTGCGGTATAGCCCAAGAGCCTGCGCCAGGCAGGGTTGAGCCGTTTGAGATAGCCATCGGCTCCCATGACGCAGGCTAGATGAGCTGACAGGGAAAACAGCAGCTTTTGCTCAGTTTCGGCGGCATGTTGTTGGGCGATCGCCTCTGTCAGAGCCGCTGTGCGCCGCCGCAGTTCCAGCTGGGCGATCGCCTGCCGTGCCAGCAGCCGTAGCCCATCCATCAACCCTGCGGGCGGATTTTTCGGCTCCCAGCCCATCACCGCCAGCACGCCCAGCGCCGCCCCCGCCGGACTTAGCAGCGGCACGCCAGCATAGAACCGCACCGCCGGTGTGCCCACGGCAATCGGCTCAAACACAAACCGCTCATCCTGCTGCAAATCTGTCACCAGCAGCCCGTCTTCGGCGGTCAGCGTGCTGTCCAAACACACCAGCGGATGGCAGGGCGTGTTCTCAGGCCAGCCCGTCAGTGCCTTCAGCCAGTAGCGATCTTCGCCCGCTAACGTCGAGCTATCACTCCGCAAAAAGGCAATCAGCCCAACCGACACGCCCCCAAGCTGCGCCGCTAACCGCGCTAATCCGTCAAAGCCTTCCTCAGGGGCGCTATCCAATATGTTGTACTGACGCAGCACATCGAGCGTAGCAAAGTCGGGAACTGGCATAGTTGTGGCACGGGAGGCAGGAGCAATGAGGGGCAGACAGGCGACAGTTGTGAACGATGCAGCGAGGGAACGCCTCTGATATCGACTCTGGATGGTGGATTGGCAATTTTAGATTGCTAGTCTAATTGTTAATCTAAGAGTCTGTAAGGCTTCCAGCGATTGAGTCTGTAGCGCTGTTTGCGAGAATTGATCCTATTCAGGGCAATTTTTTCCAGAACGCAAGCACCGGAGGAAGGGTTCACCCGCCTAGTTACTATCTTCTCTAAGGTTCCCTTCCGTTGAAAAGACTGAACAAAAGCCAGGTTGCTTGGGGAGGATTTAGACTCGCTCGACCAGCTTTCACAAAGCTGACGCACTTGTTTCAATTTTCTGGGTTTTGGACGATTGCTTGCGGGCGACATCTGCGAGAAATCGTCTAGTGTCGATCAATATTGATTCTGGACTGTGGATTGGCGACTCTAGATTGCGAATCTAAGAGTCTGCAAGGCCTTCTAGCGATTGAGTCTGTGGCGCTGTTTGCAGGAATTGTATAGAACTGCGTCAGTCTTAATTTCCGCTAGATTTCAGCTAGTTTAATTTCCGCTAGTTTTAGCTTGGCTTTGGGGTGATAGGCAGCGCTATATTGAAGCAGGTTCGGTGAGCAGCGCTAGTCACTTGGATGCGACCGCCTAGGTGCTCCGTCATTTTTTGCACCAGCGCCAAGCCTAGCCCTGTGCCGCCCTGCTTCCAGCGGTCAATGCTGGGGATGCGGTAAAACTTTTCAAAAATTCGATCTAGTTCTGCGGCGGGAATTTCAACTCCAGAGTTGCAGACTCTAATTACCACAAAGCCAGGATCGAGCGGGTCTGGAGCCAGCCAGCTTGAATCGGATGAATCTGATGCGGTGCTTGGTTCTGGCGGGTAGGACAGCGGTTTTAGGGCTATGGGGCGATCGCCCACGGCCTGAGCCATTTCGATTAAGCTGGAATCTACAGGTGCAACAGCACCGACCGACACCCAAATCTTTTCACCAGGTGGCGTATATTTGCAGGCATTGTTGAGTAGTTCGGTCAGAATGCGTTCCAGACAGCCAGCATCAGAGGTAATGACTGGCAAGTCGTGGGGGAGTTCGACTTGCAGGGTTTGCTGACGACTGTGAATGCGCTCCTCAAATGCCGCAACCAAGCGCAGCACCCAATCCCGCAGATGAATTGGCTCCGGATCAAGTGCCTGCGTTCCGGCGGCGAGGCGCTGCAAGTCGAGCAGATCGTTGATTAGGGTTGCCTCCCGATCGCATTCGGCTTCTAAGATTTTGAGATACCGTTCGCGTTGCTCGTTCTGCTGCGCCAGCTTGAGCATCCGAATAGCCATCTTAATATTGGTGATGGGAGTCCGCAGTTCGTGAGACACAGTGCTTAAAAAGTCGTCTTTGAGCAGGTTCAGGTTTTCTAGCGCTTTGACCTGAATCTGCGACGCTTCATACAGCCGGGCCTGACGCAGGGCGATCGCACACTGGCTGGCCACCTGCTGCACCAGCCGCACCTCTGGCTCCTGAAAAACTGCGCCCTGCGGCTTGAATAGCCATAGATCCCCCAACACGCCCTGATCGTCCCAAATTGGATGGGCCAGCACCGTCATCGTGCAGGCAGTGGGGCGGACTGGATGGGGCTGCGCGGCGCAAAACTGGCAGGATTCTCCCCGCAGCAGCAAACCATGAACCTCAGAAAACTCGTTGGGAATGGCAAAGCTCGTGCCCAGCGCCGATGGCAGGGCGGTTGTATATTCGTACTGAATTGTCGAATACTTCTGGTCGGCACTGTAGAGCGCCGCATCGCAGCAGACCAAGCTTAACTCCTGCCCCAGCGCCTGCACCGCCGTCTGCAAAATCTGCGACTCGTCCAGGCTGTCGCGCACGCTGTCGGTAATACGCCGGATCAACGCCTCATAGCTGAGGGCCTGCTGAATCGCGCCAAACTGTTGGGTCAGCGATCTGCCCATCGTTCTGAAGTTTTTGACCAGAAACGCGAGTTCAGTAATCTGGCTGTCGGGCCAGTCGATGGGCTGCCCAGCCAGCAGCTTATCGGGTAGATTGGTCGTCACTTGGGCGAGTCGAGACAGGGGGTGCACCATCCACTGACTTACTAGCGCCGACACTAGCAGCGCTAGCAGGGCGATCGCCAGCAGCAGCGCCAGATTGCGGGAATAGATGCGCTGGATGTTGCGGACATCGGATTGAGCTGAAGCCTCGACCACTAGCGTCCACGGTAGCCCCGCTGCCACAGGCACCGCCTGCCCAAACCAGGAGTTCATCCAGCGGGCCATGATGGGCCGGCTTCGCTCAGGAAACACCTGATAAAAATTGTCGCCCAAAGGTTCTACGATACTGTCCTGTGGCTGTTGAAACCGGGAGCCTGACGGGCGATCGCCCCGCGTACTCAGCACCACAGTCTGGTTTCGCCCGACGAGTGTGAGATCCATTCCCTCCCCGCTGAGGCTTTGCCGCAGCAGTGTCTCCACGCGGCCCAATCCCACCTCGCTGAGAATCAGTCCCTCCAGCCGCAGCCTCTGCACAATGGGTACACTCCAAACCACACGCGGCAGCGCTCCAGGAATCACATCCGACAAGATGGGCTGAAGCGTCTGTCGGGCCAAGCGGATATCTTCTTGCCGGGGGGCGATCGCTACATCCGACTCTTCATCAGACATGGTATCGCTAGATACCAGTACCCGACCCTCCCGATCCCACACCTGCACCCGATACAAATCGGGCAAGAGCCGCTGAGACGATTCGAGATGGTGCTGCAGATGCTCCTGATCAGACTCGCCATATTTCGCAACTTGCAGCGCCAGCTCACTTGCCGATTGCAAGTGTTCCTGATGCCACAATCGCAGCGACGCTACAGCATAGCCCGATACGCGACTCAAGTCTGCCTGAGCATCGGAGCGAATCGTATCAATCACATCACGGCTGGCAAATATAATCAGCAGCAGCGTCGGCAAAAATACAAAAGCCACTAGCAGGTTGAACAGCGCTTGCTGTAGCGCAAGAGAATTGAGCGCTTTGGGGCGATCGATCCAGCGATGGATGGGCAAGTAGATCATCAGCAGGCTGGCAATCAGTGCGTTGAAGATGCCATTCACGGGCTGCTTGAGTAAAATAATTTGCACCTGCACAGGATCAATCTGCAACACTTTATCGTAGAAAAACCAGCCTAGGGGAACCCCGATTAGCAGCCAGAAGAGACCATCCAGCAGCACAAGGTTTGGACGGCTTGCGGAGCAATTGTGATAAAACAAAAACCCAACAAACAGCGCTTCCAGCGTAAAAACCATTCCTGCATAAGGGTGTCCCCACAGAAAGTAGGTACAGGCACCACTCAGCGCACCCGCCAAAACGCCCCAGCGAACCCCATAAAACCCCACCACCAGCCACACGGCAATGGAGCCAAAAATCAGGTCAATATTAAAAAACAAGTTCCATCGCGCCAGAGTGCCCAGGTAGCTGGCGACGAGCAAAATCAGTAGACCCAGAATGCTTCTGCGCCGGAGAGGAAAACCAGTGAGTTGCCTCAGTTGGCGCTTTAGCCCCATATCGCCTGCCCTTTCCAATAGGCTTTACAGCATCTACCTATGCCACTCAGCATTTCTTTGCAGTTACACACCGCTGTTTCTATATAACCCCAGGCGGCTTACGGAATCTGCATTCACAAGTAGGTCTGTTTCAAAAATTGATTTTTTAGGGTGAGTTTTTCCCATCTGCCCAGTCTGAATTTTCGAGCCGTCCAGGAACAGACTCAGAATTCGGAAATCTCTCCTGGGAAATTCGAGCTTTCCATCTGGGCTTGGTATGATGCGCGTTATCACAATGAAGGAGTGGATTCGCAGAAATCCCGATTGTTTAGGGAGACAGCCATGAATCAAAACGGCTATGGGGGGTTGCGGTTTACCCTGTCAGGACTGGGGTTTTGGATAACCTTGCTGGCGATCGCCTGGCTATTGGGCATGGTAGGGCTGGGCTGGCTGGTGAAGTCTTTTATTGTGCTGATTGGGTTGCTGATTCTAACGCCCGTGATTGCCTTTTTTGCCTTTCGCTGGTGGCTCGGCCGCAACCTAGTGGAAGCGCCCTGCCCCGTCTGCGAAACCCGTTCCGCAGGCATCAACGGCACCCAACTCCGCTGCCCCAACTGTGGCGAAGCGCTGCGGGTTGAAAAAGGCGCGTTTTATCGCATCACGCCACCGGGCACGATTGATGTGCAGGCTGTCGAGATCAAAGCCAAGCCGATCGAGGAAGCGCAGGAGGAGTAGGGATAGCGCTTCTAGATTTGCCTACGGCTTGAACGGCGGAGTAGCCTGAGCAGCCGCTTGATCAATTGCGGAATAATTGCTCGACTGCTCGTCCTTAGGCGCTGAGATATCGCCGCAGGAAGGTTTCCAGCGTTTCTAGCTGGATACCGTAGGCAGATTGAAGTTGCTCGACTTCGGCAGGCGTAGTGTAAAACTCGTTGGCCAGCAACGTACGGAAGGTGCCCAGCGAGGCTTTTAGTTCTGGATTCACCAGGCCGATGGCTGCTCGCAGTCCGTCGATGGCCAGCAGCGGCGGGTTGATCAAAATCGGCTCCTTTTTGAAGATGCGGGCAAAGATATTGGGAATTTCGCCGCGCTCCAGGATTTCCGGGCCGCCTGCATTGAAGATTTGTCCGTGGGCAGCGGGTGTAGTGGCCGAGGCGATCGCCAGCTTGGCCAGGTCGTCGGTGCTAATGATGGAGGTGCGGGTTTTAGGGTCGCCGATCAGCAGATACACGCCGCTCTTGCGAAACTGTTCCGCCAGGGGTAAAAGATTAGACGCGAAGCCAGACGGCCGCAGAATGGTATAGTTCAGCCCGCTGGCTTGCAGATATTTTTCTACTGCCGCCTTTGCCTTGAACACGGGTGCGTCTTCGTAGTTGCGGTCGGCTCCCATCACCGAGATAAAGGTGAAATGCTGCACGTCTGCTGATTTCGACAAATCGATCAGGTCGATGTTGGCCCGATAGTCGAGCGCCTGGGCCCCGCCACTGGCTTCGTTCGAGCCGTGGGCGCTGATGACAAACTGTACTCCCTGAAGCGCTTTTTGCAGGTCGCGTTCTTGGGTCAGGTCGCCGATAAAGATTTCTGCGCCGCGCTGTTCCAGTTCGCTGTAGCGGGAAGTCAGCCGCACAAACGCCCGCACGGGCTGCTCCTGCTCTCGCAGTTGCCGCACGATGCGCTTGCCCAATCCACCCGTTGCTCCGGTGACTAAAAACATATCGCCTGTCCTAAGTTCTGAATTTGATCAGCCTGCAGGCGATCGCCCCCAACTTGCTTGCCCCTTGCTTGGGTCTTCTCAAGGGGCGATCGCGCTTCTGAAAAGATGTCACATTACGTTACACTGTCTATGATTTCCACAATACCGCAGCAGTTGGAAATGGGGCATTGGCCCTCCGCTAGACATCTGGTTCACCGTTTTATTCGACGTTTGATCTCTAAATGATTACCCCCGGCGGTCTTCTCAGCTTTACTTTGTGGGCAGCAGCCTCCGTTGTGCTGGCTGAACTGGTGCGCGATGGCTATCACATTGCGGGGCACTATTGGCAGCCGCTCCAGCGCAGCCACAACCTACACCACAAGGCCTATCGCCGCGACCTCAGCATCGTTAGCCTGGAGGCCTATAAGCAGGCGCAACTTTATAATGATGTACCAGAGGCGATCGCCATGCTGGGGGCAGGGGTGATCCTGCTGGCGCTGACTCAAAATCTGGCGCTTGTCGCGGGCTGCCTCTATTCGCTGGGGTTTTTGATTACGGCATATTCGCGATCGCGCGGCTGGCTGCTGGCCACCGACCTGACGCACAAGCCCGGCGATTTGGATGCGATTCCTTCGCAGTGGACGGTGAACCGCACATACCACTGGCGGCATCATTTTGACCAGGGCAACGCTTACTATTGCGGGTACTTTACCATCGTGGACAAGATACTGGGCACGGCGCTTTCGCTCAAGGGCAAAACGGTCGCAGTGACGGGCGCATCGGGCACGTTGGGACGGGCGCTGATTGCCCAGTTGCAAAAGCAAGGCGCAAAGCCGGTTGCCATCACCACCTGCGAGGGCGCAGAATTTGGCGATCGCGTCGAGGTGCTGCCCTGGTGCGCGGGGCGAGAGCTTGATCTGAAGGAACGGCTACAAGGCGTGGATATTCTGATTATTAATCACGGAATCAACGTGCATGGCGATCGCACGCCCGAAGCTATCCAAAAATCCTTTCAGGTCAACACATTTTCAGCCTGGAACCTGGCAGAACTCTTCCTTAGCACTGTACAAAAGTCGGAACATCGGGCGCTGAAGGAACTCTGGATCAACACCTCCGAAGCAGAAGTTAGCCCGGCCTTCAGCCCACTGTATGAACTGTCGAAGCGAACCCTGGGCGACCTGATTACGCTGCGACGACTGGATGCACCCTGCGTCATTCGCAAACTCATCCTTGGCCCGTTCAAGAGCAATCTGAATCCCATCGGCGTGATGGATGCAACCTGGGTGGCTGGGGCGATCGTGGCGCTGGCTAAGCGCGATTTCCGCGACATTATCGTGACGATTAACCCGCTGACCTACCTCGCGTTTCCGATCAAAGAACTGGGGCGATCGCTCTACTTCCGCCTCTTTTCTCAATCAGCCTAACGCACGGCCAAACTTTTCTCAGTATCCTCTTCTCAGTCTTGCCTTTGCCGCAGTCGTTTCTGGATGCGGCGAACGTTGTCGCGTCCGGCTGAAAATCATCTAAAATACTTTGGAAAAATCAAGTTAGAAAAATTCAGTTACATAGGCTAGTTCCGGGCTGGTTTCGGGCTGAAACGATTTGCTTTTTGGAAAAATCGATTTTTACTCAACGCTTTAACAACTCCCTACTTTAGGGCTGGAGGACTCTTTGGAAACTTTGATTAGCTTGCTGGCAGGCGTTAGCCTCAGCGCTGCCACCGGGTTTCGGCTATTTGTGCCGTTTTTGGTCATGAGCATCGCCACCGCCACCGGCCACATGACACCCGCTCAGGGCTTTGAGTGGATCGGTTCACCAATCGCCATCACGGCTTTTGCAGTAGCCACTGGGGTAGAGATTGCGGGCTACTACATTCCCTGGGTCGATGAGATTCTAGATCTGATCACCACTCCGGCAGCCCTTGTTGCTGGAGCCGTGCTGACGGCCTCCACTCTGGTCGATATCAGCCCTTTTCTTCAGTGGACGCTGGCCATCATCGCCGGAGCCGGAGCCGCCGGACTCACCAAAGGCATGACCGATGCCGCTCGCCTCACGTCTACTGCCACCACGGGCGGCATCGCCAACCCCGCCCTCTCCACAATGGAGTTGTTCACCTCATCTGTCATCTCGGTAATGGCAATCCTGATTCCGCTGCTCACTGGAATTGTCATTATCGGTCTTCTGTGCTTTGCAGCCTATAAAGTGTGGCGTTTCTTTGGTCGTCGCCGCCGCTTCCGGTAGGCAGAAAATTAGCAATCAGTAGATATAGGAAGCCTGATGGCGATTTCCTGACCTATCGTCAGAAGACTTTAGGAAGTTTTTGCAATATGGTTTGGGTAGCTGCTGCCGGGCTGACAAAAGGCGCATCCGGTAAGGGATTCAGCGAAGGGCGATCGCCACGGTCAGACCGCATCCGTCTTCTTTACAAGGACTTTCAGTCATCTGGGATACACTTTTCTGAGCCAACTTAACCTCTTCTTTACGATGAAACTGTAGAATGCCAACGTTTGACAGAAACAAACCCTACAGGAATCTCTGGATATGGCATTCAATCTTCGTTCCAAGCGTTCTGCCACTCTGGCCGCTCTGACGGCCGCTTCTCTGGCGCTCGCAGTCGCCTGTGGCGGCACCACCACGACCGGTGGCGGCACCACCACTGCACAAAGCCCCGCAGCAGGTGGCGGCACTTCTGACCTAACGGGCAGCGTGCTGGTGGATGGTTCCAGCACTGTCTTCCCCATCTCTGAAGCCATGGCAGAAGAGTTCATGAAAGCAAACCCTGGCGTTCGCGTCACGGTCGGCGTTTCCGGCACGGGCGGCGGCTTCAAAAAGTTCTGCGCGGGTGAAACCGACATCTCCAACGCCTCCCGCCCCATTAAGCAAGAGGAAATTGACCTCTGTGCCAAAAACGGCATCGAATACGTCGAGGTGCCAATTGCTTATGACGGTCTCTCGGTGGTGATCAACCCCAGCAATGAGTTCGCTACCTGCTTGACTGTGGACGAGCTGAAGAAGATGTGGGAACCTGCAGCTCAAGGCACTGTCCGCAACTGGAATCAGATTCGGCCTGGCTTCCCCGATCTTCCCCTCGGTCTTTATGGCCCCGGCACCGACTCCGGCACCTATGACTACTTCACCGCTGCCATCGTTGGCGAAGAAGGTGAGAGCCGGGGCGACTTCACCGCCAGCGAAGACGACAACGTGATCGTGCAGGGTGTGGCTTCTGATCCGGGCGGTCTAGGCTTCTTCGGCTTTGCCTACTACGAAGAAAACAGGGACAGATTGAAACTGGTGGAAATCGACAACGGCAACGGTTGCGTTGCGCCTAGCGCAGAAACCATTGCCGACGGCACTTATACTCCTCTGTCCCGTCCTGAGTTCTTCTATATCAAGACAACCTCTCTGGACAATCCCGCAGTAGCCGCCTTTGCCCGCTTTCAGATCGACCCAGCCAACGCAGGTCTGATTTCTGAAGTAGGTTATGTGCCCCTGCCGACCGAGATTGAGGATTTGGCTGAAGCACGGATCGAACAGCGCAAGACTGGCAGTGTGTTTGGCGGCAGCCCTGCTGTAGGTCTTAAGCTAGTTGACCTACTGAAAAAGGAATAGGTCACCTAGACTCTATTCACTTGATCTTGTTGGATTGGGGTAGCGCTCAGGGTTCTGAGTGGCTACCCCAGCCACTAGTTGATTTCTTACCCTGCGACGTAGCTTAGGGAACCTCGAAAAAATAAGAGGACTTACTAGAATATCTCGATATGCAGCATTTCCTAATGTTGTAAGATATGCGCCACTTTGAGAGCCAAGAGTTTTTAGCTCCCTGCGTAATTTACTGGATAGCGCTGTGTGTGATTGAGTTTCACGATAAAGCAGTTAACCAGGATGCCTCTTGAGGTATCTATTTTGTAATCTCGCATCAAGCAGTTACTTGGGGTATCCCTAGCTATCTGTCGGCAACTGTCGGCGTATCAGTCAGCGTTTTAGATTGGTGTTCTTTGTTCTCTCTACAGGCTATCTGGCATGAATAGCGGCTTACCTAGCGAACAATCATCTGGGCTTTGGCAGCCAAATCGCCAAGCGAGCAAAAGAACCGAAGGTATTGTCAAGTTAATCTTTGGTGCTTTTGCTCTGATTTCCGTGGTGACGACTTTTGGTATTGTTCTAACCCTTATTTTTGAAACGTTTGAGTTTTTCCAGGACGTGCCCTTCTGGCGATTTTTGACCGATCGCCAGTGGACTCCTCTGTTTTCTAATGCTCAGTACGGCATTTGGGTGCTGATTAGCGCCACGCTGCTGACAACGGGGATTGCAATTTTGGTAGCACTGCCCTTGGGATTGCTGGCGGCGATTTATTTAAGTGAGTATGCCAATCCTAAGATTCGGAAGTGGCTGAAGCCCGCGCTTGAGATTCTGGCAGGTGTGCCCAGCGTGGTGTTTGGTTATTTCGCGCTACTCACGGTGACCCCATTTTTGCAACGGTTTATCCCTGGGCTACAGGGCTTTAACGCGCTTAGTGCGGGTCTGATTCTGGGCGTTTCGATTATTCCCCTGGTTGCCTCGCTGAGCGAAGACGCGATCTATTCGGTGCCGAATAGCCTGCGTCAGGGAGCCTATGCCATTGGCGCGACCAAGCGTGAGACGATTACATCGGTGGTTGTTCCAGCGGCGCTGTCGGGCATTGTGGCATCGTTCATTTTGGCAGTGTCCCGTGCCATTGGTGAAACGATGATCGTGTCGCTGGCAGCCGGGCAAAACCCAACGCTGGGCTTTAACCCACTGGTACCTGTGATGACGATGACGGCGTTTATCGTGCAGGTCAGCTTGGGAGATACGCCTGCGGGGTCGCTGGCTTACAAATCTATTTTTGCGGTTGGGATGACCTTGTTCCTGATGACCCTGGCGCTTAACATCCTCAGTTTCTGGGTCGTCCGTCGTTTCCGGGAGAAGTACGAATGACAGTTCAAAACCCTCAGATTTCGGGCGACTTTTCGCCAGCGAGAGAGAGCCAGTTCAAGCCCGAAATGGCACAGCGCTATCGCTGGGACAGGATTTTTAGAATTGCAGCTTTAGCGGCTATTGCAATTTCGCTGCTGGTGCTGGTGATTCTGCTGATTGATGTGCTGACGGATGGTCTGCCCCGCTTGAATTGGCAGTTTCTTACTAGCTTTCCGTCTCGCCGCGCCGAGGAGGCGGGTTTGCTATCGGCGCTGGTGGGGTCGATTTACCTGCTGTTTATCGTTGCGCTCTTTTCATTCCCAATTGGAATCGGCGCGGGCATCTTCTTGGAAGAGTTTGTCTCGGATGGCTGGCTTGCAAACTTCATCGAGATTAATATCTCCAACCTTGCGGGTGTTCCTTCGATTATTTACGGGCTGTTGGGTCTGGCGGCATTTGTGCGCTTGATGGAGCCGATTACGGGCGGACGCAGCTTGTTGGCGGGCGGACTGACGCTGGCGCTGTTGGTGCTGCCAGTGATCATCGTGTCTACTCGTGAAGCCCTGCGGACGGTGCCCGATAGCCTCCGATTGGCAGGCTTTGCGCTGGGGGCAACGCGCTGGCAGGTGGTGCGGGATCAGATTTTGCCTCAGGCTTTTCCAGGGATTTTGACGGGGACGATTTTGGCGCTGTCTCGTGCGATTGGCGAAACGGCTGCGCTAATTACGATTGGAGCGCTGACGTTTATTTCGTTCTTGCCGGAGTCTTGGAGAGACCCGTTCACGGCGCTGCCGATTCAGATTTACA
The DNA here is from genome assembly GCF_015272455.1 of Thermoleptolyngbya sp. C42_A2020_037. Taxonomy (NCBI): domain Bacteria; kingdom Bacillati; phylum Cyanobacteriota; class Cyanophyceae; order Oculatellales; family Oculatellaceae; genus Thermoleptolyngbya; species Thermoleptolyngbya sp. C42_A2020_037. Next base: position 57,072 of record NZ_JACYLP010000014.1, read on the forward strand.
ACTGGGTGTCTCGCCCTCAGAAGCCGTTTCATATCAACTCAGCGGCTGGGATTATCGTGCTGATGGCGCTGTTGCTGCTGATGAACTCTGTTGCTATTTACTTGCGAAACAGGTTCCAGCGCAAGTTTTAGGTTCTTGGGATGGGGGCGATCGCCAAGTTGCTATTGCCCCAACGGTCGTTCTCTAACTGCTGCATTTGTTATTTGAGGTAGGTTATTCATGCAAGTGAGTTCTTCTGTCGATACGGGCACTGCCTTTAGGGTCGAAAAAACGTCCTATTTCTACGGCCCAGTGATGGCTGTGAAGGACGTATACATGGACGTTCCCGACCGCAAGATTACGGCGTTTATTGGTCCTTCGGGTTGCGGCAAAAGTACGGTTTTGCGCTGCTTCAATCGCTTGAATGACCTGATTCCGGGGGCCCACATTGAGGGCAAGATCACCTATCACGGAGTGGATATCTACGACCCCAGCGTTGATCCGATTGAACTGCGCCGTCGAATTGGGATGGTGTTCCAGAAGCCCAACCCATTCCCGAAGTCGATTTACGAAAACATTGCCTTTGGGGCCCGGATCAACGGCTACAAGGGTGATATGGATACGCTGGTGGAGCGTTCTTTGCGGTCGGCGGCGCTGTGGGACGAAGTGAAGGACAAGCTGAAGGAAAGCGGTCTGTCGCTGTCGGGTGGACAGCAGCAGCGGCTTTGCATTGCGCGGGCGATCGCCATTGAGCCAGAAGTGCTGCTGATGGACGAACCCTGCTCGGCGCTGGACCCGATTTCGACACTGCGGGTTGAGGAACTGATGCAAGAACTGAAGCAGGACTACACGATTATCATCGTGACGCACAACATGCAGCAGGCCTCTCGCGTGTCGGACATGACGGCCTTCTTCAACGCGCAGGCTACTGAAAAGGGCGGCAAGATGGGCTATCTGGTGGAATATGCACCGACTCAGCAAATCTTCAACAACCCCCAGCAGGTTGCCACGCAGGACTACGTGAGTGGTCGTTTCGGCTAAGTTTTGGCAAAGAGACTTTAGTAGACACCGTTTGGTTTCGCCACTGCTTTTTCAGCTTTATGTTTGAAGTGCCTCTGGATGTGGATTTTGCATTCAGAGGCACTTTGCTGGCTTGATGACAGGTAGATTCACGACTGCATCCTGCCCGTATGATTTAAAGAGTGTATAGAGAGTGCTTGTCCTGACCATTTCCTGATCATTATCTGTACTGTCCGGTATCCTGTTTTGAGTTTTAGATTGGGCGATCGCCCGTTGATTAACGTCTTTTTGCTATCTTCTTAGCGTTTCAACCGGTATTCAAGAGTATTCAAAGGGACTTTAAAGGGCGTTCAAAAGACGTTTAAAAGATGTCCATAAGGCATTCAAAGGGCATTCTAAAGGGCGATCGCCCTTTAGCGCAAAACTGGACATTTGCCCTGCTTTTTGGACACTATATCCTGAGCGTCTATCGTTAATTTTTGCGAATTTTGGAGCAGATTTGCGTCAAATTGTGCGTTCAACTTTTCTCTAAAACACGCTTCACTAAGGCAGGATTTGCTTTGCTTTGTGCGGCGTGGAAAGGGGATTTTTGGGGTGCGCGATCGCGTATAATCAGACGTTACCGCTCAGTTGTGTGTGACTGACCTGCCGGAGTTTGTGCTTCAGGAAAGGACACTCTGGCCGGTTCACCTGTCGAGTGAATCGCGTTGTCCAGGGCACTTTCAACCCGGCTTGTTTGCGCTATCGCTGACCTGCAACCTTACCTTTCGCTGGATTTACTCAGACTGTGTAGCAGCCATGCAGAGTGATAGCGCAAGTCCCCCAAAACTCGAATTCCCAAACCCCATCCCTAACCCGTTTAAAAGAGAGACGTTTCAATGACAGGATCAACCCAGGTGCCATACTTGCTTCGGGCTGCGCGTGGAGAGGTGCTAGACCGCCCGCCTGTGTGGATGATGCGCCAGGCCGGGCGCTATATGAAGATTTATCGGGATTTGCGCGACAAATATCCCTCCTTCCGTGAGCGCTCGGAGACGGTTGATCTGGCAGTGGAAATTTCGCTCCAGCCTTGGCGGGCCTTTCGTCCCGATGGGGTGATTCTGTTTTCCGATATCCTCACGCCGCTGCCGGGCATCGGTATTCCCTTCGACATCATCGAAAGCCGCGGCCCCATCATCGACCCGCCCATTCGCACCCAGGCGCAGGTCGATGCGGTTCATGAACTCGACCCCGAACAGCACCTGAGCTTCGTCGGCAAGATTCTGCGGACGCTGCGGCAGGAAGTGGGCAACGACGCAGCAGTGCTGGGTTTCGTCGGCGCACCCTGGACGCTGGCGGCCTATTCGATCGAGGGCAAAGGCTCGAAGGACTACACCATTATCAAGAGCATGGCATTTACGGAGCCTGCCATTCTGCATCAGTTCTTGAGCAAGCTGGCAGATGCGATCGCCACCTACGTCTGCTATCAGATTGAAAATGGCGCTCAGGTGGTGCAGATGTTTGACTCCTGGGCAGGCCACCTCAGCCCGCAAGACTATGACCAGTTTGCCCTGCCCTACCAGCAGCAGGTCGTGCGCCAGGTGAAGGCCAAATATCCCGACACGCCGATGATCCTCTACATCAACGGCAGTGCCGGATTGCTGGAGCGCATGGCACAATCGGGCGTGGATATCGTCAGCGTAGATTGGACGGTAGACATGGCCGAAGCGCGTCGCCGCCTTGGCCCCAGCGTGGGCGTGCAGGGAAATATCGACCCTTGTGCCCTGTTTGGGTCGCAAGCTTTTATCCGCGATCGCATTCTCGACACCATCCGCAAAGCTGGCAATCAGGGGCATATTCTCAATCTGGGCCACGGCATCCTTCCGGGCACGCCCGAAGAAAACGCCGCCTTCTTCTTTGAAACCGCCAAGCAGGCCGATAAGCTGATGGCGATCGCCTAGCGCCCTTTGTAGAGTGAATGCCTGGGTACATCGTGCCCAGGTTTTTACTTCGTTTCTTCACTCCGCCACCCCCACACATGACTCCGAAGCGAATCCTCCTTACGGGCGCGAGCGGCTGCGTTGGGCACTACATTGCTGACGCGCTGATTCATCAGACGCAGCACGAGCTGTTTTTGCTGGTGCGAAACCCGCAAAAGTTTCGGTTGAATGTGGACGCACGGCCGGGTGTACACCTAGTCGTAGGCGACATGCGCCAGATCGAGCAGCAGAATAAACTGCTAAAAACGATTGATGTAGCAATTCTCACTGCTGCCGTGTGGGGCGGGGCGCAGGACGTGTTTGACGTAAACGTGATTAAAACCGTCCGGCTGATGAACCTGCTCGACCCGGATGTGTGCGAACAGGTCATCTATTTTTCCACTGCCAGCATTTTGGATCGCGAGGGCAAGCCGCTCAAGCAGGCGGGCGAAATCGGCACCGACTACATCCGCGCCAAATATGCCTGCCATCAGCGGCTGTCCAAGCTGGCGATCGCCCCCCAAATTACCACCGTCTTTCCGACGCTCGTCTTTGGTGGCGACGACACCAAGCCCTACTCGCACCTCTCCGGCGGCATTACCGAGGTCACAAAATGGATCGGACTACTGCGCTTCCTCAAGCTCGACGGCAGCTTTCACTTTATCCACGCCCAAGACATTGCTCAGGTCGTCGCCCATCTCGTAGAACATCCACCAGAACTGGGCGACCGACGCGAACTGGTGCTGGGCAGCGAGCCAATCACGGTGAACCGGGCGATCGCCGACATGAGCGCCTACCTGGGCAAGCGCATCTATTTCCGCATTCCGCTGACTCGTCGGCTGATCGATCTCCTCATTGTCCTCTTCCGCATCCAGATGGCCGCCTGGGATCGCTTCTGTCTGGACTATCGCCACTTTACCCATCAGCACTTCGTCAACCCCAGCACCTACGGGCTGCCCATGCGCTGTGCCACGGTGCCCGAACTGCTGGCCGCCAGCGGTGTGCCCGGTTCCCGCGTGCCTCCAGTGGCGATCGCCCCCGCCCCGCTGGTCAAGGCAGAATCCAGCAGTGCAGAATAGGGTCACTCGTTCTGCGATATAACAATTCAAAAATTCAGAACAGTTTGAACAGTGTCTCAGAAAAGCGCCGAATCCATGACTAGGGGTAGATCTCTTCTAGATCTAGCCCCTGCCGCGATAAAACCGACGCACTTGTACGGCGCGACTAATGAAATTCCTGGCAGCCCACAGACGCTAGACAGGTACTCTAAAATCGCAAATCTAAAATCCAAAATCTAAAATCCAAAATCTAAAACCCAAAATCCTAAAAGCCCGTCAGGATGACATAGAAGCCCCAGAGCGCAGCGGCGATCGCCACAATCGTAGACCAGAGGGGGTGTTCGCTGCGGCAGACCGCGCCCTGGGTGGTTTGGATGGTTTCTACGTCGATCCAGGGCGTTGCGCCCCGGCGAAACCAGCCTGTAACCGTGACGGGGCGGCCGATCAAGCCGCTGGGGTGGCGACCGGGTGCGAGGAGGCTGCCCAGTGGGCCGAGGCGATGTATGTGGTGCAGCCGGATTAGCCCTGTTTCGCACTGGAGTAGCAAGTCCTGGCTGGGCAAGGCGCAGATGCCTCGCTGACCCAGCAGCGTTCCCCGCAGGCGCAGCGGTTGGCCGGGTAAGGGAATTGGAGCCGGGGGCTGCATCAGTTCCACCAGAGACAGGTCGGCGGGAGCCGTGCGGGGAATGTCGCGGAAGAAGGAATTGATGCGGACAAACGTGCCGAAGCTAAAGCCCAGCAGCCCACAGCCCATCAGCAGCGTGCGATCGCCCCACATCCAGGTCAGCCCGCGCCAGTTGAACTGGGTGGCGACTCCGCCGACCAGCCAGAGGAAGAGCGCGATCGCCAGCCCAATGCCCAGCCCCAGGTATGGCGAGGCTTGCAGCAACAAAGGACGACGTTCCTTCCAGGACAGACGAGGCGGGGCAGCGGGCGGCAGGTCGAGTTCTGGGAACAAGCGCCAGTGCTGGGCATAGCGGCTGAGGTGCTGGAGGCGATCGCCCAGGGGTGGATGGGCATTGCTGACCGAGAGCCAGTGGCGGTGCGGGTTTTGGCAATCCCACTGGAGCAGGTCGGGGCTGGGATGCTGGGCGTAAAGGCTGCCCAGCGTGAGGGACGTTTTGATCCCAACGGGCATGAGCAGTTCCAGGCTTTCTAGCAGCGGACTGGTATGGCGTTGTTGAGCGACGGCTTGCGACAGGCCGAGGCTACATTTCAGCAGGGCGCGGCTGAGGGCGTTGGGGTTGCCCGTCAGGTTAGAGGAGGCGCGATCGCTGTAGAACAGTCGCCGCCGCGAAAACCATAGCCCCACGGCCCGACATAGCCAGAAAATGCCATAGCATAGCAGCGAGACTGCCATCGCCAGAGAGCGCAGAATAGCATTGCGCTGGCAATCGCCCCACTGCCCCAGCGCCCGATACAGCAGATAGGGCAGCAGCCCCACCAGCACGACGAACGACATCACGCCTGCGGTCCAGTGCTGCAAATGCCCGATTTCCCCGGCCACCAGCGCCGCAATCTCGTCATCCCGAAGCTGCGCCAACAGCCCCCGACTCACGACCAAATGCGACAGGCGAGGCAGCGATCCGTAGGTCAGCAGCAGCGGCGCGTCTGTGGGCAATAGTTCCAGCTTGGGCAGGGGGCGCTGCTGTTGGCCAAAGACTCGCTTTAGCACGCGGGCGGCTTCGGGGCTGGCTTGTTCCAGGGTGTCTACTGCTAGCGGCTGCATCTGGTAGGTTCGACGCAGCAGCAGTGTCATCAGCCAAGGTAGGGCGATCGCCAGACCCAACAGACCCAACAGCACCAGTGCCGCCGGATCGCGGTAAATGCTGTAATACCGAAGGTCAACCGGAAATGTGATGCGGGCAATCGTGTGGTTAAATAGCCAAAAAACTGCCAGCAGCAGCCCCCGCAGCAAGCCAAACAGGGCGATCGCCGTTCCCAGCCCCAGCGCCCACAGGCCCGCCCGATCCACCATCGGCAGCGGTGACCACTTCTGGGCACGGCCAGCCAGCCGCCAGTCAATGGGCGTTGTTTGAACGGGGGCGATCGCCGTGCCGCTGGGCAGGGGGCTTGCCGATGCAGCGGGGGGATGGCTAGGCGATCGCAACGGGCGGGTGGGAGGGCGACTGCCGGGAGCGCGAGTCAACCCCGCCGCGAGGTCATCTTCTGACGCAGGCCGGGCAGCGGCCGGGGGAGCGTCTAAAGACTGTGCCGATGCAGCGGCAGGTTCAGCAGCTTCTGGATGGCGCTGGGCAATCTCTGCCAGGGCTTTGGCGGCCCAGCGGCGGGTCTGCACATGGGAACTGTTGCTGAGGGTTTGACAGAGGGCGATCGCCTCCTGCACATTGCCCGATTTTTCGTAAGCCATCACCAGCCCCATCCGCGCCTTAAGCTGCACCGAGCGCTCGGCGGGTGTGCGAAATAGGCTCTCCAAATGGGCGATCGCCGTGCCATATTCCTGCCGCTTCAGCGCTGCCAGCCCCGCATCCAGCAGCGCCCGCGCCGCCGCGCCCGTAGAACCGGACGATACAGGCAATTTTGACCGCTCGCTCATATCCGCTCCTCGCTGGCGTGGCTCAAAGGATCATCTAGCCCAAAGGCTGAGTCAAGCGCTAAGGCTCGTTAAAATGCTGCGCTAGTCATGCGTTAGAGAAAGCTACACAATCCCTAACCCAAGCATAGGGGCTATTCGCAAACCGGCCCAGAGAAAAGTGCAACTTGGAAAAATGCAGCTTGCCTCTAGGCTTCCCAGAAAATACGGAAATTACACGCGATCGCGCTGCTATGAGGCTAGAATTACACCGCTGCGGGTTCCTGACCCGACGCGACCGGGGCGATCGCCCGCAGATTTAGCTCTGGATGCTCCCCTTCTACCTGCTGACAGTTCCACTCGTTTTTGAACAGCAGCACCGGGCGGCCCCAACTATCTTTTACGGTCACCGTGTTGAACAGGCGACCTGCCTTTTCCAGTGCCTCCCAGCCGCCGCCCACCCAGCGAGCCACACTATAGGGCAGCGGATCGAGCAGACTTTCCACGTTGTATTCATTCCGCAGGCGGAACTGCACCACTTCAAACTGGAGTTGCCCCACAGCAGCGAGAATCGGCTCTCGCTTCGACTCGTCCGTGGAATACATAATCTGCACCGCACCCTCTTCCCGCAGCTCGTTTACGCCCTTTTGAAACTGCTTGAACTTACTGGGGTTGGGGTTTCGCAGATAAGCAAACAGTTCTGGCGAAAAGGCGGGAATCCCTTCATATTCCAGCTTCTTGCCGTTGTAAATCGTGTCGCCAATGGCGAACATGCCGGGGTTGTTCAGACCAATCACGTCGCCGGGATAGGCCTCATCAAGGGACTGTCGTCCCTGCCCAAACAGCTTTTGCGGATGAGACAGGCGCACCGTTTTGCCCGTGCGGGCATGGTTTACCACCATGTCTTTTTCAAATTTGCCAGAGCAGACCCGGATAAACGCGATGCGATCGCGGTGCTTGGGGTCCATATTGGCTTGCAGCTTAAACACAAACCCGGAAAATTCGGGGTAGGTCGGATCAATTTCGCCCTGAGTGCTGCGGCGAGAACCGGGCTTCAGTGCGTAGTCCAAAAACGATTCCAAAAATAGCTCCACGCCAAAGTTGGTCATGGCGCTACCAAAAAAGACAGGCGTTAGCTTACCCGCGTGAACCTGTGCCAGGTCAAACTCTGTGCCCGCCGCCTCTAGCAGTTCTAGTTCTTCTTTGAATTGGTAATACAGGTCTTTTTCGAGCAGATCTTCGATGCGCGGATCACCTAGATTTACTACGGTATCTTTGGCCTCGCGGCTGCCGTGGGCCGTGCGCTCAAACAGGTGAATTTGCTGTTTGCGGCGATCGTAAACCCCTTTGAAGCGATCGCCCATGCCGATGGGCCAATTGACCGCATAGGTTTGCAGCCCCAACTCCTGCTCGATTTCATCCATTAGCTCCAGCGGCTCGCGCCCGGGTCGATCCAGCTTGTTGAAAAAGGTGAAGATGGGAATGCCCCGCATTCGGCACACTTCAAACAGCTTGCGGGTTTGCGGCTCTAGACCCTTAGCTGCGTCCTCCAGCATCACGGCATTGTCGGCGGCGGCCAGGGTGCGGTAGGTGTCTTCGCTAAAGTCCTGGTGTCCGGGCGTATCCAGCAGGTTGATTGTGTAGCCGCTGTAGTCAAATTGCAGCACCGTCGAGGTGATGGAGATGCCCCGCTGCTGCTCCATTTCCATCCAGTCTGAGGTGGCATGGCGCTGTGCTCGCTTGGCTTTCACCGCGCCTGCTTCGTGAATTGCACCTCCGTACAGCAGCAGCTTTTCCGTCAGCGTGGTTTTCCCCGCATCGGGGTGAGAAATGATCGCAAAGTTGCGCCGTTGGTCAACCGCAGTCGCAATTTCAGTTTGGAGGTCGGTGGTCATGCCAGCAAAGACTCAGAAGCAAGTAGAGCAAATACAGCAAGCAACCTTTATCGTAGCAAGCCAGCCCAAATCGTGGGCGATCGCCGGAAAAGCTGTCTTATCCGGTGAAGACAAAGGTACTCCTAACTCGACTCCTCACACCCATGACTGATCTTGAACAGCGCAAGCTCTATTCCGTCCTCTGCCACGGGTCGCAGTTGATTTGCTATTCGTTGGTATCGGTAGCAGTGCCTATCGTCTTGCTGCTGATTTCGGATGATCCCATCGTGCAGGGCAACGCCAAGGAAGCCATTAACTTTTACCTGACGGTGCTGATTTGGGGGATGATTTTCCTGGTGTTGTGCTTCGTGCTAATTGGCATTCCGCTGCTGATTGGGCTGGTGATTGTCAGCACGATCATGCCGATTATTGCAATGGTGAAGTCTGCGACTAACCTAGAGCGTCCCTATCGCTATCCCTGCATCTGGCACTTCATTGAATAGTGCCTGCATTCAGGAGTGCCTGAATAGTGCCTGAATAGTGCCTGAATAGTCCCTACTCTGCTGGAACCGTCCACCAGGCGAGGGCGTAGGACTGGGTGGGCGTGTTGACGCGATCGCGATACACGACGCGGATTTTGTAGCGCCCTGTTGCAGGAACTGGGTGAAAGATATGCTCCACGCTGTCTACCGCGCTGACGGAAGACCAAATGCGACCGCCCTCCCGCTCGTCCTCTGCCCGCATTAGGTAAACGTCTAGATTATTCAGCCCCTTGTCTTCAAAGGTTTCGCCGATGTCGTAGAGTCCATTGCGGTTAGTATCTTTCAGTTCGACCACGCGGTTCCAGGCGAGGGTGATGGCGACGTGGCTGCCTGCTACCAGCGGCCGCTCCAGCACATAGTCTCGATAGGCGGGCGCGTCTCGTCCGGTGCCAACGGTGCGATAATCCCAGCCAACGGGCGGCACAGGCGCATCAGGCGCAAACTGACCCGAACCGAACTGGATCAGCGACCGATAGGCGTGCAGATGCCCCGTACCCATATCAGCATCCAGGGGTTTGGCTTCGTCTGTGTAGGCATCGGAACTGAGCCAGTCGCGGTTTTGCTTGTTGACGGCGGTGCGGGTCATGCCCAGCATCAGGCCGTCGCCCCGGTCTTGAATCTTATCTGCCGCGTTCATCATTACCGCCTTCATTACTTCGTGGCGGCGGGCATCCAGGCTCCAGTTGGGCTGCTGTTCGCGGATCTGGCGATCGCCATATTCCTGCAACAGCGCCACCATCGCTGTGACGTGCGGTGCTGCAAAGCTGGTTCCCGTGGCGGGGTTGCTGAGGGTTCCGTCGGGGTTGATGGTTTGGATATTGGTGCCGGGAGCCATCAGGCTGACCGAGCGGCGCGGGCCGACATTGGTCTCCGGTTCACGGGCCCTGCCATAGATGGGGGGCGGCTCGCTCCCCAGGTCAAAAAAGCTGACCTTTCGATATACGCCGTTCACGGCGATCGAGTTCGACACGATCATGCCGTTAAAGTTGTCGGTGGGGATGGGGATGCCGCCTTCGCCCTGGTTGCCCGCAATCACGTACAGCACATTGTGCTGATTGGCCGACCAGTCGATGCACTGGGTCAGCAGGGCGTTGCCGTCCAGCCGCGCATTGGGGCGCGGGTCTTGCGACAGCGACTCGCCGAAGCTGAAATTAATTGCCCGCACATCGTCGCCGTTTTGCAGCGCCACCGTCTGCGAGGCGAGGCACTCTTGCGGCTGTCCGCCGCGCCGCTCAAAGCCCGCTGCTGCTGCGTAGAGCTTCGCCTCGGGCGCAACGCCCTGCACCAGCTTGTCGTTGCTCACCATGACGCTGGCGACGCTGGCCGCATGGGGGTCAACGGTATCGTTGGGACGAGCTACCCCATCCCGAAAGAACACCTGGCGCACCCGCACCGCAAAGTTATTGGCAGCGGTTTTATCGAGGCCAAACAGGGCCGGGCGACCGATTTCTACCTGACCAATGGCGATTTTGCGGCCCATGAGGTTGTAGGGTTCAGACTGCACCCGACGCGCATCGATGCCGCCTGCTTCCATCGAGGTCATAGAGGCAATGTAGGCGATCGCCGGAGTGCCCAGCAGCGACATCGCCATTCCCGCCATAACCCACCGCAGTCGTTTTGCCAGTCGCCGCTTTGCCATGAAATCGTTCCCCCAACAACAGCCTGAAAAGTGGATTTGCCTTACATCCTAAAGTTTGTCGCAGCGAACGGCAACCAAAAAGGACGACCGGAGTGCGATCGCCCTTTGAAGCTTGAAGCTCAATGAACCGATATAAGAAACGAGAATCTATCGGACTCTATGCGCCCCACGCGGTCAGCCGAGCTAAGAGTTTGCCGTTTGGGTAGACAGCAGTTCCTTTAGCTTTTCTAGCTCTTGGGCCCAGCGAGGATCGGGCTGCACAGATTCTGGCTCGGCTGGGGCGGCTGTCTTTTTGCCCTTGCTGTTTTTCTTGCGGTTGCCGTTACTGGCGGCGGGAGCAGCCTCCTCTCCCTCCTCGCTGCCCTTTTCGCGGGGCTGGGCGCGTTCAATTTTCAGCGGGGTTTCCTTAAACAGGAAGCCATCAAACTTTTCAATGACCTGGTCTGCCTGCTCTTCGCTTTTCACCGTGACAAACCCAAAGCCGCGGCACTTCCCCGTTTTGCGGTCGGTGATGATCTTGGTGGTCAAGGTTTCATCAAACTCCGCAAACAGGGCAGCCAATTCTTGCCGCTCTAGCTCTTTGGGCAAATTGCCTACATAAAGACGAATGGACATGGTATCGAAGATTCCTCCAGGTTGAATTCAGTCTAATAGCTTGGAAGTCTTGCTATGAGAAGCCTGTAGTGCGGGCGATGTCCCCAGAGCAGGCTGGTTTCCAGAGCAGGCTGTGGTTTATTAAAGTCTGATGGAAACGCTCAGGTGAGTATTGAGTAGGCAAGTTCCTTCGGCGTATCGACAAACCTGTCGAGGACAAACCTGTCAGGCCGTCAGGATTTGCGTTTAGCGTTCGCTCGTTATGAGTCCGTTATGAGTCTGTTGAAAATTGCGGCGTAGGATACCGTCGCCTTCACTAAGGTATCACGGCGACTGGCTCCGAAGATGGCAATTATATAGATTTCATGCTGGGGTTGTAGGGAGAAATGGGCCGATGTCCCTGGTTTTGGGTCGATGAATCAGCGCGTATTTCGCTGCCGAAAGACGATTTCGGGCAATCAATCGCGCTACAGCGTTTTTGAAGCTAGTGAGGCACACGGATGGTCAATAAGCCCTTGCCTCGTGAGGGCAGCATGTGCCTCACCCCGCAAGAAAATGCTGTAGAAGCGCTTGTTAGCCAAAATTTTCTTAGAAATTTCCTATTTTTACCGCAAGCTCAGAGATCGCAGACGATTAAAAGCTGCGGCAAGTTCCAGCGTCCGAACGGCAACCAAATCTCCCTGGGGATAGGCTGTTAGTTCGTCTATCTGGTCGGCGGCAAGCTGAGGTGCGATCTGGGTGAGTACATTGGGCAGTGTGCGGCGACCGTCCAGATAGTGCTGCTGTAGATAGGCGATCGCCGCGCCAATGGTTCGCACCTGTCCTACTTCCACCAGTTGCTCCACCGCAGACAAATCTACCGTTTCTGAACCGAACACTAGTTCGTCGATGTCCCGTGCCTTCAGTTTGAGGGTGCGTTCTGGGCGATCGCCCTCCACCGGGCGAGTATCCCCCCGGCGGCCGCCGTGCCAGGATTGTTCCCCGCGTTTTTCGGGCGAGTCGAGCCGTTTGGGGAGCGGAATGCGAGGGGTGAGTGAACCAAAGTGATCGCCCCCTTCAGCAGTGCGTTGAGTGGCAAACTGAGTGGCGATCGCTCTGGCCTGTTGGGTCACGTCCTGGGGCTGATAGTCGGTCATGGCAATGACAGTATCCGCCACGTCGAAATAGTCGCCGCTGCCGCCCATCACCAGAATTGTAGATACGCCGTAATCCTGGTAAAGCTGGCGGATTTTGTCGATTAGGGGTGTGATTGGCTCCTTGTCTTTGGCGATGAGGGCCTGCATCCGGCGATCGCGGATCATAAAGTTTGTAGCGGAGGTGTCTTCGTCTATCAGGAGCACCCGCGCTCCCGCCTCTAGCGCCTCGACGATACTGGCCGCTTGGGAGGTGCTGCCGCTGGCGTTTTCGGTGCTAAAGCGCGTCGTCGAGCGGCCCTGGGGCAGGTGGTTGATAAAGGGCGAAATGTCTACGCCCGTGATGCTGCGGCCGTCTTCGGCGCGAATCTTCACGGCGGCGGCATCGGTCACTAGATGTTCGCGCCCGTCGCCAGGAATGGCGGTGTAGATGCCGAGGGTGATCGCCCTGAGCAGGGTAGATTTGCCGTGGTAGCCACCGCCGACGATGAGCGTGATGCCTTTGGGAATGCCCATGCCCGAAATCTTGCCCTGGTTGGGGCGATGGAACTCCACCCGCAGCGACGCAGGTGAGCGAAATCGCACGGCGCTGGAGTCTTGAAGCGGGCGCTCGTCTACGCCGCTCTGGCGAGGCAAGAGCGCTCCATCGGGGACAAAGGCCACCAGCCCCCGCGCTGCCAACTGGTCGCGCAGCCAGTCGGTGTCTTCTGCCATGGTCAAATGCTGCTGGAGTTCGGTTGGATTCAAAGACTGGTAGAGGAGCGATCGCCTCACGATCAGCAGCAGGTCGTCGCACAACAGTTCTGCCGCCGTGCGTCCCAAGATTTGTCGTCCCCGTGCGGGCAGCCCAACCCAAAATCGCGCTTCAACAGCCGCCTCCGACACCCAAAGAGCCGATCGCTCCAGGATGTATTGACTGGTAGGGGCGATCGCAATCAGACCACTGTTGCCGCTGCCCCGCTTTTCGCGCACCGCTGCCGCTGCTTTGCCAAACTGCCGCGTCAAATAATCCCGCAGAGCGATTTCCCGGCTGCGCGTGTGGAACGTTTCTGGCGGGAAACCCGCCTCCGCCTGGGGCACGACGACCCGCAGCCGACTGGGAGCCGCAAACGGGTCGCCCTGCACAAAGTCAATATGCAACGTAAAGCCCGGAAACCGATAGCTGCCCTGAATCTCTTTATAAGCCTTGTAGCCCAGCCCATCCAGCCGCACCAGAGTTTGCCGCAGCACCCGATCATTTGCCATAGCACCTATTCATCCAGCCAGCCAAAGACAGTTTAGGGAAGAAGGAAGAGAGAAGAAAGAAAAAAGAATAGAGAAAAAAGAAGAGAGAAGAACAGGTTTTCCTTCTTCGTTCTTCCTTCTTCGTTCTTCCTTCTTCCCTCTTCCCTCTCCCCTACCCCAGCACGCCCAACTCCTCGCGCACGGGCGTTTCTACCCGAATCGGCAACAGTTTCACCGCGCAGGCCTTTAGTTCTGGCTGTTTCGAGTCGGGACAGGCTGCGGGATGGGTGAGGGCGTTGGCTTCGGCATGGTCGGCCCAGAGTGCGCCCCAGTGCATGGGCACGAAGACGGTTCCGGGGGCGATCGCCCGTGTCACTTTTGCCGGAAAGCGGGCCCAACCCCGGCGCGATCGCACTTCTACCAGTTCTCCCTCGACAATGCCCAGTGGCTCTGCGTCGCGCGGGTGAATTTCGATAAAGGGGTTGGGGTGCATCTGGGTAATCTTTTCGGTGCGGCCGGTGCGGGTCTGGGTGTGCCAGTGCCCATACAGTCGTCCCGTTGTTAGCACCAGCGGAAAGTCGGGGTCGGGGGGTTCTGCCAGCCCCCGCGAGTGAGCGGCGCTAAAGCGGGCCCGTCCGTCGGGCGTGTGAAATTGCAGATCGGTGTAGAGGCGCTTGGCGGGCTGGGTCTGCGATTCAGGGTTCTCACCGCTGGACAGCGGCCATTGCAAGGGGCCCTCCTGCTCTAGCCGCGCATGGCTGATGCCGCTCATGTCGCAGGGGCGGCCCTGGGTGAGCTTCACAAATTCGGTATGGACTTGGGCAGCGGTTTGAAAGGGGAACTGGGCAGCAAACCCAAGGCGGCGGCCGACTTCGCAGAAAATTTCCCAGTCGGCGCGGGCTTCGCCGGGGGCGGGCTGGAAAGCTTTAGCCAGCGTGACCATGCGCTCCGAGTTGGTCATGGTGCCGCTCTTTTCGCTCCACTGCGTCGCAGGCAGCAGCAGATGGGCAAATTCGGCGGTTTCGGTGGGAAAGTAGGCTTCTTGATAGACCGTAAAGGGCGATCGCCCCAGGGCCGCCTTTACTCGCACCAGATCGGGCAGGCTCACGGCCGGATTCGTCGCCGCAATCCAGAACAGGCCAACCTCCCCTGCCTCTAGCCCGCAAATCATGTCCCACACGGTGCGTCCGGGGTTGGGCGAAATTTGTCCCGCTGGCAGATTCCAGGCGTGTTCGACCTCAGCGCGATGCTGGGGATTGACCACAAATCGATAGCCAGGGAGCAGGTGCGACAGGCCGCCCGCCTCGCGGCCGCCCATTGCGTTGGGTTGGCCCGTTAGGGAAAAAGGGCCTGCGCCGGGTTTGCCGATTTGCCCGGTAAGCAGGTGCAGGTCGATCAGGCTGCGGACTTTGGCCGTGCCCTCGCTCGACTGGTTCAGCCCCATCGACCACAGCGACAGCACCCGCCCCGACTCGCCCCACCAGCGGGCAGCGGTTTCCAGGTCAGATATAGCAATTCCGCAGCGATCGCTCACAATGTCCGGCGGGTAGTGGCGCACTACTTCGGCATAGTCGGCGTAGCCGTTTGTGTGCTGCTGAATGAATTCTGGCTGCTCATAGCCCCACTGCATCAGCAGGTAGGCGATGCCGTTGAATAGGTCAATATCCGTACCGGGGCGAATGGCCAGGTGCAGGTCGGCAGCGTCGGCGGTCTGGGTGCGGCGCGGATCGACCACAATCAGGCGGACATGGGGCGTTTTTTTGTGATATTTCCGCAGTCGGTTGAAGGCGATCGGGTGGCACTCGGCCATGTTGCTACCGACGATCACCGCGCAGTCCGTTTGCTCCAAATCCTCATAGCAGCAGGGCGGCCCGTCTGCCCCAAAGCTCTGCCCATAGCCTGACACCGCCGAGGACATGCACAGCCGCGAGTTGGCATCGAAGTTATTTGTCCCCAGGCAGCCCTTCATGAGTTTTTGGGCGGTGTAGTAATCTTCCGTGACGAATTGGCCGGAGCCATACATGCAGATGCTATCAGGGCCGTGGCTGGCAAGGACGGCGCGAATGCGATCGCACAGTTTGTCCAGCGCCTCATCCCAGCTAATTTGCCGAAAGTCTTGCTCCAGCGACTCGCGCCACATCGGATAGAGTAGTCGATCCTTGCCAATCGACTCTGCCACGGTTGCGCCCTTGACGCACACCATCCCCTGGCTGGACGGATGAGCGCGATCGCCCCGCACCTGCCACGCCCCCTTGCCCTGCGACGGCACCACCTCTAGCCCACAGCCCACGCCGCAATAGGGGCACAGGGTTTTAACTAGCGTTTCTTCCTTCACGACTCTCTCATGCTCCTCAAACTCAGCCCACGTCGTCATGGGCATAGCGGTGATACAGGAAGTCCAGCGCTTCGTTCCGCAGTTCGTAATAGCGTGGGTCTTCCATGACGCGGCCGCGATTGCGGGGGCGGGCAAAGGGAATGTCGAGAATTTCGCCGACCTTGGCGGCGGGGCCGTTGGTCATCATGACGATGCGATCGCTCAGCAAGAGCGCCTCGTCGATGTCGTGGGTAATCATCAGCACCGTGACCCGGTGATCCGTCCAGATTTTTAGCAGTTCCTCTTGCAATTCCTCGCGGGTGATGGGGTCGAGGGCCCCGAAGGGTTCGTCTAGCAGCAGCACCTCCGGGCGCAGGGCCAGGGCGCGGGCGATGGAGACGCGCTGCTTCATGCCGCCAGAGAGGGCGCGGGGTTTCTTATCCATCGCGTCAGATAAGCCCACCATCGCCAGATGCTCGCGGGCGATCGCCGCCTTTTCGCTCTTGGAAAGCTCTGGTCGTGCCGCGTGCAATCCCAGGTAGACGTTCTCGTAGGCCGTCATCCAGGGCAGCAACGAGTAGTTTTGAAACACCACCATGCGATCGGGGCCAGGTTCCGTAATCCGCTGATTTCGCAGGCGCACCTCGCCGCTAGTCGGCGTGCGAAAGCCCGACACCATATCCATTAGCGTCGATTTGCCGCAGCCGGAATGGCCGATGATGCTGACAAATTCACCTTCCTGTACCGCCAGATTCACGCCATCCAGCACGGTGTAGGTGCCGCCATCTTTGGTGGGATACACCTTCGAGACATTCTCGATCATCAAAAACGCATCGGTCGTGGGTACAGGCTGCGGCTGGAGTTGGTTTGAGTCGAGAGTCTGCATTGTTAAGGATTCAGGGTTGAGAGAGAGGAGAGAATGGAGCATAGAGCTGGCTTTTTACACCTCACACGGTTACGACATCAACGCTGACTTCCTCAATTTGCACATCGCGCTTGATAGCGAGGCTGTTGAGATAGCCGATGGGGTCGTCGGGGTCAAATACGCTGCCGTCGGCAAAGTGGATGGGACTGCGGTTGGGTTCGGTGTCGAGCAGGCCCAGGTCGCGGGCGGCGGCTCCGAACACATCCAGGCGGCGGGTGCGGTCGAGGATGTCGAACCAGTTGCGGGGGAAGGGGGTGATGCCCCAGCGGGCAAGCTGTGTCATGATCCACAGACCCTCGGTGCGGTAGGGGCAGTTGGTGCGATCGACGAAGAACTGGTTATAGCGCAGCAATTGCTCTGGCTCGTCGCCCGTGCCCCGGTCGTAGGGGGTGACTAGGCCGGGACGGATTTGTTCGACCGTCGCGCCAACATACTCGTCGCGGGAGAGGAGTTCGGCCAGGGCTTCGCGGTTGCGGCGATCGTCGCAATATTCGCAGGCTTCGAGTAGGGCTGTAACAAGGGCGATGTGGGTTTTGGGATAGCGGTTTGCCCAGTCTTCGCGCACGCCCAGCACTTTTTCCAGGTGGCCGGGCCAGATGTCGAGGTCGGTGGCGATCGCATAGCCCAGCCCTTCCTGAATAGCGCGGGAGTTCCACGGTTCGCCCACACAAAAGCCGTCGATGCCGCCGCCCTTAAGCGCGGCCACCATCTGCGGTGGCGGAATGGTGACAATGTTCACGTCTTGGTCAGGGTCGATGCCGCCTGCCGCCAGCCAGTGGCGCATCATCAGGTTGTGCATCGAGGCGGGGTGAACCACGGCCAGCGTGGGCACTTTGTCAGGCGTGCGGGCGATCGCCGCTTTCAAGTCCTCCACGGTTCGCACGCCCGCGTGCAGAAAGCGCTTGCTAAGGGTGATGGCGTTGCCGTTGCGGCTGAGAACCAGGCCAGTGGTCACGGGGACAGGCGCTTTGCCGCCCATGCCCAGGGTCAGCGCTAGGGGCATCCCGGCAATCATCTGGGCGGCATCCAGGCGGCCGCTGGTAATGCCTTCGGCGATCGCCTTCCAGCTTGGTTCGCGGCTGAGGGTCACCTGCTCCAGCCCGTATTTCTCAAAAAAGCCCAGTTCCTTGGCCACCACCAGCGGCGCACAGTCCGTCAGCGGCACAAAGCCCAGTTCCAGGTTCACCTTTTCCAGTCCATTGCGGGCGATCGCCCCCACCTGCATGGCCGCCTTGCGCTTCTTGGCCTGCTTTTGCTGGTTCAGGAAGTAGACAATTTCGCTCCGCATTCCGTAATAGCTGGGATGGTTGACTACCTCCAGGCGATCGCGCGGTCGCTCGAAGGTCACGTCCATAATCTGCCCCACGTAGGATTCTGGCCCGTTGGTCAGCATCACGATGCGATCGCTCAGCAGCAGCGCCTCGTCTACGTCGTGCGTCACCATGATGCAGGTGAGTTCGTGTTCCTCGGCGATCTGCATCAACTGGTCTTGCAGGCTGCTGCGAGTGAGCGCGTCTAATGCGCCAAAGGGTTCATCCAGCAGCAAGAGCTTGGGACGGATGGCCAGGGCTCGGGCGATCGCCACCCGCTGCTTCATGCCGCCGGAGAGTTGCCCTGGCCGCTTGTCGGCCGCGTGGCGCAGGTTCACCAGGTCGATGTGCTGCTCCACGATGGCGCTGCGTTCCGCTTTGGGAGCCGTCGCCATGACGCGGTTCACCGCCAGAGCAATATTTTCGCGCACCGTCAGCCAAGGCAGCAGCGAATAATTTTGAAACACCACCATCCGGTCAGGGCCGGGTTCGGTGACCTGGCGACCTTCCAGCACCACGCCGCCTGCCGCAGGTTTCGCCAATCCCGCAATAATGTTCAGCAGGGTCGATTTGCCGCAGCCGGAGTGGCCCAGCAGCGAGATAAACTCGCCCTTGCGAATCGTCAGGTCAATATTCTTCAGCGCAATGTACTCTCCGCCACCAGGGAGCGGGAAGACCTGATCTACGTGGTCGATTTCTACAAATGGCAGCATGGGGATTTTAGATTTTAGATTTTGGATTTTGGGATGCTTATTTCTGTTCTTCGGGCACGACGCGGGAGGCGATGAAGCCGATCAGCGCGTTGAGCAGCAGCCCCACCAGACCGACGTAGATAATGGCGAGGATCACCTCGCTATTGCTACCGCTGTTGTAGGCATCCCAGATAAAGAAGCCGATGCCTACGCCGCCGGTGAGCATTTCTGCGGCAACGATCGCCAGCCAGGACAGACCGATGGCGATCTTGAGGCCGGTGAAAATATAGGGCACAGTGGCAGGCAGCAGCACCTTGAGGAAGTAATCGAGTCGGGACAGCTTTAATACGCGGGCGACGTTGTTGTAATCCTGAGGAATGTTTTGCACGCCGACGGCGGTGTTGATGATGATGGGCCAGATGGCGGTGATGAAAATCACGAAAATGGCAGCGGGCTGGGAGTCGCGGAAAGCCGCCAGGGAAATGGGCAGCCAGGCCAGCGGCGGCACGGTTCGCAACACCTGAAAGATGGGGTCGATCGCCTGAAACATCAGCAGACTTACGCCAATCAGGATGCCGAGGGCGATCCCAGCGATCGCCGCTAGCGTGTATCCCACTGCCACCCGCTGCAAACTCGCGGCAATTTGCCAAAACAAGCCCTGATCCGTACCGCTGCCGCGATAGAACGGGTCGATAATCAGTTCCCACGTATCTTGCACCACTTGGATCGGTCCCGGCAGTGGCGCATTGTCGCCCGAACACAGCAGTTGCCAGATGCCTAGGAGAACGAAGAGGGCGATCGCCGTTGGGATGGAACGACGAATGGTCTTGCCAAGCCATGCGCCCAAGCTGGAAGAGAGCGATCGCCCAGAACGGCGGGGAGAAGAGAGGTCGGCTGTCATACGCTAGGTATTAGGGGTTAAGAGTTGGGAACAAGAGGCTGGGAACTGGACACTAGGATTGCAAACTGGGAGCCAGGGACAAGTCAGTTAAAAAAGTAAGAAACTTTGATGGCTCGGCAACTCAACTTGCCCCTGCCCCCCGGTTCCTCGCTATACCTTCTTAATCTTCAGACCATTCAGGTAAGCGCTGGGATTTTCGGGGTCGAACTTCACGCCGTCAAAGAAGGTTTCCACGCCGCGAGAGGTGCCAGCAGGAATTGCACCTTCCTGACCGATTGCCTTCGCTGCCTCACGCCATAGGTCTTCCCGGTTCACCGCGTCAATTAGCGCTTTGGTGTCGGTGTCAGCAGGCAAGTAGCCCCAGCGGATGTCTTCCGTTAGGAACCATAGGTCATGGCTCTTGAATGGATAAGATGCTGCATCATTCCAGAACTTCATCAGCAGCGGGCTGTTTTCGAGCTGGCGCACACCCATATCAAAATTGCCCTTGGCCCGCTCCAGAATGTCCTCCACAGGCACCTTCAGCCATTCCCGACCGGAGATAATCTGGCACATCTCTTCTTTGTTGGCCATGTCGTCGCACCAAATCTGCGCCTCCTGCACCGCCATCAAAATCGCCTTGGCTGCATTGGGGTGCTTTTCCACCCAGTCGGCCCGCATCGTCAGCGACTTTTCAGGATGGTCTGCCCAAAACTCGCCCGTTGTGATGGCGGTATAGCCCAGGTCTTGGTTGACCGTTTGCGCGGGCCAGGGTTCACCCACGCAGAAGGCTTCCATATTGTTGACCTTGATGTTGGCCACCATCTGAGGCGGCGGCACTACAATGGTCGAAATGTCTTTGTCAGGGTCGATGCCGCCTGCCGCCAGCCAATAGCGCATCCACAGGTCGTGAGTGCCGCCAGGGAACGTCACTGCTGCCTTGATCTCGCCCTTCTCAGACTTGGCTTTGGCAAAGGCCTCCTTGAGCGGCGCACTGTCAGTGCTGATCTTCAGATCCTTATAGGAGTTAGCAAGGCAAATCCCCTGACCATTCAAATTTAGACGCGCCAGAATGTTCATCGGCACCTTCTGGTTGCCCTTAGTAATCGCGCCTGCCGACATCAGGTAAGGCATGGGAGTGAGAATATGCGCTCCGTCGATGCCGCCGCCTGCAGAACCCAACTCCAGGTTGTCGCGGGTGACCGCCCAGGAAGCCTGCTTCAGCACCTCCACATCGGGCATTCCATACTTGGCGAAGAGTCCCTTCTCTTTGGCGATGATCAGCGGTGCAGAGTCGGTTAGGGCGATGAAGCCGAGTTTGGCCGTAGTCACTTCGGGTGTGTCGGCTGCGGCTACGGGTGCGGGCGAGACCGGAGCGCTGGCGGCCGGGCTGCTGGTATCCGAAGGCGACGAGCCACCACTGCATCCATTCGCCAGGATCGTTGCCCCAGCCGTCACGCCTGCCGTGAAGATAAATTTCCGTCGAGAAAGTCTAGACATGGGTCAGTTCTCCAAGTTAGTGGTTAGGGTAATCAGTTGGCAAATTTTGGGATGTAAAATCCCCTACCAGTTGCGTCCGGTGTCAAGATCCGGTGAGAAACTGGCTGAGTTAGGGTTAGGGTTGGGAGCGGGTCAAGAATCAGGTAAAGATAAGTTGCTAAGCACCGATACCTGACACTTAGCAACTTACTTCGGTCGTGCGCCGAAGTTTTCGATCAGCAGATTCCTCAAGATGGGCTTGAGGTCGTCGCAGGGGATGCCCTTTTGAACGCAGGTGCCAAGTTCGGCGTGTTTGCCGACTTTGCCGCCCATGTACAAGTCCACGCCTTCGGCAGCTTTGCCGTCTTTGCGGACTTTGGTGCCCATTAGACCAATGTCGGCGACCTGGGGCTGTCCGCAGGAGTTGGGGCAGCCGGTCCAGTGGATACGAACCGGGCGCGTGATTTCTAGCTCGGATTCCAGTTCCTTGATCAGCGCCATGGCTCGATTTTTGGTTTCGATCAGGGCGAAATTGCAGAACTGGGCCCCGGTGCAGGAAACGAGCGATCGCACGAGTAGCCCCGGACTCACCGAAAACTTCTCTAGCAGCGGCTCCTTGAGCAAGGGCGCAAGCCGAGAATCGGGCACGTCGGGAATAATCACGTTTTGCTCGACGGTCAGGCGGATTTCGCCGCTGCCGTAGACTTCGGCAATCCGCGCCAAGTCAAACATATCGGGCGCATAGAGCCGACCAACGGGCACATGCAGCCCCACATAGTTCAGCCCTGGCTGCTTTTGGGCGTGGATGCCGATGTGGTCGCGCTTGTCCCACAGGATTTCGTCCTTGGGCGCGGCAGTTTGCAGGGGATATCCCAACTGCTGTTCTACCTCTGCGCGAAACTTATCCATACCCCATTCGTCAATCAGCCACATCAGGCGGGCTTTTTGGCGATTAGCCCGCAGCCCGTGATCGCGGTAGATAATTAGAATGGCTTCGCACAGCGCCACCACATCACGCGGATCGACCCAGGCATTGAGCGGCACGGCGGCTTCGCAGCGTTTGGCAGAGAAGAACCCGCCAACTAACACATTGAACCCCAACCGTCCGTCCTTGTAGGCGGGCACAAAGGCGATGTCGTTGATCTCGGCGTGTACCGAGTTGTCGCGACATCCGGCGATCGCAATATTGAACTTGCGCGGCAGGTTAGTGAACGACGGGTTGCCCTCGCCGTTGTTGGTGATCATGTCCTGCACCTTTCGCACCAGCCCGCGAGTATCAATCAACTCGTCGGCATCAATGCCGGCCACGGGCGAACCTGTTATGTTGCGAACGTTATCCATGCCAGACTGGATGCTGGTCAGCCCCGCCTGCTCAAACCGCCGGAAGATATCAGGAATATCTTCGAGCCGAATGCCGCGAAGCTGGAGGTTTTGCCGCGTGGTAATGTCGGCGTTGCCATCTTCGCCATAGCGCTCGACGACCTCCGCCAGCACCCGCATCTGTCCGCTGGTGAGAATGCCATTAGGCATCCGCATCCGCAGCATGAACTTACCCGGCGTGACGGGTCGAAAAAACACGCCCATCCACTTCAGGCGATGGTCGCGGTCGGTCTCATTCATCGCTTCCCAGCCCAGACGGGCAAAGTCCTCCAGTTCAGACTTGACCGCCAGACCATCTTTTTCGGACTTGAGCTTCTCGAACTTATTCAGACTGGTTTCTGCTGGAACGGTACTGGTCATGGCAAGAGACCTTGGATGGAAGAAACTGCGAGCGATTCTGCGGGTAGACCCGCGTTTTTGATTCAACGTTTGGGATAAGAAACCGCGCTGACTAAAACTTGGGTCTACAGAAGGCTTGACCAATGCCGAACGATTCAAGCCTGCATCTCCTCGCATGATTGATACGTTAAGAGCATTGATTTTGAAAATTCGTAGCTCCTGTTACAAAAATTTTCGTCATATGAAATTTGCGAATTGCAATAATGCACAACCTGCATAATGGGGCCAAACCCGGCTCAACAAAACCCAGCGCTTCTGGCTAGAATCCAAGAGCAGTCAAGACATTGACCGCATTTTTCTATCTGGCGGCACAGACGAGTATGGTCAGCAATCCGCGTATTTTATCTGCCCAACAGAAAAGCTTCCTGTTTCTTCAGCAGGCGGAGGATGGGGCGATTCCTGCTGATTGGGAACAGGTAGTGCAGCGGGTACAGCAAGGCTTAGGGCATCTGGAAGAACAGTTGCAGACCCACGGCATCCGTCCCGCTCTGACGGAACTAGAAACGCTGAGTCAGTGGGCGATCGCCGTGCTGTATGAGGGCGATTTTCAAGATCGCTGGGACGTGGCCAAGCTATTTCCTCGGCTAGAAGCCCTGGCTGCTGAAACGTCAGAGTCTGTCAAGCAACTGCTGCTTGACCCGCTGCTGGCCCTGCTGCAAGACGAAGACGAAGACCCAGATACGCGCTGGTTTGTGGCTCGGATCTTGGGCGAGTTTCGTCAGCCTGCGGTACTGTCGGCGCTGGTTCACCTGCTGCAAACCGCTCCCACCGAAGATTTGCAACAGATTGCGGTGGCGGCGCTGGCAGGCTTTGGAAAAGCGGCGATCGCCCCCCTCGTCCAATTGCTCCAAGTTCCCCACACGCGCCTGCTCGCGGTGAAAACCCTGGCGCAGATTCAGAACCCTGGCGTGGTTCAACCGCTGATGCAATTGTTGCGTGATCCTGACCCGCAGGTGCGAGCGGCTGCACTATCGGCGGTTGGCAATGCCCGCGATCGCCACGTTCCCGATTTGCTAATCACGGCCCTGGGCGATTCCTCGGCGGCGGTGCGTCAGGTGGCGGTGACGGAACTGGGCTTTCGCACCGACCTGCTGCTAGATTATGACCTAGTGAGTTTGATTCATCCGCTATTGCTAGATGCGAGCGCTGGCGTAGCCCAGCAGGCGGCGATCGCCTTGGGTCGCCTGGGCACCAATCCGGCTGCGGCTGCGCTCTATCGCGTCGCCCACTTGCCCCATACAACCCATCCGCAGCAAATGGCGCTGGTGCAGGCGCTAGGCTGGATGGGCACCCCCGCCGCCCTGCACTATCTGCATCGGCTGGCGCTCCAGTGGAGCGAGGAACCTGCATCCGCCCGGCTGCTA
This sequence comes from Thermoleptolyngbya sp. C42_A2020_037, assembly GCF_015272455.1. Lineage (NCBI taxonomy): Bacteria > Bacillati > Cyanobacteriota > Cyanophyceae > Oculatellales > Oculatellaceae > Thermoleptolyngbya > Thermoleptolyngbya sp. C42_A2020_037. Next base: position 81,369 of record NZ_JACYLP010000014.1, read on the forward strand.
CACGCTACGATTCAGGCAATGGGTCGGGTCGAAGCCCCGGAACTGCGCTGGCAGGCGGCCCGCCATCTGGTGGAACTGTTGCACGGTAGTCTACCTGCGGTGCAAACTGCTGCCGTGAAACAGGCGATCGCCCTCCAGCTTGGAAAATTGGGCGACCTCGACGCGCTGGATGCCCTCGTTCACCTAGCAACCGATCCGGATCTGGGCGTGAAACTCCATGCGATCGCCGCCCTCAAACAGCTTCACCCTAACCAAGGACGGCAGCAACTCGAAGCACTGTCCAACAACCATCAAGTTTCAGAACAAACCCGGCAAGAAGTGGCGATCGCCCTAGCAGAGTGGTAATCCCTTCTTCGTTCTTCCTTCTTCCCTCTTCCCTCTTCCCTCTTCCCTCTTCCCTCTTCCCTCTCCCCTCCTGCGGCCGATTTCACTCTAGGCGAGGATGTAATTTGGCGCGGCTACTCGATAGAATCATCAAACATCCTCCTCAAGAGGCAGTCGCAAACGCTTTCGCTGGGTGTCAGGGTTCGGTAGGCTGGGTTTGCCTAGATTTAGGGTTGCCCGGTTGATTTTACGTAATTTGAAGCGCTAAGCGCGGATCAACAGGATAGAACAGGGGTCGCCGTCTAGAAAGATGGCTGCTTCAGTGTTTTGTTTTCTTAACAAACTTCGTTTGAACTGGTTCGAGCTTTATCAAAATAAACCTTTGAAAGATGCCCAAAACTGGGGGATTTATGCAGACATTGACGGTGGCTCCGATGGTGCAGGGTAGCGATCGCTTTCACATGTTGCAACGACAACTGCGCGATCGCTGGCAAACCATCGATCAGTTTGACCGGGGAGAACATGACATTCTGATCGTTCCCTCCCTGACGCTGGATCAGCGCGAGTTGCAAAAGGTCAAAGGGGTTCACCATTACGAAGAGCGGCTGCTGTTTTCGCTGATTCGCCTGCGGAATCCGGGCACGCGGCTAATCTACGTCACGTCGCAGCCAATTCACCCTAGCATCATCGACTACTATCTGCACCTGCTGCCCGAAATCCCCTACTCCCACGCCCGCGATCGCCTCATCCTGCTGTCCACCTACGATTCTCACCCCAAGCCCCTGACGCAAAAAATCCTAGAGCGGCCGCGCCTCGTCCAGCAAATCCGCAGCCTGCTGCGCCCCGACAAAGCCTATATGTCCTGCTTCAACGCCACTGCCCTAGAGCGGGAACTGTCGCTTCAGCTGGATATTCCGCTCTATGGGCTTGACCCCGACCTGCTCTATTGGGGCACCAAGAGCGGCAGCCGCCAGGCCTTTGCCGAAGCCAACGTGCCCCATCCCGACGGCAGTTTGCAGACCTGGACGGCAGAAGAACTGGTGCTGGCAACGGTAGACCTGTGGGAGCGTCGCCCCGACCTAAAACGGATGGTCGTCAAGCTAAATGAGGGCTTTTCGGGCCAGGGGAATGCGCTGCTGGATCTGCGGCCGCTCTCCGCCGTTGCGCCGGGGCAGGCCTCCACCGAAGCCCGACGGGAAGCGATCGCCCAGGCGTTTCACCACCTCAGCTTCCAGAGCGACACCGAAACCTGGGACAACTTCAGCAGCAAAATTCCTGAACTAGGGGCGATTGTCGAAGCGTTCATCGAAGGGGAAGAAAAGCGATCGCCCAGCGTCCAGTGCCGGATTACGCCGCTGGGTGAGGTCGAGGTGCTGTCTACCCACGACCAGATTTTGGGCGGGCCCGACGGGCAAATCTTTTTGGGCTGTCGCTTCCCAGCAGACGAGTCTTACCGGATGCGCTTGCAAGACTATGGCTATGCCGTGGGCAAGGTGCTGGCAGAAAAGGGCGTTTTGGAACGGTTTAGCGTCGATTTCATGGCAGTCCGGCCAGACGCGACGGAGGATTGGGATTTGCAGGCAATCGAAATCAACGTCCGCAAAGGCGGCACAACCCATCCCTTCATGACGCTGAAACTGCTCACCAGCGGCAGCTATGATTCCAAAACTGGGCTGTTTCTCAATCAGCACGGTCAGCCCAAATATTACATCGCCACCGACAACTTACAGAGCGATCGCTATCTCGGCCTGCTGCCCAGCGACCTGATGGACATCATTGTGCAGCATCGCCTCCACTTCACGCCCATCACCGAAACGGGCAGCGTATTTCACATCATGGGCTGCCTGTCGGAATACGGCAAGCTGGGGCTGACCAGCATTGGCGACTCGCCCCAAGACGCAGAAGACCGCTATAACCAGGTGATCGCCACGCTTGATCAGGAAACCGAGGTGAACCTGTCGCACCCGTTTCATCCCGCATCCCACACGCCGCCGATCAACTGGCACTTTCATCACGAAGGCTAGTGCTTGATTGGGAGGGGGCTGGAAACGGTTGAGTTGCGCGTGTCTTGCACAATCCACCTTCTCGGATCTTTGAGGAAAAATAGCTGGCGATCGCCCGCATGATCGAACTGCGTCACCTGCGCTACTTCATCACCGTTGCCGAAGAACTGCACTTTGGCCGGGCCGCCGCACGGCTGCACATAGCCCAGCCACCCCTCAGCCAGCAGATTCGCCAGCTAGAGGAGGAACTGGGCTTCCAACTGTTTCACCGCACCAAGCGCAGCGTGCAACTGACCGAGGCCGGCGCAGTGTTTTTGGCGGAATGTCGGCGAATCATGCAGCAGTTAGACCAGGCCGTGCAACTGGGGCAACAGGTGAGCCGGGGCGAGCGGGGACAATTGGTGATCGGCTTCGTCAGTTCCGCAGCCTACAGCGTGCTGCCGACGCTGCTCCAGGGCTTTCGCGCCGCTGCGCCGGAGGTGAGCCTGGAATTGCACGAACTGACGACTGACCAGCAGGTGCAATGGTTGCGCGATCGCCGCATGGACGTGGGCCTCGTCCGCCCGCCCATAGATGAGCCAGACTTTTGCCTGATGCCGCTGTTTGAGGAGTCGCTCGTCGTCGCCCTGCCCCAGCAGCATCCCCTGGCCTAGCAGCCGAAAGTATCGCTCAAAGACCTGGCAGGCAAGCCCTTTATCCTGTTTCCCCGGCCGCTGGCTCCCGGACTCTACGACCAGATTATTAGCCTGTGCCAGCAGAGCGGCTTTAGCCCCGCCATCGTGCAGGAAGCAATCCAAATGCAGACCATTATCAGCTTGGTGGCCGCAGAAATCGGCGTGGCTATCGTGCCCTTGTCGCTGCAAAACCTCCAGCGCACCGGGGTTGTGTACCGCGAACTTCAGGAACCCACCCCCAAGGCGGCGATCGCCCTACTCACGCGCCAAGCAGACCCCTCGCCCACTGTGCAGCGATTTTTGGCGATCGCCCAAACCCAGAGATAGGAGTTAGAGGTTAGGCTAAATCGGGGATGACTAAATTGGGGATAGGTAATGATGCAGTGTTCTCAGTCCCCGCCTCTCTCCACCCTAGCTTTACCCAAACTTGCCAATCCCCATGCCCCAAAACCGCTGGCACCTCCCCCTTGCGCCCCAAAAACGAAGCTGGTTTCGCTCTGCCCTGCAACTGCGCGGCTCGGTCGTGCCGTACGTGCTGCCCAGGGCGCTGCTGTGCGGGCTGTTTGGGGAACTCATCGTCGTGCTGTATGCCAGGGGTTGGGCTGTCTCGATTCCGGCGCTGTCTGGGCTAATTCCCAACATCGTCCTGGGTCTGCTGCTGGTCTTCCGCACCAACACCGCCTACGAGCGCTTCTGGGAAGGGCGAAAGCTATGGGGCACCCTGACCAACACCACCCGCAACCTAGCGCGGCAAATCTGGGTAAATGTGGCTGAAAAGAATTCTCAAGATCGCGCCCAAAAGATTTCTATCTTGCGATTGTTGGTCGCGTTTGCGGTGGCCACCAAGCTGCACCTCCGTAGACAGTCTTTTGAAGACTTGATGCTCCTTGATTTGCTCCCCAAAGATTACTACTTTAAGCTGCAAAATACCAACACGCCGCCCTTAGAAATAGCCTTTTGGATTAGCAGCTATTTACAAAAGCAGCGCTGCCGAAATCGGCTCACAGCTTATCAACTCGACACGATGCAAAAAATGATTAGCACGATGGTCGATGTGTTGGGCGGATGCGAACGAATTTTAAGAACGCCCATCCCCCTAGCTTATGTGATTCATTTGAAACAATTGCTGTTGCTTTATTGCCTGACGTTGCCTTTCCAATTAGTCGCAGATTTACATTGGGCGACCGGGCCAATCGTTGCCCTCATTACCTTTACGCTGCTGGGCATCGAAGAGATCGGCATTGAAATTGAAAACCCCTTTGGCACCGATGCAAACGATTTACCGCTGGATGCAATGTGTTTAAATATGCTGCGAGATGTTGAGGACTTAATTAGTCTGGGGTCTGCCTGGACGATTCAATCTCAATCCTCTCCGGAAACTGAAGCTCAGGTAGAGAGAGCTTGAATCCTGGAGCAGGAGTGTCTTTTGAAGAAAATTTTTCAATGAGGCAATTGATTAAGATACTGCCTTCAATCTCGGCTTTAGTTTTCATTGCAAGTTGGAATCAACACAAAACGCTGTAATTTCTGCCTGGCTCTGTATAAATTGCTATTGAATTTGTCATGAATTGTCATGATCTTCTGTGTTTTGAGAATCTTTCTTATCAAGAAATCATGGGAGGGTTGACGATATTTTTGAGCTTGTATACTGTGTTTAGTATTGATAGAAAATCATTGCTAAACCTGACGATCGCTGAGGAGCGCACCTATGGCTATTACGGCAAGTCCGATTCAAACCTTTGAGCAGATGAAAGACAACCCCATCGGGTTGGAGATGAACGTCACCACAGCGGTTTGTGAAGGCTTTAACATTGTCCTGGCAAGCTTTCAAGCGCTGTATTTGCAATACCAAAAGCATCACTTTGTGGTGGAAGGCGCTGAGTTTTATCAACTGCACGAGTTTTTCTCGGAAAGCTATGACGAAGTGCAGGGCCATGTCCACGAAATTGGGGAGCGGCTGAACGGGCTGGGCGGCGTGCCGGTTGCCAGCTTCAGCAAGCTGGCAGAGCTATGCTGCTTTACGCCAGAACCGGACGGCGTGTTTTCCTGTCGGGCGATGGTGGAGCATGACCTGAGCGCAGAGCAGGAAATCATCAAGGTGATCCGGCGGCAGGCTGGACAGGCAGAGAGCCTGGGCGATCGCGCGACTCGCCACCTCTATGAAAAGATCCTGCTGGAGTCAGAAGATCGCGCCTTCCACCTGTCGCACTTCCTGGCCCACGACAGCCTCACGCCCGCTTTCACCCTAGCCAGTCAGAATTGAGGATAATAAGGGGCAGATTCCTCTTTGACTCAACCCTAGCCAAATTCTGAATTGCCCGCCCATCTTCCCGCCTACCTTTTGGTGACTCACGGCAGCCGCGACCCCAGACCTCATGCCGAGGCTGGGGTTTTGGCGCATCAGGTTGCGGCAGAGTTGCGGCGGCGGGGGGCGGGTGGGCTGCCGCCGCTGGTGGAGACGGCTGTGCTGGAGTTGGGTTCAGAGCCGTTGCACCAGCAAATCCTGCAAGTGGCGACGCAAGCGCTGACCCTGGGGGGCGATCGCCTCGTGATTATCCCGCTATTTTTGCTGCCGGGGGTGCATGTGATGGAAGACATCCCTGCTGAGGTGGCGATCGCCCGCCAGCAGGCTAGCCCGCGCCTGTCCATCGAGATTGCGCCCCATCTGGGCAGTCACCCCAGGCTGGCAGACTTATTGCCTGCACCCAATTCTGAACCTGCGGCGCGAATTTTGCTGGCTCATGGCAGTCGTCGTCCCGGAGGCAATGCGCCCGTGGAAGCACTAGCCCAGCAAATCGGGGCGATCGCGGCCTATTGGGCCGTGCCGCCGGGTCTTGCCGATCAGGTCGCAAAGCTGGCTAGTCAGGGCGCTCAGCAGCTGGACATTCTGCCGTTTTTTCTGTTTCCTGGCGGGATTACCGAGGCGATCGCCCAGGACGTGCGCGACCTGTCCGCCCAGTTTCCCACCTGCCAGTTCCAGCTCTATCCGCCGTTTGGCGCGACTCCCCAGCTTGCTGCGCTGGTTCTGGATTTGGCGACCTGTCCGCTGGGCTGGGGCGAGGCGAGGCGGTCAGGCTGAGGCATCAGACAGCGCCACTGCCTGCTGTTTCAGTGGGATTTGAATGGCAAACTCGGTTCCCTCACCCGGAGTCGAAACGCATTCCAGCTTGCCGCCGTGCTTTTCGGTCACGATTTGATAGCTGATCGACATCACAGATCTCTCGAAATATCTGGAAAAGACCGCTTCAGCGGTTTATCGAGTTTTTCCCCTTCTGCTGAGTGGGGCGACGTTTCCAGCAATCACTGCCGCAGAACGAGCGGAAGGCGGAGCCAGAGGGTGGTTTGTCCTGCGCTGCTGCGAATGCCAACGCGGCCGCCCAGCAGTTTCGTTAGTTTTTTGACCAGCGCCAGGCCCAGTCCAGTGCCGCTGTGTTTCCAGGGGTCGCTGCTGGGGATGCGATAGAACCGATCAAACACGCGATCGCACTCCTCTGGAGGGATTTCGACCCCCGTGTTGGTGATGGTGATGAGGAAGTGAGGGAGTGGAGGGGGGCTGGAGAGCGGGCTTTCAGATTCGGCTCCATCTTGTTCCACCTCGTCGCGCTCCATGCGGTCGCTGCTGAGGCTGGCTCGCACCTCGATGCGTTCGCCGATGGGGGTATATTTGCAAGCATTGTTGAGCAATTCGGTGAGGATGCGCTCAAAGTGGCTGAGGTCGGTGGTGAGGGGCGGTAGGTCGGGCGGCAGGTCAAGGCTGAAGTGCTGCTGGTGGCGATGGATGTGGTCTAGGAAGGGTTCGGCAATGTGAGAAATCCAGGATGCTAGGTGAATTGGAACAGGGTGCAGCAGATCGACTTCGGCATCGAGTCGGGAGAGGTCGAGCAGGTCGTTGATCAGGTTGATTTCGCGCTGACATTCGTCTTGCAAAATCTGCACATAGCGACCGAGCGGCTGAGTCGGATTGTTGAGCAGTCCCTCTGCCCGGAGCGTGGTTTCGACCATTTGAGCTGCCATTTTGACATTGGCGACGGGGGTTCGCAACTCGTGGGAAATGGTGCAAAGGAAGTCGTCTTTGAGCTGATTCAGGCGGGCCAGGCCGGTGACTTGAGCTTGGGCAGCTTGGTAGAGGCGAGACTGGCGGAGGGCGATCGCGCATTGGTTGGCCACCTGCTGCACCAGCCGCACCTCTGGCTCGTTGAAGAACTCATCGGCGGGCCGCAGCAGCACCATGTCTCCCAGGACTCCCTGATCGTCTCGGATGGGGCAGGAAAAAATCGTACAGTGTTTTGCCATTGGGCGAGTCAGCAGGCGATCGCGCGTCACCTCGTTGGCATAGCAAAACTGCTGATGCATTCCCTGCAAAAGCTGGCGGTAGAGGTCGGGATAGTCTGCCATGACGATCTGCGTGCCCTCTTCAGACTTGACCTCGTGGGTATAGTCACAGTAGATGGTGGAAACACGGTTGTCGGCATCGTAGAGCGCGGTGTCGCAGCAGAAGACCCCAAGCGCCTGCCCCAGCTCTTGCACCGCCGTTTGCAAGATTTTGCGCTCGTCGAGGCTGTCGCGCACTTGGTCAGTAATCCGCTTGAGCAAGGCTTCAAACTCAAGGGATTGGCGCAGTTCGCCCGTGCGCTCGGATACTTTGGTTTCTAGCTCGGCGTTGACCCGCTGCACTTGGCTATAAAGTTCTGACTGCTGCACGGCGATCGCCAACTGGTTGGCCAGTTGCACCAGCAAATCTATCTCCCAGGTCTGCCACTCTCGCAGGGATTGGCATTGGTGAACACACATCAACCCCCACAGGTTGCCGTCGCAGTTGATAGTGACGGTCAAACTTGACTGCACACCCACGCGAGCCAGCAGCGCTCGAAACTCTGGTGAGATGTCCGCCGTGTGGATGTTGTCAATGCGGGTGGATTGAACTTCGGTGGTGGGGCGATTCGCGAGGCGATCCCTATGGGAATCGCCATACTGCCGCAATAGCACTTCCTCGGTCTGGAGATGAATCTGGGGATCGTCTAGCACCACGCCCCACCCAGGCAAGCTCGATTCCACAATCGCCTGGGCAGGTCGCGTGGGAAGTTGATGAAAGCGGTAGATCAAAGCGCGATCGCACTGAAACAGTTGTCGCACATCTGTTACGGCAAAATTCAAAATTTCGCTTAAATCGAGCGACTGGTGGATATGCCGCGTCACGCGAGACAGCAGCCGTTCCCGCTCTGCCTGTAGCGTTTGCGCTTCCTCCGCATCCTTGAGATGATGGATATCGGTCATGGTGCCAATCATCCGCACGGGCGTACCGTGTTCGTCGCGGAGGATCTGCGCTCGGTCTAGCACCCAGCGGTAGCTGCCATCTTTGCAGCGCAGCCGATACTCGACCCGAAACTGGGGCAGCGCTCCCTGGCAGTAGGCTTCGTAAACCGACATGACCCGCGCCTGGTCATCAGGATGGATGCGCTGCTCCCACGCTTCGTAGGCTTCTGAGGGTTCGTCGGGCTGGTGGCCTAGCATGGTTTTCCAGCGCTCGGAGTGGAAGGTCTTGCCCGTGATCAGGTCTGCGTCAAATACGCCGTCATTGGTGGATTGGACGACGGTTTGCCAGCGTGTTTCGCTGTCTTGCAGGGCGAGTTCGGCCTGTTTCCGCTGGGTAATGTCGATGTAGGCGATCGCCACGCCATAGTTTTCCAGCGGAATTGGCGCAGCGCAGACATTCACCCACTGCACAGAGCCGTCGGTGCGAACAATGCCCTTTTCAACATTGTGAACGGGCTGTTGCTCTGTCAGGGCGCGGACGCTGGCGAATTCCTCTGGCAGCATGGGGGTGCTGTCTGGTCGCAGCACGGGCTGGGCAGGGCGATCGCACGTATAGCGCGTTTGCTCAGCAGCCGGAATGCTCAGCATTTCCTCCAGCACCGGATTGACTTCTACGATACGACCACACGCATCGGTCATGGCAATGCCTACAGGCAGCGTTTGAAACAGGGTTTCATATTTGCGCTGGCTTTCGCGCAGGGCCGCTTCGATTTGTAATTGTTCAGTCACGTCTTTGGCGATTACCAGTTCTGCCCGCCGCCCCTGATAGGTGAGCAGGTACGAGGTAATTTCCACCTGAATCCGGCTGCCATCTTTTTTGGTGTGCAGCCAGATGCCCGAATCTTTCATGCCCTGATTCACAGCAGATATCATCGCCAGCAGCCGAGGAATCTCCTCGGGTGGGCGAATCTCTGCCAGGGTCATGCTGAGAAATTCCTCGCGGCTATAGCCATATTTCTGCACCGCTGCTTCATTCACCATGAGAAACGCCAGCGTGTCTAGGTCAAACACCCACATGGGTAGGGGGTTGCTTTCAAACAGCAGCCGATAGCGCTGTTCCGAGTCTTGCAGCGATCGCTCGGTCTCCTGGCGCTTGAGCAGGGCGGCGATCGCCCCCGATAGACTTTGCAGCCATTCCAGCAGCGATGGCGACACCGCCTGCCGCTGGAGATGTCCCAGACTGAGGGTGCCGAGGGTGCGTCCGTCTGCGGTTAGCGGCAGGCACACGAACGTCGCGATCCCCAGCGCCCGCAGCAGTGACGTGCGATCGCCCGGAACCGTCGCTTCAGATTCATAATGCTGGATTAGCACCTGTCCTGTTTGCAAGACCACGCCTGACACCGTTTCTGTGACTGGAAATTCCAGCCTCGGTGCATGAGTACAGGCTCCCCTGCATTCGCGAGTCTGTTCATTAATCCATTCCCCGCCCCATTCCCCTACGGCTGGATCTGCCGAACAATCCACGCCACACAGCCCCTCAAACACCATCGTCTGACGGGTCGTGTCATATCGCTCAATGGCCACGATCGGAAAGCCCGTCGCCTGGCGCACCTCTTCGGCAATGCAGCGAAACACATCCGGCGTAGATTGGGCGTTTAGGCTGAGCGTCAGAATGCGGTTGAGAGTGCGCTGTTCCTGGTGATAGCGCTCTAGCTCTAGCTCCATCTGTTTGCGGCGAGTCACGTCGCGCCCGACCGCTTGCAGTTCGATCAGTTCGCCAGATAAGCTAAAAAAGCCCTGGACAATCCACTCATACCAGGTCATTTCGCCCGTTGCGCTCCAGACCCAATGTTCGTGGGTTTGAACCGGGCTATCTGGGCTCAGGGTTTGAATTTCGGTCAGTTGCTGGGCAACGCGGCCCTGCTCGTTGGGATGAACCAGATTGACGAGGGGCTGCCCCAGCAATTCGGCTGCGGATTTGCCAAAGCGATCGCAATAGGCCGAATTCACAAACGTCAGCACGCCATTGGGCAAAAAGCGGCAAACGAGCTCGGTTTGGCTATTCACCACGGCTTGATGACGGCGATTCGCGAAGCGATCCCCACGGGAATCGCTCCCTGCTTTGTCTGCATGGCTGCTAGAGGGATGGGCGGCACCAGGATCGAGTTTCATGCAGCCTTTAACAGGGGTCTGACTGAGCAGACGAAGGGACTAAGTCAATGTTCTTAAACTGATTACCTTAAACCGATTTCAGTTGCTTGATTGACAATGCACCCTTTTTCTTCAGGGTAGCAAGCAAGTTACACTCCCCAAAAATTCTTAACAACCTGTACTGCATTAGTCCACAATCTTTAACGTGTACAGTCCTCACTTAAGTGGGCCGACTGAAATCAGCATTACAAACAGGTCTTGGCTCTGCTGCCAGGATGAGCTGCGATGTTTGAGGGCGGCAGATGGGGGTAGTGGAGAGGCCCGATTGGTTTGTGTAACGCTATGTTAAGAAGAGAGTGGCAACGACAATGTTCTAATTACGGTTTCCTGATAACTGTGACCCAACGCATTCTCCTGTGGTTCCGCAACGACCTCCGGCTCCACGACCATGAACCGCTGCATCGGGCGATCGCCAGCGGTGCAGAGATCGTCCCGGTCTACTGTTTCGACCCGCGCCAGTTTGATAAGACTGCTTTTGGCTTTCCCAAAACGGGTGCGTTTCGATCCCAGTTTTTGATAGAGAGTGTAGCCGATTTGCGGCGATCGCTCCGTAGCCTGGGTAGCGACTTGCTCATCCGTCAGGGGCCACCTGAAGCAATCATTCCCCCCTTGGCGAAAGAACTGGCGATTTCTACGGTCTTTTATCACCGTGAAGTCACTGCTGAGGAGCAGGCGGTCGAAACTGCGTTGCACGCTGCGCTCAAGCCGCTGGGCATCCGGGTGCAGTCCTTTTGGGGACACACCCTTTACCATCCCGATGATTTGCCGTTTGAGTTGTCGCAGCTTCCAGAGTTGTTTACGGCCTTCCGCAAGCAGGTCGAGCGTGACTCGTCGGTGAACCCGCCCCTGCCCGCGCCCAGGTCGCTGCCGCCCCTGCCAGAGGATTTGCCGGACGACTGGCCAGACGATTCACTAAAACCAGGCGAAATTCCCACTCTGGCAGACCTGGGGCTGATGCCGCCTGCGCCCGATGCGCGAGGAGTGCTGCGATTTGAGGGCGGCGAAACGGCGGGACTGGCGCGGGTGCAGGCGTATCTATGGAGGGGCGATCGCCTGCGGGTTTACAAAGACACGCGCAACGGCATGTTGGGCGCAGACTATTCCTCCAAGTTTTCGCCGTGGCTGGCGCTAGGCTGCCTGTCGCCGCGCCTGATCCACGCCGAAGTGGGGCGTTACGAGTCAGAACGTGTCAAGAACGACTCGACATATTGGCTGATTTTTGAACTGCTCTGGCGCGACTATTTTCGCTTTATCTGTGCTAAGCACGGTCGAAAGGTGTTCTATTCCTCTGGTCTCCAGGGTATTCCGATTCCCTGGCAGCAAGACTGGGATCGGTTTGATCGGTGGCGCGAAGGGCAGACGGGCTTTCCGCTGGTGGATGCCAACATGCGCGAGCTGGCCGCCACCGGGTTTATGTCCAATCGCGGACGACAAAACGTTGCCAGCTTTCTCACCAAAAATCTGGGCATCGACTGGCGCATGGGCGCAGAGTGGTTCGAGTCGCTGCTGATCGACTACGACGTATGCAGCAACTACGGCAACTGGAACTACACGGCGGGCGTGGGCAACGACGCTCGCGGCTTCCGGTTTTTCAACATCCTCAAGCAGTCCAAAGACTACGATCCGCAGGGCGACTATGTAAAGCACTGGCTGCCAGAACTGGCGAACGTGCCTGCTGCTAAGGTGCATGAACCCTGGAAACTGTTGCCCGTCGAGCAGCAGCGCTTTGGGCTACGACTGGGTGTGGATTATCCCAATCCCGTGGTGGACTTGTTCAAATCGGCAGAAGCGAACGAAAAAATCTACAACGCCGCCACGCAGGGCTGGAGCGCCTCTCCCAAGCCCAAAGCCTTGCAGCGGGGCAAGCAGCGGCGTTAGAAAGCCATGAACAAGCAATAAGCAAGCACTGCTATTTCAGAAAGCGGCTCGCTAACCTTGCAATCTGAAAAAACTCACACTAACTTATGGGCAGAAAAGGTTCCTAGAGCCGTGGTTTGAACGATAGAAATTTCTCCGGGTCAAAGCGTTGGTTCGAGATCAATTTCTAGGCTGAATGGTTGATTGATTGTTTAGGAGTGAACAGAAATCATGGCTCGACGAAATAGTGCGGTAGGCGGGTTTCTCCGCGATTTTCGAGAATTTGCCCTGAGGGGCAATGTGGTTGACTTGGCGGTGGGTGTGATCATCGGCGCGGCCTTTGGCTCGATTGTGCAATCGCTGGTGGACGACATCATCATGCCCATTATTGGCCTGATTTTTGGTGCCGACCCGGCAGCAGGGATTGCGGGTATCACAATTGGTGCTATTCCTGTGGGCAATTTTTTGGCCGCCATTATTAATTTTCTGATTATTTCCTTTTCGCTGTACCTGGTGATCAAGTGGTTTGCTTCGTTTAAGCGCAGGGAAGCTGATCCCGAAGCGCCGGATTTGGCTGAGGTGAACACTCGTTTGGCAGACGCAGTGGAGCGCCTGACGGAAACGCTGGAACGACGCTAGTCGCGACGATGCAAGGGTGTGGGTGGTGGGTTAGGAGCTAGGAGCCTAATTGCTAGCTCATCACCGCCAAATATTCGCCGCGATCGCACACGCCGGTAATCTCTAGCGCGTCGTTGAATATCGCCAGGTTTGCGACGTAGCCAGGAGCGAGATAACCCAGACGATCGTTCACGGCGATCGCCGCTGCGGGATACGCACTCGCCATCCGCAGGGCCTCGGCCAGAGGCAGCCCAATCGAGACGCAGTTGCGGATGGCTTCGATCATCGTCAGTGCAGAGCCGCCCAAGGTTCCCTCGGCCGACACGCACTTGCCCTCGCGGTAGAACACCACCTGCCCGCCAATCCTGAAGGAGTCCATCTGAGTGCCAACGGGCGGCGTGGCATCGGTGACGATTAGCAGCTTTTCACCTTTCATGCGGTGGGCAAGGGCGATCGAGCGCAGGTGGGTGTGATGCCCGTCGGCAATAATCCCGGCATACACGTCATCTCGGTCAAAGGCAGCGCCCACCAGACCTGGACTGCGCCCCAGCCAAGGCGACATGGCGTTAAATAAATGCGTCACCATGCCCACGCCTGCGTCAAATCCGGCGATCGCCTGCTCGTAGGTGGCATCGCTATGGCCGGCGGACACCAGAATACCTGCATCTGCCAGCGTCAGGATATCGTTCATCTCCACAATTTCGGGAGCCAGCGTCAGCAGCAACACAGAACTGCGACCCGCCGCCGCGATCTGCTGGATCATCGCTGGTTCGGGCCGACGGATGTAGCGCTCGTTGTGGATGCCCTTGCGCTTTGGGTTTAGATAGGGCCCTTCCAAATGCAGCCCTAGCACGTTATGGGGGCGAAATTTTCGATAGTCGCGCACCAGTTCCATCGCCCGCAGCATATCGGTATCCGACGTGGTAATCAGCGTTGGCAAATAGCTGGTGGTGCCGCTTTTGAGGTTGGTCGTGTGCATGATCTCCAGCGTCTTAGCCGTGATCTCGTCGTTGAACATGACTCCCCCACAGCCATTTAGTTGCAAATCGACAAAGCCGGGTGAAATGTGGTCGCCCTGCAAGTCAATAACGCTGAAAGAGTCGGGTAAATCCCAGGATGGGAGAATGTCGAGAATGCGATCGCCCTCAATCAGCAGCGCGTGATCGACCAAATCTTGCTCACCAGTATGCAGTACGCAATTCGTCAGGGCGTAGGGGCGCATAGTTAGGACAAAGTAAAAGGCAAAAGGCGTTCGCGTTGCCGTTCGTGAATTCGTGTATTACCCTGAACAAAAGCAATCTTGCTGACGTTCCAACTGTAGGATCGGTGCAGAGCAGAAGGGCGATCGCCTCCGGCAACAGCACGTCCCTTAAACTCTAAATTCTGCGCTGGTCGATGCGAACAGTCTTAAGAGGCTGGCCTTAATCATAAACTCAAAAGGCTATGCGCCAAATTGATCCGCTAGATTCAGGGTCTATCGGCTTCTTCTGAGTCTGCTGATGAGTCTGCTGAGTCTGCGATTCCCACATGGGCAGTTCGATCCGTTAGTTCCCCGTCTGCCTGCTCGGAATGTAGCCTCTGAGAATGCCCTGGCTGAGAATGCCCTGGCTGAGAATGCCCTGGCTGAGAATGTCCTGACAAGTTGGCGCGTCCCGGTTGACCTTTGCGCCGCAGCACCCGATTCACCGATGAGGATAAATATCCCGGCAGAACAAACACCACCAGCGGCAACCCCGCTAGCAGCACGGTGATCCCCGTTCCTGCCACCTGAGTTCTGACGTATTGACGCGGCTGGGGCTGGGCGCTGGAGGTCATCTGTTCTAGGGGCAGCGCTGCCATCTGGAGCCAGTTCGACAGCTTTTCTGAAAGCTGGGCATTGAGCCGGAGTTGGAGGGTAGCAGTGGAAAACGACTGGACATACTCTGCCGACAAAAATGGCTTGTAGTGACGAGCATCGGGCGTAAGCTGTTTGACAAAGGACAGCGAGATGCCCTTGAGCAATTGTCGGAGTGCCTCCGTTTCGCGATCGCCCTGTTCTCGCATAAATAGGCTGTGGGTGAGCGCCTGGTTCAGGTTTTCGGGATCACCGACGCTGAGGTGGCCGCCGCCAATGACCGTGAGCAAGAGCTTGGAATCAGCCGGAAGCTGGGTAAAGGGCAACAACTGCTGGCTGACGGCGGGCATCACTGCGTCTGAAGTGCCCGATACAATCAGCGTCGGAATGCGGATCTTCGCCAGACTCTCTTCGTCAAACAGGCGACCAATCACCGGATTGAGCAGCATCACTCGTGCCACCCGGCGATCGCGCAGATCGGGCAGTTCGTCGGGCAGATCTGCCGCCGTACACTGCAACCAGTCGGCAATGGACAGGGCGACCCGCTCCGGGCTATTGCAAAACTGGCGCAGATTGGGCAAGTCGAGTCTGGCTCCGGCCAGCGCCAGTGCCGTGTAGCCGCCCAGCGAGTGGCCAATGACCACGACCTGCTGGGTATCTAGCCGACCCTTGAGCAAGGTAGAGTGACGATTCAACCGATCGAGTTCGCTCAGCAAAAAGCTAATGTCATGAGGGCGATCGATAAATTCATCGCTGGGCAGGAGATCGGTGCCATGTCGCCCCCGCGTCCTGCCCTGCGTAATTTCCGTAATCCAGGCGACGTTGCTGCCAGGGTGTTCCAGTGCAGCCACCGCAAAGCCATAGGAAGCCAAGTGTCTCGCTAGATAGCCCAAAAAACGGCGGTCGGCTCCAAAGCCGTGGGAAATGACGATGAGTGGGCCAGTCGTGCGATAGCTCCAGTACAAATCGACCGGAATCGTGCGGGCCCGTTCGTAGTCGCGGAAGACGAGGGACTGCTGGCGTACCCAATGAGTGCCGGGACGGGTTGGGTCTAGCTCCGCATGGAAGGGAGCCGCTTCGGGCACGGTCAGTTCGCGCTCCAAAATCGAGGTCAGCGCCTGACTCTGCCAGTAGGCCAGATTCATTTGCGAAGTGAGCGAGGCAACGGCCGTCAGGTCTAGCACGACCTCTGGAGCGGGAAATTCCTGCAAGAATCCCAGCAGGCTTAGCCCGTTGGCGTGGGTGGCGGCACGAGTCAGCGCCAGTTGCAGCATTTTGCGATCGCCATTGGGGATGACGCGCTCCAGTGCTGTGAGCAGGCGATCGCCCGCTGAGGAACTCAGAAGATCCTTAACCAGGCGATGCCCAGCGTTGGGATCAAGTGGAATACTGCTTTGCAGCGTGCTTTGCAGAGATGGACTAAGCAGCAGCCGATAGCCCCGCAGCGAACCCTGCACATCCCCGGTTTTGGCGTAGTGCTGCAAATCAGACAATTGCACCGAAGACTGCACCGGGCCGAGCTTGATCGAGAGCTTTTTTGCCGCTGCTGCCGGATCGGCCAGGCTACCCACCACCAGCAGCGCTCCACCCACCCAGCCCAGGGGCGATCGCCATCGGTAGGACGGGGTAAACCGTTTCAGGGGGGCAGATAAAGGCACAGATGGGACATCGCACCATCGGTCAGCAGGTGCAGGTGTTTCGGTTTTCGCAGGCAGATTCTCAACTCCGGGGGCGGCGTGTCGAGCAAAAAACCGTCGAGCGTGTAGGGGCAGCAAAGGCATCGCAAACAGGTCTACAGAGCATCTCGGCAAATGAGCGGGTCGGGCAAATCAGCGAGGCTGTCGTTCTGATGGGGTTTCTGAACCGGGCGTTCTGAACAGGGCGTTCCGAGGAAATCCGCTGGGCTAGAAGCAGGTATTGTTAACCATACCCAGATTGCTGGCGCAACGGTATAAATCCAGCGGCATAAAATCAATAATTTGTAAGAATTTAAGATTTTGATCACCCAATAGTTTTCCCTATCTGCAAAGGTAGATTAACAGCGGGTTAACAATCTGTCAGACTTCGCGGCTACAAGTCTGCTTTAGAAAACCGGGTGAGAAAGGCTGGACGAGAAACCCGGCTGAAAAATTTGGACCAGAAATCCAGATGGGAACATTTGAGCGAGAAAAGTGCCCGCCAACCTTCGTATGGGCTTTATGGGACTTTATGGGGCTTTACAAGGGGGCTTTACAAGAGAAGCAGGCTGAATCTTGCCTTAGCTGTGGCTCAGTTCTCCCACCCGATGACCACACTGGGCACAAAAGCGATCGCCCATCTGCACCTCGCCGCCGCACTGCGTACAAAACCGCTGCTGGGACTGGCGTTCGGCACTGCCCATTCGCATCTCCAAACTGCCCATCTTCATTTGCATCGGGTTCAGGCGCATTTCCATATCGCCCATCTTTAGCTCGCCCGTTCGCATCTCGCCCATCTGCATCTCGCCCATTTGCAAGGGCTGACCGGAATTCATCGGCGGCATTGGCTTCATGGGTTCCATCGGCTTCATGGGTTCTATCGGCTTCATGGGTTCCATCGGCTTCATGGGTTCCATCGGCGGCATTGGGTCTTCTGTCGTTTCCTGCATCGGCAGCGCCTCCGCCCCCGTCAGCACGGGCACGCCGTTGAGCGACTGCATTTGGTTCCCTTGCACCTGCACAAAGCGCGAGCCGTTTTCTGTTTCTACTTGCACCACCACACCGCCTGCTGTGCGAAATGCTTGGGGTGGTGCGGCCCAAGCACCTGTTTCGACCGACATTCGCTGGCTTTGCTGCTGTCCGGCGCTGGCGCTCAGAAGGGTAAAAGTCGTGAGGCGATCGCGGCTTTCAATCCAGAGGCGCTGACCTGCACCCAGGTCTGTGACGTATGCCATAGCTAGCTCTTCCTTAATCTTTTCAAAGGGAATCCAGGGGAATTTCAAAAAGGTTTGGTATTATCCCTACATCCTAAACGCCAGACCCAAAGACTCTGCCCAAAGCAAGTGGGGATTAGGGGATCTTGAAGCGCTGGAGGATGCTTGCGAACCAGTTCAACACTGAAAGCAGGTTTTTACAGTATCCGTTTTGGCCGATTTGGAAGACGCGGTTTGCCATAGTGGGGGCGTGGCAAGCACATAGCAGAAGGCAAGGGTAATTCACCCGCCCCCCTTGACGAGTCAAAGAGACGAGCCAGAAAAATTACTAGAAAAATTAATTTCTATTTGCCGTGAAACTGGACGACTACGACCCCGGAGATTTCTACGACGAGCTGTTTGTCAGAAAAGGACAACCTCGCCCCGAAGCGCTGCCCCTGGTCGAGCGCATCAGCTCTTTGAGCATCGAAGACTTGCAGCAGCGTCAGCAGTCTGCCCAAAAAGCCCTGCTGCGGCTGGGGGCGACCTTCAACGTCTATAGCGATGATCAGGGCACCGAGCGGGTGTTGCCCTTCGACATTATTCCGCGCATCGTATCTGGAAGTGACTGGGCCTGGCTAGAGCGCGGACTCAAGCAGCGGATTGAGGCGCTGAACCGCTTCTTGAGCGATATTTATGGCGAGCAAAAAATCGTCAAAGACGGACTGATTCCGGAAGATCTCATTTACTCGTCAAAGGGCTTTCTCAAACCCTGTCTGGGCATGGAGCCGCCCAACGGCATCTGGTGCCATATCACAGGGACGGATCTGGTGCGCGATCGCGACGGGCAGTGGTACGTGCTGGAAGACAATCTGCGCTGTCCCTCTGGCGCGTCCTACGTGCTGGAAAATCGCCGCGTCATGAAAACCACGTTTCCGCTAGTGTTTGGGCAGATGCCGATTTTGCCCGTAGACGACTACGCGGGTCAGCTTTTGGAAACCCTGCTAAACTTGGCTCCGCCCCACTTGGACGATCCCACCGTGGTCGTGCTGACACCGGGAATGTATAACTCTGCCTATTTCGAGCATTCCTTTTTGGCACAGCAGATGGGCGTGGAACTGGTGCAGGGCAGCGACCTGGTGGTGGCAGATGGCTATCTGCAAATGAAGACCACCAAGGGGCTTCAGCGGGTAGATGTGGTCTATCGCCGCATTGACGATGATTTTCTCGACCCCACCACGTTTCGCCCCGACTCGATGCTGGGTATTCCCGGCATTATGGAGGTCTATCGGCGCGGGCGGGTGGCGCTGGCCAATGCGCCGGGTACGGGCGTAGCCGACGACAAGGTGATCTACGCCTACGTGCCCAAGATGGTGAAATATTATCTGGGCGAAGACCAGATCATTCCCAACGTGCCGACCTATCTCTGCTGGGAGCCGCAGGATCAGGCCCATGTGCTGGCAAACCTGGACAAGCTGGTGGTGAAGGCGGCCAACGAGTCTGGCGGCTATGGAATGCTGATCGGCCCCCACGCCACGGCAGAGCAGCGCGAAGACTTTGCCGAGCGCATCCGCGCCACCCCGCGCAACTATATTGCCCAGCCCACGCTGACGCTGTCTCGCGCCCCGACGCTGATGGGCGATCGCCTCGAAGGGTGTCACGTCGATTTGCGGCCGTACATCCTCTACGGCAAAGAGATCTATGTGAACCCCGGCGGACTCACCCGCGTTGCCCTGCGGCGCGGCTCCCTCGTTGTTAACTCGTCCCAGGGCGGCGGCACGAAGGATACGTGGGTCGTGGGCAATAGTTAGCAAGTCCAACCCTTTAACCTCTAATCTTCCTTCAATCAACTAGCCTTCAATACAATCCATCAAACAATGCTCAGCCGCGTTGCCGATTCCATCTACTGGCTCAACCGCTATATCGAGCGGGCCGAAAACGTCGCCCGATTTGTAGACGTGAACCTGAATCTGCTGCTGGATTCGCCTGTGGGCGTGGCCCAGCAGTGGGAGCCGCTGGTGCTGACGACGGGCGACCTGACGCTGTTCAAAGAGAACTATGGCGCAGCGACGGCAGACAACGTGATTCGCTTCCTTACCTTTGATGCCAAATACCCCAACTCCATCCTGTCGTGCCTGCAAATGGCCCGAGAAAACGCGCGATCGGTGCGGGAGAGCATTTCCTCGGAAATGTGGGAGCAGGTCAACGATTTTTATCTCATGGTGAAAGATGCCTGCCAGCGCCCCGATGACCTGGACTTGTCGGACTTTTTCTCGCAGGTGAAGATGTCGAGTCATCTGTTTGCAGGCGTGATGAACGCTACTATGTCGCACAACGAGGGCTGGCACTTTGGGCGGATTGGGCGGATGATCGAGCGAGCCGACAAGACCGCGCGGATTTTGGACGTGAAGTATTTCATCCTGCTGCCCTCAGTCAAAGACGTGGGCACGCCGCTGGACGAGTTGCAGTGGATCGCGCTGCTGAAATCAGCCAGCGGCTATGAGATGTATCGCAAGCGCCAGCACCGCATCACGCCACAGGATGTGGTGAACTTTTTGGTGTTGGATCGGGAGTTTCCCCGGTCGATCCAGTTTTGCTTGCTAGAAGCCGAGCGATCGCTCCACCAGATTACGGGCAGTTCTCGCGGTGTATGGCGCAACCCAGCAGAACGGGCCCTGGGAAAACTGCGCTCCGAACTGGACTATATTACCGTTGAAGAGATCACCCAGCGCGGGCTGCATGAGTTTCTCGACGACCTGGAAACCGCGTTGAACGACATTGGCAGAAAAATTCGTGAAACTTTCTTTGCGCTGGAAGTGGTCTAGCGGGTACTCAATCCGGGCGAGTTTGGCGGAAGCAGCGACTCGATTGGGAACGCTAGGATGGAGATCCTGCGGGGTTTCCCGCTGCCTCTTTCCTACTCGTTTTCCATCGCTGCATCATGGGACTGTTTAACCGAGTCTTTCGCCCTGCCAGCCCGCCGTCTTCGCCGCCCGCCTCGCTGCCCGCAAAGCTCAAATCGCTCACCGAACTTGAACGAGAGCTAGAGCATGAGCGGCGGCAGGCAATCCAGGCGCGTCCTGTGAGTGTGCCCCCGCCGCGCCGGAGTGGAAGTTTTTTGGGCAAGCTGCTGGGACTGGGGCTGCTTGTTGGCATTCCAGTGGGTGTTCTTTGGGCCATCAACCTGCCCTACGCGCCGATTCGCCGCCCGGTTGCCGAAAAAGCGCCCGTGCTGCTGTTGCCCAGCTACGTCAGCATGGACAACAATTACAAGGCGGCGATCGCCCTGACCCAGCAAGCCAAACAACTGATTGACAACCCCACCCGCCCAGAAGATATTGATGCGGGTCAGCGCAAGGCCATCGAAGCGCAGAAGCGGCTGGACGAGCTACCCGTGTGGCTGCGCGACTATTGGTACGACGGCTGGAGCGGACTATATCGCTGGAGCTTCACCACCGCAGGCTTTAACAATGCCCGCCTGGAAGTGGCCCGCCTGCAAGCCAAGGCCGCCCAGGAGCAGAACGCTCAAACGGCGCTGGTGACGGCAGAGCAGGCGATCGCCCAGGCCAAGCAGACCTATCAGCAGGCCACCAACCCAACTGACCAGGCAGGGGCGATCGCCGCTTGGCAAGCAGGTCTGCAAGACCTGGAACTGATTCCTAGCCAGACCCTCGCCGGCCGCACGGCCCGCACTCGCCACGCCGCCGCCGTCGCCGAGCTTCGCAGCACCGTTGGGCTGGCTGCCGAAAGTGCTAAGGTCAACGCGCAAATTGAAAATGCCCGCCAGTTTGCCTGGCAAGCGGCCAAAGCGGCCCAAAACCCGCCCCATACCGTAGCAGAGTGGGATCGGGTGATGGATCTGTGGAATGAGGCGATCGCCCGCCTGCGGCAAGTTCCCAGCAATGATCTGCAAGGCAAAGCCGAGGCCGAAAAACTGCTGGCGCAATATCAGGCAAACCTGGGCGAAATTCGCGTGCGCCGGGATGCCGAAGCCGAGGCTGTGCGCCGTCTGACGCGGGTAAACCAGGAGATTCAGCAGTTTCAGCAGCTCGCAGGCAGCACCGATGCCAATTACCAAATTAGCCAGCTTAACCGCATCCTCACCGAACTGAAGGCGATTCCCAGTGGCACCACGGTTTACAAAGAGGCAGAACTGCTGACGATTCAGGCGCAGAATGCCCTAAGCAAGTTGACAGGGCAGTGAGGCATCATCATCGCCTCATCTTCGTTCCGTTCTGATAAGGTGAATATTGCAGAAGGCAGGGACTCCGTTACGGTTTGTCCTGCATTCTCCTCATCTTGCAATCCTTTGAGCTATGCCAACACCTGCTGAATTCTTGACGGCGACCCAGTGGGCGGGACTCATTACCCTGGTGGCGGGGGCGATCGCCACCCTCGGCTTCCTGTTCCAGTGGGGCATCCGCTTCCGGTTTGTGGGCATCACCGGGTTTATGGCCGTGCTGACGGTGGGGCTATTTGCGCTTAGCCTGATGCCGATTACCCGCGTGGAAATTCCCGGTGCGGTGCGCTTTTCGACGGTCTATGACTCTGGCTCCACCCAGGTTGTCATTGCAGTGCCGCCTGACATTACCGAAGAACAGCTTGTTGCCACGCTCCAGCAGGCCGCCAACGACCTCTTTTCGCCCGGCCGCCTGGGCCGCAGCGGCGAAAACCAGATGACCATCCGCGCCCGCACCGTCACCCACCCCCAGGAAGGGCTGACCCAGTTGGTATATCTGGGCCAGGTCAAGCGCTCCCTGTTCGATCGCAACGACGATAAGATGGAAATCTCTATTTTTTAAATCTTTGATTTTTGATCTTTAGATTTCTAAGGGATTTCTAAGGGGTGATAGAGCGACCAGGCTCATCAAGCGCTGCTTGAACCCTCCGGCGAACCCCCACTCCCTCAAACACGCTGCACCACAACACCTGTTACCGAACCTATGGCCAAACCCTCCTCGCTTCCGACGCTGATAACCTCCATGATTGCCCCGGCACAGGTCATGCGCGGGCAGGGGGCGATCACCCAGGCGGCAGAGGCGATCGCGCAGTTGGGGCGGCGGCCCGTGGTGCTTGGGGGCGATCGCACGCTGAAGGTGGTGCGGCCGCGGCTCCAGCCCGTGTTCAAAAAGCACTCGCTGAGTGCAGTGGAGGCAAGCTATGGGTCAGATTGCAGCGAGTCCTCCCTGGCCAAGCTGCGGGAGGCGATCGCCCAGCACAGCGCAGATTTCGTCATCGGCGTGGGCGGCGGCAAGGCGCTGGATGCCGCTAAACTGGTGGCGCATCAAGTCAGCTTGCCAATTGTCACGATTCCCACTTCTGGCGCGACTTGCGCGGCCTGGACGGCGCTATCCAACGTGTATTCCGAGGCGGGCGCGTTTCTCTACGACGTAGCGCTGCCTCGCTGTCCTGATCTGCTGATTTTGGACTATGACCTGGTGCAGACGGCGGCCCCGCGCACGCTGATTGCGGGCATTGGAGATGCGATCGCCAAGTGGTACGAAGCCTCGGTCAGCAGCGGACATTCGGAGCGCACGTTTCTGATTGCGGCGGTGCAGCAGGCGCGGGTGCTGCGCGATATCCTGTTCCAAAAGTCGGCCGAAGCGCTGCGATCGCCCGGTAGCGACACCTGGCAGGACGTGGTAGACGCAACGGTGCTGCTGGCCGGCGTAATCGGCGGCATCGGCGGGGCGCAGTGTCGCACGGTAGCGGCCCACGCGGTTCACAACGGGCTGACCCATTTACCTCAGAGCCACAGCACGCTGCATGGCGAAAAGGTAGCCTACGGCATTCTCGTCCAACTGCGGCTGGAGGAACTGGTGCAGGGCAACCGCCTGGCCAGCAGCGCCCGTCAGCAGCTTCTCCAGTTCTATAACGAGATCGGACTACCCAAAACGCTAAGCGACCTGGGTCTGGGCGATATTACGATTGCCCAACTGCAACACGCAGCCGAGGTTGCCTGTGCAGACCGTTCCGATATTCACCGTCTGCCCTTTGCCGTCACCCCAGCGCACCTGATGGCGGCGATGGTATCCACGACAGCGCCCATTGCCGATAGTTGGGCCCAGGAGGCGGCCGCAGCGCGGAACCTGGACGACGCTGATCATGATCCGGCTCAGCCTTCCCATCCGTCTTCTTTCCTCTTCCACCCCGTGTCTGCGGAGGTGTCGGAATGAAACTGGATTGGATTAGCCCGGCGGATCGGCTGAGTGCGCTGCCGCCCTATGTGTTTGCGCGGCTGGATGAGCTGAAGGCGCGGGCAAGAGAGCAAGGACTAGACCTGATCGACCTGGGCATGGGCAACCCCGATGGCCCAACGCCCCAGCCTGTCGTTGAGGCAGCGATGAAGGCGCTGCAAAATCCTGCCAACCACGGCTATCCGCCCTTTGAGGGGACTGCCAATTTTCGCAAGGCGATTACCGACTGGTATGCCCGTCGCTATGGGGTGCAGCTTGACCCAGATGGCGAGGCGCTGCCGCTGCTGGGGTCAAAGGAAGGGCTGACGCATCTGTCCTTTGCCTATGTGAATCCGGGCGATGTGGTGCTGGTGCCCAGTCCGGCCTATCCGGCGCATTTTCGCGGGCCGGCGATCGCCGGAGGGGACATTTACCCGCTGGTTCTCAAGCCGGAAAACAACTGGCTGATTGACCTGGCGGCGATTCCCGACGAGGTGGCCCGCCGCGCCAAGATCCTCTACTTCAACTACCCCAGCAACCCCACTGCGGCCACTGCGCCCAGGGAGTTCTTTGAAGATGTAGTTGCCTTTGCCCGCCAGCACCAGATTCTGCTGGTTCACGATCAGGCCTATGCGGAACTGGCGTTTGACGGTTATCAGCCCACCAGCCTGCTGGAAATTCCCGGCGCAAAGGAGATTGGCGTGGAGTTTCACACCATGTCCAAGACCTACAACATGGCGGGCTGGCGCGTCGGCTTTGTGGTGGGCAATCGTCATATTATTCAGGGACTCCGCACGCTGAAGACCAATCTGGACTACGGCATCTTTAGCGTGCTGCAAACGGCGGCCGAGACGGCGCTGCAACTGCCGGACGTTTACCTGCATGAGGTTCAGGAACGCTACCGCACCCGCCGCGATTTCCTGATTTGCGGGCTGGGCGAGCTGGGTTGGAATGTACCCAAGACGCTGGCGACGATGTACCTCTGGGTCGATTGTCCGCCGGGAATTGGCTCCACCGACTTTGCGCTGCACCTGCTGGGCGAAACGGGCGTGGTGGTAACTCCGGGCAATGCGTTTGGGGAAGGCGGCGAAGGGTACGTGCGAATTAGCTTGATTGCCGAGTGCGATCGCCTCGGTGAAGCGCTGCGCCGCATGAAAGACGCAGGCATTCACTACAAGGCGTGGCAGTAGGTGGGAAACAGCGCCTAGACGGGCGGTTTGGGAATGCCTGCGTCCAGTCCGCTACACTGAATTCATCCTTCACTCCGTCTCGCCATGTCCATTGCAAAAGACCTGGAAGATCGCGGCACGGAACCTGCGGCGATGCCGAGTGCTGAGCCGAGCGCTCCACAAAACCTGGAGCCTGATTGGGCCGCTGGTATTGACTCTGGCCTTGACCTGGACAAGGTTCCCTTTCCGCCCGGTGACCTCTACAGCGACGAACCTCCGTTGGAATCTGAACTGCATCTCCGCCAAATTTTGCTGCTGATTCAGTCGCTCGAATGGCTGTGGCGCGGGCCAGACCCCAGCACCCATCGAGATTTCTACGCCTTTGGCAATCTCACCATCTACTACAGCCTGCGCGAGCGCAAGTCGGAGGACTTTCGTGGGCCGGACTTTTTTGTGGTGCTGGGAGCCGACCCCAAGCCCCGCAAAAGCTGGGTCGTGTGGGAAGAGGGCGGCAAATATCCCAACGTCATCATTGAGCTACTGTCGGACTCGACGGCTAATGTCGATCGCGGGCTGAAAAAACAGCTTTATCAAGACACCTTCCGCACGCCCGACTATTTCTGGTTTGACCCCCATACGCTGGAGTTTTGCGGATTTCACCTGGTAGACGGACGCTACCAGCCCCTCGAACCCGACTCGCGGGGCTGGCTGTGGAGCGAACAACTCCAGCTATTTTTGGGAATCCACGATCGCAAGCTGCGGTTTTTCACCCCAGACGGGCAGCTTGTGCCACTCCCCGAAGAAGCAACCGCCATCGAACGGCAGCGGGCGGAAGAAGAACGGCAGCGGGCGGAAGAAGAACGGCAGCGGGCGGAAGAAGAACGGCAGCGGGCGGAGCAGGCCGAAGCGCTCCTCGTGCAATATCGGGCGCGGTTTGGTGAGTTGCCCAGCGAATAGCGCTTCGACGGTTGCCTGGGTTGAGGGCGATCGCCCCTCCTTGCTTCTTGATCTACCCCCAACTTGCGCTAAACCATTGCGCTGAACCGGGCATTTACCTCTTCCATCGACAAATCTTCGACGTGGGTCGCAAGCGTCCACACATGGCCGAACGGATCGGCCAGCGTACCCGCGCGATCGCCATAGAACTGATCTGCCACCGGGCGAATTTCCGTAGCGCCTGCGGCGATCGCCTGATCAAACAGCGAATCCACATCTTCCACATAGACCATCAGGTTGACGGGCGTACCGCCAATTGCCTGAGCGCTAAGATGGTTCATCTCCGGAAACTCGTCGGACAGCATGATGGGCGAGTTGCCGATTTTGATTTCGGCATGAGCCAACTTGCCCGATGGGTCTGCCAGACGCATTAGCTCCGTTGCCCCAAATGCCTGCTCATAAAAGGCGATCGCCCCGGCTGCGTCATGCACAATCAGATACGGGGTCACCGCTGAATACCCATCAGGAATCGGTTTGACTGCCATCGTGATCGCCTCCAAAAAAAGAACAAATGTACTGTATCACAGAGCAACTATCCTAGCGCTGCGCCAAAATTAAAATTAATGCGCCGGTTTTGCGATTTCTCAGTACACTTTTGGGCAATGTGATGTTGCAGCGGTTGATTCCCAGGGTTAGATCCCATAGTTGACTCACACCGTATTGCAGCGATATCGCGGAACTCCTCCACCCGGTTTTGAACAACGCTATGAACTCCAAACTTGTTTCGCTAGGACTGTTGGCTGCGCTAGGTTTGGCCCTGCCTGCCCGCGCCGAAAATCTTGAGCATGTGCAGCGGTTGCTTGCGAATCGCCAATGCCAGCAGTGTGATTTGCACCGGGCAGGGCTGGTGTTTACAAACCTGTCGGGGGTCGATGTCAGCCGTTCTGACCTGAGTCTGGCGAATTTGAACCGGGCGAACCTGCAAGGGGCAAACCTGCAAGGGGCAAACCTGCAAGGCGCGGTGTTGTCCTATGCCAATCTGGGTGGAGCCGACCTGCGCGGGGCCGATTTGCGCGGGGCAGACTTGCGCGAAGCCTATCTCTATGGCGCAAACCTGACAGGGGCACTACTAGACGGGGCAAACTTGTGGCGAGCAATCGGCTTGCCCGAAACCCTGGTGTCGGTGGAGCAAGTTTACCTCTGGGGGTTGGCAGAGGCACAGCGCGGCAACTTCCCCGATGCGATTCAGTATTTCAACCAGAGCCTCAGCCGCCAGCCCGATTTCTCAAACGCGATGCTGGCGCGGGGCATTGCGCGGCTCCAGTTGGGTGACGAAGCAGGGGCGATGGAAGACGGACGGCGGGCGCAACAAATGTTCTTGGCTCAGGGAAACATTCCAGGGCAGCAGCTTTCGGAGCGGTTTGTCACTGGGATTGAGCAAGTGCTGGCAGCCGAAGAGCGGGAACGGCGGGCGCAGCGGCGCAGCAACGGGGTCGGCAATGTAGTGAGTGCCCTTGGGGGCTTGGCGAGTTTGTTTCTACGCTTTTTGCTGTAGGGACGGGGCTTTGGGCGCGGCTGGGCTGAGGCTCTGAAAATAGAGCCAGCCGACAGTTCCCAAAAATGCGAGATAGGCGATCGCCTGTCCCAGATACAGCTGATCGCGGTAGCCCAGCAGCGCCTTCAGCAGCACACCGGGAAACTGCTTGTCGGGCAGCACAGCGCGGGCATCCCACACCTGCGGCCCCAGCACGCAGTCTGGCCCGGCGCTAAAGCAGAGATAGGACAAATCGGGGTGAAGCTGCACCCAGGCGGCGATCGCCATGTCCACATGACGCAGCATGGAAATCACCAGTCCCGACACAATCAGCAGCAGCAACACGCCCATGACCTGAAAGAACCGCCTCAGGTTGATTTTCACGCCCAGTTGAAACAGCAGAATCCCAATCACCACCGCGCCCACCAGCCCCGCCACCGCGCCCAGCGCCGGAGCCAGCCCTTCCTGAAACTGCGCCGCTAAAAACAGCACGGTCTCAAATCCCTCGCGCAGCACGGCGATGGTGATCAGCCCAAACACGCCCCAGCCTGCGCCGTCTTGCTGCAAAGCAGACGTGACTGCGCCTTCCACCTCGGCCTTGAGGCTGCGGGCCTGCCGCGTCATCCACACCAGCATCCAGCTCAGCAGGGCGATCGCCACCAGCCCAAATCCCGCCTCCATCGCCTGCCGCAGCACAGGGGCATAGCGCTGCTGAGACTGGTTCAGCGCCGCCAGCACGCCGCCCAGCAGCACACCCACCAGCACGCTGCCCGCCAGCCCCGCGCCGATACCGCCATACACCCACGAGTTCAGCCGCGACTGGCCCGCCTTGCTGAGGCACGCCAGCACGATGCCCACTACCAGCGCTGCTTCGACCCCTTCACGCAGCGTCACCACAAACGTCGGTAAAGCAGCCGTTAAATCCATTGGTTCAAACAGCCCCAACTCAAGAACAGACTCGCAAGCATTGTGACGGCTGCAACCGCAATTACAATCAAGAATTGCAACCCGGAATTGCAACCAGCATCGCAACTAGGGATTGCAACCAGGAATTGCAGCCGCCATTGCAATCAGCGATTACACCTGTGATTCTACTCTGCTGCTGCTACAGGCGGCGAGATGGGGCTGGGTACTAGGGGCGATCGCCGGCAAAGCGTCGGGCAAAGCGTCGGATTGCGGCGCTTCCTGATGAGGCATATCCAGCGGACACTCGCAGACCCCCTGCTGAAGCCAGCGCATCCCCACCTGATGCAGCGCCGCCATCACGGGCTGAATTTCTCGGCCCTTGTCCGTCAATCGATACTCCACACGGGGCGGAATCTCTGCATAGACCGTCCGCTCAATGAGTCCGTGTTCTTCTAGCTCCCGCAGCCGCGCCATCAGCGTTTTGGTGCTTAGCCCTGGCAGTGCATCGAGAAATTCATGGGTTCGGCGGGCAGGGCGACCATTCTGATTTGGCCCACTGGCAAACAGCTCGCGCAAAATCAAAATGGCCCACTTGCTGCCAATCAAGTCGAGCGTAAACTGAATCGGGCATTTGAAATCAGAGGAAGAATAAGAGCGAGAATCCAACGGACTATCTCCTGAACTGTGGGGGTGCAATTGATCTATCTCAGGATTAGCAAGTGATCCATCCAATAGCTTCTTCGACCCGATACCAGGCTATTAGTGCAAGGGATACGAATTCGTCAGGTTTAACGTTTTCTTCCAGTTCCGTCCAAATCCAGCACCCATCTGATTCTTTTCCTCTGGGTAACTGGGTGTGCATTTTGGAAACTGTCTTGTCCTCCTGAGGCGTGTCTTTCATCATGGGGGCAAAGGCAAGTACTCAACAAACCGCTGCCTTAGTCCTGCTGTCATCTGGGCACTTGTGCATCCGGTACATCCCATTCCGCTTCAAGCTGCCCGTTGCACACTCACTTTTTGGAGAATTGGCTGAATGGTTAAGTTACTCGTTGGCGTGCTGGTGTTTGTGATCAACCAGATTTATCACGATCGTCCGATTCCTCGGTTTTACGTACTGGAAACTGTGGCTCGCGTTCCCTACTTTTCTTACCTGTCGGTTTTGCATTTGTACGAGACGCTGGGATTGTGGCGGCGTGTGGAGTGGCTCAAGGTTCACTTTGCCGAGTCTTGGAACGAGCTACACCATCTGCTGATTATGGAAGCGTTGGGGGGTAGCCAAGACTGGGGCGATCGCCTTCTAGCCCGCAGCGTTGCCTTGCTCTACTACTGGATTATCGTGGCGCTGTATATTATCTCACCCAAGTCGGCGTATCACTTTATGGAGCTAGTAGAGGAACATGCCTATCATACCTACGACCTGTTCTTGGTGCAGGAAGGCGAAACCCTAAAGGCTCAGCCTGCTCCTCAAATAGCCCTTGAATATTACCAAACGGGCGATCTGTATCTATTTGATGCGTTTCAAACGGCCCATCGTCCGCAGGAACGTCGTCCAGCCATTAACAATCTGTATGACGTGTTTGTTGCCATTCGCGATGACGAGCGAGAACACGTAAAAACGATGGTGGCCTGTCAGCAAGCAGACCATACGGGCAGACTCGGCTACGAACCCCTTCAGGAATTGCCGTCAAACACCGTCGCAGAGCCAGTTTTGATTGAGAAAGCTGAGGAAAAAGAAGTCGTGACGCGCTCATAGCCAGGAGAGTCAGGCTCAGAAAGAGCATGAAAGAGCCTCAAAGAGCCTCAAAACCGGATGCGTATCGAGCCTGACCCTGAGCTTGCCTTGACCCTCACGTTGCAGGAATTTTGTAGGGATTGATGATGGCACTGTTCGGCTTGCGAGGAAACTAGAGAGATGGTTTTGTGAAGCCCAAAGATCCTCTTGCTGTTTTTACTGAAGCACAGTTGGAAGCGCAGTTGGAAGCGCAGTTGGAAGCACGTCTGGAAACGCATTTGGAAACGCAGTTGGAAACGTATTTGGACACACGATGCGCTAACGCTTGAAGATCGTAGACGCTACACCGCCGACTCAGATCCACACCTACTCACACCAGTTAAGGAGTCCCTATGCAGGTTACTACGATTCAAGAATTGGAAACGCTGATCGAACGAGTCAAGGCAGCCCAGGCTCAATACGCAACCTATACCCAGAGCCAGGTAGACTGGATTTTTAAGCAAGCTGCCCAAGCGGCTAACGCCCACCGGATTGATCTGGCCAAGCTGGCCGTTGCAGAAACCGGGATGGGCATTGTTGAGGACAAGGTGATCAAAAACCACTTTGCCTCGGAAATTATCTACAACAAGTACAAGCATGAGCGCACCTGCGGGCTGATCGAAGAAGATGACACCTTTGGCATTCAAAAAATTGCCGAGCCTGTGGGCATTCTGGCAGGCATCGTACCCACAACAAACCCAACTTCGACCGCCATTTTCAAGTCGCTCATTTCCCTGAAAACGCGCAATGCCATTATTTTTTCACCGCATCCCCGCGCCAAGCGCTGCACAGTGGAAGCAGCCCGACTAATTCTTCAGGCGGCTGTGGCGGCCGGTGCGCCGGATCACATCATTGGCTGGATTGATGAGCCATCGGTGGAGCTATCGCAGGCCTTGATGCAGCACCCAGATATCAAGCTGATTTTGGCGACGGGCGGGCCGGGGATGGTGCAGGCTGCTTACTCATCCGGGCATCCGTCGCTGGGAGTGGGTGCAGGAAACACGCCTGCTGTGATTGCCGAAAGCGCGGATATTCAAACGGCAGTGAGTTCTATCTTACTCAGTAAAACGTTTGATAACGGCATGATTTGCGCGTCGGAGCAGTCGGTGATTGTGGTTGAGCCAATCTACGACGCAGTGAAGCAAGAGTTTACGACACGGGGCGCTTATTTCCTGAACCCAGAGGAGAAGGCGAAACTGGGCGAACAGATTGTGCAGAATGGGCGGCTCAATGCGGCGATTGTGGGCCAGTCGGTGCAAACGCTGGCGAAGCTGGCGGGAATCTCCGTGCCGCCACAAACCAAGGTGCTGCTGGCTGAAACCGACCGAGTGGCTCTGGATGAGCCGTTTGCCTGGGAAAAACTGTCGCCGATTCTGGCGTTTTATCGGGCAGCAAACTTTGAAGGGGCGATCGCCCGCGCTGAGGAGCTAATTAACTTTGGCGGCAAGGGGCACACCGCCGCGCTCTATATCGACACCGCCCAGCGTTCCGAAATTCAGCTTTTTGAAACCCGAATGCAGACAGGGCGCTTGCTGATCAACACGCCAGCCTCCCAAGGGGCAATTGGCGACTTGTATAACTTCAGGCTTGACCCGTCGCTGACGCTGGGCTGCGGCACTTGGGGCGGCAACTCGGTCTCTGGCAATGTCACTGTGCATCACCTGCTGAATATCAAAACCGTGTCGCAGCGGCGCGAAAATATGCTTTGGTTCCGCGTGCCGCCGAAGGTCTACTTCAAGAGCGGCTGCTTGCCGATGGCGCTGGGCGACTTGGCGGGCAGGCAGCGGGCATTTATTGTGACCGATAAGCCGCTCTTTGACCTGGGCATGGTCAACCCTGTCACGCGGGTTCTGGAGGATTTGGAAATTCGCTACGACGTGTTTCACGATGTCGAACCTGACCCGACGCTATCGAATGTGAATCGCGGACTGGAGCAGTTGCGGCGGTTTCAGCCGGACGTGATTATTGCGCTGGGCGGCGGCTCGCCGATGGATGCGGCCAAGATTATGTGGCTGATGTATGAGCAGCCGGAGGTGGAATTTGCGGGCGTGGCTATGCGGTTTATGGACATTCGCAAGCGGGTGTATGAACTGCCGCCGCTGGGTCAAAAAGCCCTGCTGGTGGCGATTCCGACCACCTCAGGAACGGGGTCTGAGGTCACGCCTTTTGCTGTGGTTACGGATGACCGGGAGGGCATTAAATATCCCCTAGCAGACTATGCCCTGACTCCTAGTCTGGCGATTGTAGACCCGGATCTGGTGCTGACGATGCCACCCAAGCTGACGGCCTGGAGCGGGATTGACGCGCTGACCCATGCAGTTGAAGCCTATGTGTCGGTGTTTGCGACGGACTTTACCAACGGGCTGGCGCTAGAGGCGATCGCCCTCCTGTTCCAATATCTGCCGCGCTCCTATCGCAACGGGGACCGCGATCCCGAAGCCCGCGAACGGGTTCACTATGCCGCCACGATTGCGGGCATGGCCTTTGCCAATGCGTTTTTGGGCATCTGCCACTCGATGGCGCACCAGCTTGGCGCGGTGTTCCACGTTCCGCACGGGTTGGCCAATGCGCTGCTAATTTCCCATGTGATTCGCTACAACGCTACGGATCAGCCCTTTAAGCAGGCAATCTTCCCGCAATATAAATACCCCAACGCCAAGGCCCGCTACGCCCAGATCGCCGACCATCTGCACCTGGGGGGCAACACAACCGATGAAAAGGTGGAACGGCTGATCATCGCGGTGGAAGAACTAAAGCGCAATGTCGAGATTCCGGCAACCCTGGCGGAAGCGCTCAGTCAGATGGGGCAGGCCTCCTATCCGGGGGGCGATCGCGCTTCGTTCTATGCTCAGCTTGATAACCTGGCCAACCGCGCCTTCGACGACCAATGCACGGGGGCAAATCCTCGCTACCCGCTGATCCAAGACCTGAAGGAGCTATTTGTGTTGGCCTATGAGGGGCCCCAGGCCGATCCAGACGACGTGCCGCTGTGCTATCGCGCAGAAATTGCCCGCGCCAGTCAGCAGCTTGCGCCAAACCCCAGCGAGCATGAACCTGCGGACGTAGGCGAGCTGTCTACCTCGGTGATGGCGGAGATGCCCTCGATTCCCTCTTTAGCGGCGGACGACTCATAGCCCCCCGGCGCGGGGCCGGCCCGGAATCTGGCTGGCCCTGCAAACCCGCCGCTTTTTCTAATTTCAGGTCTTACCTTCAGGTCTTACCTTCAGGTCTTACGTCCAGGTCTTACCTTCAGGTCTTACGTTCAAGGAGGCACTATGCCAACGCTTGTTTTAGAACCGGATGCCAGTCAAGCGCGATCGCCCTGGGACGGGTTTGTGCCCGGAGTCTGGGTAGAACGGATTGACGTGCGCGACTTTATCCAGAAAAATTACACGCCCTACACCGGGAATGAGGCGTTCTTAGCACGTCCCACCGCCGCCACGCGCACCCTGTGGCAGCAAGTGACCCAATTCATGCAAGCTGAGCGAGAACGGGGCATTTTGGATGCCGATACGCGGGTGGTGTCGAGCATCACCTCCCACCCGCCGGGCTACATTAACCGCGAACTGGAGCGGATTGTGGGGCTGCAAACCGACCAGCCGCTAAAGCGAGCGATGATGCCCTTTGGCGGCATCCGAGTTGTGAAAACAGCGCTAAATGCCTATGGCTATACGCTCGACCCCGAAACGGAGGCAATTTTCACGAAGTATCGCAAAACGCACAACGACGGCGTGTTTGATGCCTACACCCAGGAAATGCGGATGGCGCGGCGGTCGGGTATTATCACTGGGCTGCCCGATGCCTATGGACGGGGGCGGATTATCGGCGACTATCGGCGAGTGGCGCTGTATGGGTGCGATCGCCTGATTGAAGACAAAAAAGACCAGAAGCAGTCGCTCGCAGCCCTCAGCGACGAACCCACCATTCGGCTGCGGGAGGAACTGTCGGAGCAGATCCGGGCGCTGGAGGAACTAAAGCAAATGGCCGCCAGCTACGGCTGTGATCTCAGCGCCCCGGCCGCAAATGCCCAAGAAGCCGTGCAGTGGCTTTATTTTGGCTATCTGGCCGCCGTGAAAGAGCAAAACGGCGCGGCAATGTCGCTGGGGCGGGTGTCTACGTTCCTAGATATCTACTGCGAGCGGGATCTGCGAAACGGCACGGCTACGGAAATCGACATTCAGGAACTCATCGACCAGTTTGTCATGAAGCTGCGGATGGTGCGGTTCCTGCGAACGCCGGAGTATAACGAGCTATTTTCGGGCGACCCGACCTGGGTGACGGAATCCATTGGCGGCATGGGAGAAGACGGGCGGCCCCTAGTGACAAAAACCAGCTTCCGAATGCTGCACACGCTGAACAATTTGGGCCCGGCTCCCGAACCCAACCTGACGGTGCTTTGGTCTGAACGGCTGCCGGATGCGTTCAAGCAGTATTGCGCCAGGATTTCTATCGAAACCAGTTCAATTCAGTATGAAAACGACGACCTGATGCGGCCTGAGTTTGGCGATGATTATGCGATCGCCTGCTGTGTGTCTGCGATGCGCGTGGGCAAGCAAATGCAGTTTTTTGGCGCACGGGTCAATCTGGCCAAGGCCCTGCTCTATGCCATCAACGGCGGCCGCGATGAAAACACAGGCGAACAAGTAGCGCCCCCGTTCCGCCCCATCCTGTCGGATTATCTAGACCCCGACGAGGTGATGGCAAAATTCGACAGACTGCTCACTTGGCTAGCAGAGCTATACATCAACACGCTGAACGTCATTCACTACATGCACGACAAGTACTGCTACGAGCGGCTAGAAATGGCGCTGCATGATCGGGAGGTTTATCGCACGATGGCCTGCGGCATTGCAGGACTTTCGGTGGTGGCGGATTCGCTGTCTGCGATTCGCTATGCCAGGGTGAAGGTGTTGCGGAATGAAGCCGGACTGGCCGTAGATTACGCCGTGGAAGGTGACTATCCCAAGTTTGGGAACAATGACGACCGGGTGGATGCGATCGCTGCGAACCTGGTGACGACCTTTATGAACAAGCTGCGGCAGCATAAAACCTACCGCGATGCCGTGCCCACCCAGTCAGTGCTGACGATTACCTCCAATGTAGTCTACGGCAAGAAGACGGGCAGCACCCCTGACGGGCGAAAGGCCGGCGTGCCCTTTGCCCCCGGTGCAAACCCCATGCACGGCCGCGACACCAAGGGAGCGATCGCCTCCCTCGCCTCTGTCGCCAAGCTGCCCTACGCCCATGCCAAAGACGGCATTTCCTACACCTTTTCCATCGTGCCCGACGCGCTGGGGAAACAGACGGGCGATCGCATCCAAAACCTGGTGAGCTTACTAGACGGCTACTTCCACGATCAGGGGCATCACGTCAACGTCAACGTACTCAACCGAGAAACCTTGCTCGACGCGATGGCGCATCCTGAACAATATCCACAACTCACGATTCGAGTGTCGGGCTACGCGGTCAACTTCATCAAGCTCACCCAGGCGCAGCAGCTAGATGTGATCAGCCGCACCTTCCACGATCGCGTCTAGGCATAGATGGCATTCGCAAGAGACTCGCTTTCGTAAGGCGTTCAGCCGACGCAACGCAGGGCAAAAGGACTCCGGACGGCAACGACAGGAACGATTGAAACTCGCTTGCAACTCGCTTGCAACTCGCCTGAAACTCGCTGACCGTTCGCCTTTTGCCCTTTTCTCTTGACACTCTTTGCTTAACCCGCTTCCCTTGGCGCTGTGATTTTTAAGGACTACCGTTATGTCAATCACCGGACGCATTCACTCCATCGAAACCTGTGGCACCGTCGATGGGCCCGGCCTGCGGGTTGTGGTGTTTACTCAGGGCTGTCCCCTGCGCTGCCTCTATTGCCACAACCCCGACTGCCGCGAGATATCGGGTGGCACTGAGGTCACCGCCGACGAAATGGTCGCCGAGATTCAGAAATATCGCTCCTACATTCGTCCGCCCGGTGGCGTGACCCTGAGCGGCGGTGAACCGCTGATGCAGCCGGAGTTTGTGCAGGAGATTTTGCGGCAGTGCAAGGCGCTGGGCATTCACACCGCGCTGGATACGTCGGGCTATTGTCCGCTGGCGATCGCCCGCCCAGTGCTAGAGTTTGTCGATTTGGTGCTGCTGGATATCAAATCATTCAACCCGTCAATCTACACCCAGGTCACCAGCGTCAGCCTCCAGCCCACGCTAGATTTCGCACAATATCTCAGCGACTGCCGCAAGCCTGCCTGGATTCGCTTTGTGGTGGTGCCAGGTTTAACAGATGATTCAAACAACGTCTCTGGGCTGGCCCAGTTCGTCGCCCGCTTGAAGAACGTGGAGCGGGTTGAAGTTATTCCCTTCCACAAGATGGGCGAATACAAGTGGCAACAGTTGGGCTATGACTATCAACTCAGCCATACCCCAACGCCCACACCAGAATGTATCCAGGCGATCCGGGCGCAGTTTCAGCAGGCCACGCCCGCGCTGGTGCTGTAGTCCGAAGAATCCTGACTCCGGTTCCCTCCTCTAGCCAGATTCTCCAGCCAGACTGCTCAGCCAGATTCTCCAGCCAGACTGTGCAGCCAGACTTCTCAGTTAGATTCTCTAGCCAGACTTCCCAGCCAGACTTCTCAACCAGACCTCTCAACCAGACTTTTACGATCTCTCCTGTTTCTTCCTGCAAACCCCCTGTATCTTAGGAGGCAGAGCGTCGCTTGGTAATGTTCCGATTGATTACCCCTGGCCCCGCTCTTTAGAACGACTTAGGACGACTCAGGACGGCAACCATGACAGACGTGCGAATTGGCATCATCGGCGGCAGCGGCCTCTACAAAATGGAGGCGCTGAAGGACGTGCGCGAAGTCGAGGTAGACACGCCCTTTGGCAAGCCGTCGGATGCGCTGATCGTGGGGACGCTGGAGGGCACGCCCGTCGCATTTTTGGCGCGGCACGGGCGCAACCACACGCTGCTGCCATCGGAACTGCCGTTTCGGGCGAATATTTACGCGATGAAGTCGCTGGGTGTGGAGTACCTGATTTCAGCTTCGGCGGTGGGGTCGCTGCAAGCGGAGGCCAAGCCGCTGGATATGGTGCTGCCGGATCAGTTTATCGATCGCACGAAGGGGCGAGTCTCGACCTTCTTTGGCGAAGGCATCGTGGCGCATATCGCTTTTGGCGATCCGGTGTGCAAGAACCTGGCGGCGGTGCTGGGAGAGGCGATCGCCTCTCTCGATCTGCCCGACGTAACGCTGCACCAAGGCGGCACCTATGTCTGCATGGAGGGGCCCGCCTTTTCTACCCGCGCCGAGTCGAACCTGTATCGAAGCTGGGGCGCAACGGTAATCGGCATGACCAACCTGCCCGAAGCCAAGCTGGCCCGCGAAGCCGAAATCGCCTACGCGACCTTGGCGCTGGTCACCGATTACGACTGTTGGCATCCTGACCACGACAGCGTGACGGTGGACATGGTGATCAGCAACCTGACGAAAAATGCGGTAAATGCCCAGCGCGTGATTCAGGAAACGGTGCGTCGCCTGGCCCAAAATCCGCCGCCTTCCGAAGCCCACCATGCCCTGAAATACGCTATCCTTACCCCGCTAGACAAAGCGCCGACAGAGACAAAAGCCAAGCTGGAACTGCTGCTAAAAAAGTATTTGGGCTAACGGAATCTTTTGGGCGATTGGCGTGAGGATCGAGAGGTAAAGATACGGGTCGTCATCTGGGGCTTTGGGTCAAGAAATGAATCAATGAATTCGCCCGAAAGGGGGTTGTTTTCTATCAGGAAGCCCCCGCAGTTTTAGGCATGGCTAATTCTTTTCAAGGGGCGATCGTTCGCCCCTAAAATCCTTAAGCCCAAGAATTGCATCCTCCAAAAGCGTGAATTCTCAGGGCTTTCTTAGCGATCCCTAGTCAGTTTGTCAAGAATTGTAATTAAATATACAGTTTAATGCTTTCTCGAACTCAGGCAGCATCCAGGCTTGGGCAATTTTTGCCGGTTCTGCTCAATGGCAGCCCTCAGGACACCTCCGATTCTATTGACTAGCATAAAGAAGGAGGGGGCCAGTGCAACCAGTCCCTCATCGCTTCCACACGGTTGCCTCAAGGAGGTACTCATGGTTCAGCTATCCGAACGCAGCGTCACAATGCCGCACGATCAAAGTTTGGTGCTGTGGTTTGAGGATGTCGGCATTCACGATATTCCACTAGTGGGTGGAAAAAATGCCTCGCTGGGAGAAATGATTTGTCAGCTCACCTCCAAGGGGGTGCGGGTGCCGGGTGGGTTTGCGACGACGGCCCACGCCTATCGTCACTTCATCCAGAGCGCAGGGCTAGAAGACGCGCTGCACCGCCTGTTTGCCACGCTGGATGTGGACGATGTAGAAAATTTGCAAACCCACGGGCGGGAAGCGCGATCGCTCATTCTCAACGCCCCCTTTCCCCAAGATTTGGAAGAGGCGATCGCCCAGGCCTATGCCGAACTCTGCCGCCGCTACGGGCCTGATACGGATGTCGCCGTGCGCTCCAGCGCCACCGCTGAAGATTTGCCCGATGCCAGCTTTGCCGGACAGCAAGAAACCTACCTCAACGTCCACGGACTGGATGCGGTGCTGGATGCCTGCCGCCATTGTTTTGCTTCCATCTTTACCGACCGCGCCATTTCTTACCGCACCACCAAAGGGTTTGACCATTTCACCGTCGCCCTCTCCGTCGGCGTGCAAAAGATGGTGCGCTCTGACCTAGCGGAATCGGGCGTGATGTTTTCCATCGACACCGAGAGCGGCTTTCGCGATGCGGCGCTGGTGACGGCGGCCTACGGGCTGGGCGAAACGGTGGTGCAGGGTTCCGTCAACCCGGACGAGTATTTGGTATTTAAGCCCACGCTGCGAGAAGGCTTCCGCCCCATCCTGGCCAAGCGCCTGGGCAGCAAAGAAATCAAAATGGTCTACGACACCGACGGAGCGAATTTGACCAAAACCGTACCCGTAGAACAATCGGAGCGCGATCGCTTTGCCCTGAGTGATGAGGACATTCTCAAACTGGCGGAATGGGCTTGCATCATCGAAGACCATTACTCCCAAACCCACGGCACCTACACACCGATGGATATCGAGTGGGCGCGAGACGGCATCACGGGGGAACTCTACATCGTGCAGGCGCGGCCGGAAACGGTGCAGTCGCAAAAGGCGCAGACCGTCCTGCGACGCTATCGCCTAGAGCGCGAGGTCGGAGCAAAGACCGAAGACACTACCTACACGCATCACGAGCCGCTGGTAACGGGTCGCGCTGTCGGTGAAATGATCGGCCGGGGCAAGGTGCGCGTGATTCTCAGTCCGGCGGATATTCACACGTTTCAGGCGGGCGAGGTGCTGGTGACCAGCCGCACCGACCCAGACTGGGAGCCGATTATGAAAAAAGCGGGGGCGATCGTCACCGATCAGGGCGGCCGCACCTGCCACGCCGCGATCATCGCGCGGGAGTTGGGCATTCCGGCGATCGTCGGCTGCGGCAACGCGACTCAGGTCTTGCAAACGGGGCAAGAAGTGACGGTTTCCTGCGCCCAGGGCGAAGAAGGGCGTGTCTATGCCGGGTTCCTGCCGTTCCAGATTGAGGAAACGCCGCTGGACAATCTGCCTCGCCCGCGCACCCAGATTCTCATGAACGTGGGCAATCCCGAAGAGGCCTTTCGCCTGTCGGCCCTGCCCAACGATGGCGTGGGGCTGGCGCGATTTGAGTTCATCATCGCCAACCATATCCGTGTGCATCCGCTGGCGCTGCTGAACTATGACCAATTGCCAGAGGATGACGAAAAAGCGGCGATCGCCCAACTGACTCACCTCTATGACCACAAGCCAGACTACTTTGTAGACAAGCTGGCCCAGGGCGTGGCCACCATTGCTGCCGCGTTCTATCCCAAGCCTGTCGTCGTGCGGATGTCGGACTTTAAGAGCAACGAATACGCCAACCTGCTGGGCGGCAAATCCTTCGAGCCGCATGAGGAAAACCCAATGCTGGGCTGGCGTGGTGCGGCGCGGTATTACGACCCCAAATATCGCGACGGCTTTGCGTTGGAGTGCGCGGCAATCCGGCGCGTCCGCAACGACATGGGGTTGACGAATGTGATTCCCATGATTCCCTTCTGCCGCACGCCAGAGGAAGGGCGTAAGGTAATGGCAGAGCTGGAGCGCAACGGCCTAAAACGTGGCGAAAACGGCTTGCAGGTCTATGTCATGTGCGAAGTGCCCAGCAACGTCATTCTGGCGGACGAGTTTAGCCAGATTTTCGACGGCTTCTCGATCGGCTCCAACGACCTGACGCAGCTCACGCTGGGACTAGATCGTGACTCGGCGCTGGTGGCAAACGTGTTTGACGAGCGCAACGAAGCCGTGAAAACGATGATTCGCGTCGTGATTGAACGAGCCAAAGCCAACGGTCGCAAGATCGGCATCTGCGGCCAGGGCCCCAGCGACTATCCCGACTTTGCCCGCTTCCTGGTCAGCCAAGGGATTGATTCTATCAGCCTGAACCCCGATACGGTGGTGAAGACCTGGCTGGAGGTGGCGCAGGCGGAGGTAAGCTCGGAAATATAGGACTTACGCAGTTGGAGGATTTCTCGTGAGCGCAGCCTGCGAGAAATCCTCCAAAATCTAGAAACCTGATCGCAGGTGCATAAGTCCTGAAATAGTCCAGGTTAAAAAGTCAGCGTTCCAGGTGTAGCACACCCCCGCTTGGAACGCGGGCGCTAGCTTCCCCGATAGGTGTTGTAGGCCCACGGCGACACCAGCAGCGGGACGTGGTAGTGCGCGTCGGCATCGGCAATGCCAAAGCGGATGGGAATCTGGCTAAGAAAAGGCTGCGCGGGCAGCGGGTCGGGAAACTGAGCAAAATAGTCGGCGACGGAAAACACCAGTTCATACACGCCCGTTTTTAGCTCGCCGTTGCTGAGCAGGGGCGCGTCGGTGCGGCCGTCGGCGTTGGTGGTGAAGGTTTTCAGCAGGGTACGGCTGTCGCCATTGGGGTGAATGCCGCCGTGAATCGCGTAGAGGGCGATCGCCATCTGCGCCGCCGGACGACCATGCGCCGTGTCCAGAACGTGGGTCGTAAGCTTACCTGCCATTGCCATCTCTCCAGTTTTTGTGTCTCTCAAGCCTAATCCCCGATTCGCTACCGCAGCGGCCCCGCCAAAATCACCTTGCTAATGGCATCGGTCACGTCGGTCGGCTTTTCCGTCGCCAGTTGGTGATACCACTGCTGCGTCACGGCAGGGTCTTTGCCGTGAATCTGTTCGGCCCGTTTGCGGGCCTTTTCTACCACCGCGTTGGCGCGGGCCATGCGCTCCGACTCGTAACGCTTCAGGGCATACTCGATGCTGATATTCGTGGTCAGCAAATAGTTTGCCAACACCAGCGCATCTTCCATCGCCTGACAGCCGCCCTGGCCCAGGTCAGGACAGGTGGCATGGGCCGCGTCGCCCAGCAGCGCCACCCGCCCACGCACGTAGCGGTCGA
This sequence comes from Thermoleptolyngbya sp. C42_A2020_037, assembly GCF_015272455.1. Taxonomy (NCBI): domain Bacteria; kingdom Bacillati; phylum Cyanobacteriota; class Cyanophyceae; order Oculatellales; family Oculatellaceae; genus Thermoleptolyngbya; species Thermoleptolyngbya sp. C42_A2020_037. Next base: position 123,005 of record NZ_JACYLP010000014.1, read on the forward strand.
TCGGGCCGACATCGTGAATTTCAGGCCGCGCCACGGCGAAGGGGTCAAAGCGGTCGATCAGGCGCTGCACGGGGTCGGCCCAGCCTGCGAAGTGAGCCTTTAGCTCGTCGCGATAATTTGCTGGATCGGCGGGTGTGCCCTTGGGCAGCGGCACGTCCAGGAAGAAATAGAGGCGATCGCCCGCCACAGGCATCAAAGAGGCTCGCTTGTGTTCGCCGACGTAGATGACCCAACTCTCCGGCGGAGCCAGATCAGCATCGGCAGGCACTAGCCCATTCCAGTTCACATAGCCCACATATTGCGGCTCTACCTCGCGCCCGACCACGTAGCTCCGCAGCACCGAGCGAATGCCGTCCGCCGCCACCAAAAAATCGCCCCGCGCCTTGCGCCCGTTGGCAAACTGCACCGTCACGCCGTGGTCGTCTTCCTCCACGCCGACGCAGCGGCAGTCAAGATGCACCTCGCCCGGAAACGCCGCCATTAGCATTGTTTGCAAATCGCGGCGGGCAACCGGATAGGGGCGCTGTCCGACTTTATGAATCAGCGGCGCAAGCTCGATATGATTCAGCAGTTCTCCGGCTTGGGTGTGATACTGCATCCGGTTCATGATGCCGCCGATTTCTGCCATGCGATCGCCCAATCCCAAACGGTTCAGCACTTTCACGCCGTTCGACCAGACGGAAATTCCCGCCCCCACCGGACGCATTTCCTTCACGCGGTCATAGATTTCCACCTCATATCCGGCTTGTTGCAGGGCGATGCCAGCCGTCAAGCCACCAATTCCAGCCCCGATCACGATCGCCTTCAGGTTTTGCATAGATCTCCGTCTGTCGCTTTCCTGTATACGGTATACAGCGTTTCACAAACCCATCTGAATCCATCAAGAGAAATAAATAAGACGCATCAAACGCCTCATTTTGTATCCTGATTTACTGAACCAACGCTCAAATCCTTGACCGGAAAGCCGTTGAGCCAATTTTTCCAGTCCTCATTCGTCTTTATTCTAATCGCTTTCCAAAATGGCTTTTCGGTGATTTTGTGGTTCATCTTGACTAGATATCCAAAAGTGATATTATTTTTCTAGGCTAAAGATATCTTTTTTTGATATCAAGCCCGCGTCCCGGTGTGGCTGATGCTGCTCCCCGTCAGCCACTCGACGACGCTGGGGCGATCGCGCGAGATTGCCCGCCGTTTCTTGCAGGCGAGTCCCTAAACGCCCCATAAGCCCGCCATAAACCTCCGATAAACTTAACTGGCGGTTCAAAAAACCTGCCATACAATGAAGGTACTGGGAAGATATTGGCGAGGGTATTGTCGCAAGACCAACCCTACCCTCATCGCGGGAGGTGCTTATGCTCGTCATCCTCATGGAAGATCAACTGCTTCAGCCACAGCAGGTGTGTCAAACCTGCTTGATGGCCGATCGCAGCGGTCAACCCCGCTGGCAGCAGGGACGGTTGCGCTGCGGCCGCGCCTTGGAAAAGCCATCGGAAAACCTGCCGGAGCAGTATGAATGCCAGATGGGGTTCCGCATTGCCAACATTGAACCGGCCTGAGCCGATCTCTTCAGAATCGTGGCTGTTTACCAGAATTGTGGCTACTTAAACATTATTTGAACGCTTTTTTCTCTGGAAACTGATAGGTGAGCCACTTGCTGGTTTGCAGGTTCAGGTTCACCAGCAGTTCGGCAAAGCGCACGCCCGCCGCCACCGGATCGACGCAGGGCACGCCCAGTTCCGCGCTCAGATACTCCGCCATACCACCCATGCCCGCGCAGCCCAGGATGATTGCCTCTGCGCCATCTTCGCTGAGCGCCAGTTCGCCCATGTGAACCAATCCTTCCATCACCGCGTCGGGGTTTGCTTCGCACGCCAGCACGGGCATATCCACACAGCGGATTGAGGCGCAGCGCTCCATGAGTCCTGTCTTTTTCACAATCGCCTCGACCATGTGGTGGCTGCGGCGCAGCGTAGTGACGACTGACCAGCGGGGGGCGATCGCATTGGCTGCATACATCGACGCTTCGGCAATGCCAACCACGGGCTTGGTCGTCACTTCGCGCACCGCATCCAGTCCCGGATCGCCCCAGCACGCCAGCACATAGCCGTCGGTCGTTGCCTCTGTGCGCTGCACCTCCGCCAGCACATGGGGAATCGCCAGGTATTCGTCGTAGTAACTCTCGATCGAGGCGGGGCCGTGGGCCGGGCAGGTGGTGAGGACTTCTGTTTCTCCAGAAACGTTCGCCGTCGAAATCTGCTCGATGGAGTAGGTCATGTCGCGGCTGGTGTTGGGGTTGATGACGTGGAGGCGCATTGGGAGTGATGGGGTGTTGGAGTGATGGGGTGTTGGAGTGTTGGGGTGTTGGAGCAGCTAGATAGCGCTGAAGGCATTGGGGAGGTAGTGTTGCAGGGTGAGGGTGTAGTGGGCGATCGCCACGGGTTGACCTGGCTCGATGGGGCTGTCTGGAATGTGGAGGTGGGGCGTAGGCGCTGAGCGGGTGGGCGAAATGGGGCGCGATCGCCCCCACACCAGCGCCACGTCAAATCGGCAGTTTCCTATGGATAATTCTGGATATTCTCCCAAAAACAACTCCGCCGCTTGCCACAACTTTGCCTGTTTTTGTGGGGTCACGGCCAGCAGCCCGCCCGCATCCCATCCCGCATTTTGTCGCGCCTTCACTTCGACAAACGCCAGCGTAGCAGCAGCCTTTGCGGTTGGCGGTAGCTGGGCGATCAGATCCAGTTCGCCCCAGCGACAGCGCCACCGTCGTTGCAAAATGGTTGCGCCTTGCTGGATGAGCCATTGCGCCACCAGCGCTTCGGCCAATAGCCCAAATTCGCCTGCTGCGGCGCTTCGAGGATTGGGGACTGGCTGAGGAGCAGGCTTGGGCATGGATATGGCGACGGATTCTGAAACAAGCGGCCGCAGACTTGTGCAGGGATTCGGGTAGGATCTTTTAAGTAGGAATCTGTCTGATATCGACTCCCTCAAGCAGAGCTACGGATGAAGTTGCTGGAAGCCCCGCAGACGCTTGACGGGCAATCTAAAATCGCAAATCCAAAATCGAGAATCGATATAAGGCGTTTCTGCAATCAACATAGCTTACTGTGCCAGGTAGGAAATGATGCGTGGGTTTTATTCGGGTTTGGTGCTGCGTGTAGGTGGCGCTGAGGTTTGGCAGGTGTTGCAACCCCTGATTTCGTCTGGCTGGCGGATGCTGGGGTGGAGCTTGGTGTTGATGGGGGCGATCGCCCTACTCTCTCCAACTCCCGCCCTAGCGCTCGACTATAACCGCGAAAACCTGGTCGATGCCGACTTTTCGGGGCGCGACCTCACCGACTCCAGCTTTACCAAGGCTAACCTCCGCAATGCCAACCTCAGCCACACCCAGCTCCAAGGCGTTAGCTTCTTTGCGGCAAATCTGGAAGATGCCAACCTGGAAGCAGCTAACTTGACCAACGCCACCCTCGATTCGGCCCGCTTGGTCGAAGCTAACCTCAAAAACGCCATTCTGGAAGGCGCATTTGCCTTTAACGCCCGATTCGAGGGTGCAATCATCGACGGGGCAGATTTTACCGATGTCCTGCTGCGCGAAGATATGCAGGACAAGCTCTGTGCCGTGGCTCAGGGCACGAATCCGGTCACCGGGCGCAACACCCGCGACACGCTGAATTGTTTCTAGCGTTCCCGTAGGATGAAACACCCCCCCGTAGGATGAAACACCCCGTATTACAAAATACAATCGCGCACAAAAAAATCCCGTGCTTCATTCACACGGGATCGGGTCGATTAGTTAGCTAGCTGTCTATTTCTGTGCGATACCAGCCTTTTGCAAGGCCAGATTTGGGCTTACTCGCCGAGGGCGATCGCAAATGAGAGCGAACTCGTACCCGCTTGCTCTAGCTCCACCTGCACCGAGTAAGATTGCAACACTTCTACATCCAGCAGTTCCAGGCTGACGGAGCCAGCATTGGCACGATGGGCCGTCTTTTCGACCTCGCTGCTTTGCAGCTTTAGCCGTCCAGCGCAAGGCAGGTTTGCGACTAGGCGCAGGCTGCCCGATTCTAGCAGCATTGCCCGCAAAGTCAGCAGTCCAGCCGTAGTATGCCACTCGCGCTCCAGCGTTGGCTGAGAGGGGGAAACCGTCAGCACCAGCGTATTCAAAATTTCCCGCGCCGCCACCAGCGACAGCAACATTTGCTGAGGCTGGGTCGCTGCATCATAGTGGTCGAGTACGCCTTCCAGCACCGGAGCCGAGGTTCCGGAGCGGGCTGGAGCCGCCATGACATAGCTAGCCAGATGATTCAGCGCGTCTGATTCACCGGGAAACAGGGCTTCTACGGCTTGCACGAGCTTTCTGCCTTCCTGCAATGAGGATTGCAGAAGGGATTGGCACTGTTCTAGCAAGCGATTTAGCACGCCTTCGGGCATCGGTACGGGCAGGTTGAGTGCCTGCATTTGGGATGCCCAGACGGTGGCAGTTGCTAGCTCTGGCGCGAGGGCATCTTCATACTCTCGCACTTCGGTTTCCCAGGGATAGAGGGGCGGTCGGCGCTCGATTTCCTCCCGCAACCGATGTCTCAACAAAGCATAAAAACGGTCTTGCACAGCAGGTATCTCTCCTGAATGGGATAATGATGTGTCTTGAAAAGAAAAAACGTCCGACCCGGTCAAGTGGTTCAACAGCGTGTTGATCTCTTCCGAGTCGAGCAGATTATCGTGATTCGATTGCGGATGTGCTGCATCCAACGCATCACGTCCAGCGTCTGAGCTGGTTTCCCCTGATGGTGCAGCAGTCGATTGATCTAGCTGTTGTAGGAGCCAGGAAACAATATCCTCAGCTTCTGAGTCACTATTCATCCCCTGCTACCCCTGCTCCGGACACAACATTGTTACGAATTTCCCAGGCCAGTTCTAGCAATTTAGACCATTGTTTTTGCACTTGGGTTGCCGTGCAGCCGAGAGATTGGGCGATCGCCCCGTCGGGTCTGCCCTGCTGTTTGAGTTTTAGCATTTCCTGTTGGGTCGTGCTGAGGCGGCTGAGCAATTCGTCCCACTGCTGCGGCGTTAGCCCCAGATTTCGCTCTAGGTCTGCCTCTAGCCATTGATGCACCAGTTCCCAGTGATGCGACAGGGCAAAGCGAATCAGGTGATATTTGAACCGCTGCTGCAAATAGTCGCGCTGGCGGGGCGTAAGTCCCAGAATTTTTTCGATTTCCTGCGTCGGCAAATCCTGGAGCCGCAGCGTGAAATAGTCGGCACAGTCCTTTTGCTGGCGCTCTTCCAAATAGCTGAGCAGTTCTGCCACCACAATATGCCGCAGAGAGTCTTCTTCCACCTCTGGCTCCTGGGCCACCATCTGCTCTCTTACTTGCTGCATCGGTGCGCCGCTGCGAGATTGGTCGGTTTCGCCCGTTGCGCCCTCGGCAGCCTGCTCCATGTCCACCATCGTTTCAGGCGGCTGCTGCTGCGAAAAGGTCTGCGCCCGCAGAATGATCAACTGCTGACTGCGGCGACCCGGCAGCGGAATCCGCCGTTTGCCATAGCGCTCGGTAAAGGCCATATATTCCGCCAGATCCAGCGCGGTGCGCGGGCTGTAGCTAGGGGCAAGCTGATTCTCACGTCGGAAGGCGTTGATGGCTTCGATGTAAAAGATTTGCAGAAAATCTTCGATCAGCCCTAGTCGCGCCTGATAGCTGGATTGCACCTGGGGCGGCGTGATGTAGCGATAGACCACGGCGCTGAGGGTGCTGTGCAGGTCAACCCGACCCCGGCGCGACCCAAGCTGGTAGTATTTCAAACACTGCTTGAGTCGGTGGCGGGCCAGGGCAACCGACCAGGAATCGACCTCTCCAGACGACTGAATGCGCTTGCTTTCTGAACAAATGCGGGCGACCTCTCCGGTAATGCGGGATGCCACGTCGCGGCAGTTTTGATCAGACGCACGGGTGCTTTGCTTCAGCTCGTTAAAAACCAGGTTAAAAATAGCCTCCACGCCTTGGGTGCTCTCTCCCTGATGGATGTAGATCGTTACAACGTTAACACACCCCTACGGAGTGGCAAGGGTGGGGTAGTGCAGCCCCAGTCTGTGGCAGACTGGCGTTTTCGATCAACAGCCTGATTCAAGTCAAGTCAGCAAACCTACGGGTTGCTGGAGGGCGCTATTGTAGCGCTTTGAGGGGAAAAGCCGTCGCTTCAGCAAGCTTTGCTTTACCGCTTTGCTTTACTGAAGCCGCCGCCTAAAGCCGCCACCTAAAGTTGTCACCTTTAGGAGTGATTCAGCGGCGATCGCCCACCATCCGTACAAAATCTGTACAAAAAGCATCCGTACGGAAACATCAGGCGGGCAAACTGGACTCGTAAACGAGCTTCTGAACTAGACTGATGAGGATGATAGCCCAAAGCGCACGGAGCGTCGTCAATACGCAACGTCACGCAACATACAACGTCACACAACGCTATTAACAAACGGTTATGACTCTGGATCAGCAGCTTCAAGACCTCGTTCAAAATGCTCCCCAAGACGGTGCAACGCCCGCGGCAGTGGCAACGATCGCCCCCGCTCTAAAGGAGATTGCTCAACAGCTTCACCACCTCCAGTATTACATACTACAAACCCTTGAGCAGCAGTGGGTGATGACGACCTTAAACCATCGCAGCCAGACCAATGCTCAAAAAAACGTCGTCTACGCCTTTGCCAGCCTGAAAGACGCAACGGCGAATCCGCTGGCAAAAGATCCCCAGATTATGGCGTTCCCGATGCCTGTCACCCATATCCTGTTTCAACTGGTAGCGATGACTAGCGTGGACAGCATCATCTTTTTTGAAACGCCGGGGAATCTGAACACGGGTACTGAAGTCACTCGTGCCAACCTGCAAGCGCTGATTCAAGCGTTTTTGCAGCAGTCTCAGGGCAAAGCGCAAGTACCGCCGGATATTGCATAAATTGACTTGGCAAAGGCCCGTCACGACGGGTTCCAGCCCTGGTTTGCGGTTCGGTGGTTTACAGTTCATTGCTGTTGGACATTGGGAAACTGCGGGGAACTATAAAATAAAGATGAAGCAGGCTGGATGTCAGCCGTCTGCATGTTCTGCTTGAGCAGCTTGTTTTTTTACTCTCCGCGCAGACCTATGAATGCTCCCCGCAATGCCTTCAGGCGCGCCAACGACAGCTTCCGAAAAGCCGACCATGCAAGCTGGCATCGCCACCAAAGTCGCCTGCATATTCTGCGATCGCAGCTTGGGTTTACCGAAACGTCTCCGTCTCGCCCCAAGTCTTGCCTGGGCTGTGAACATTATCACGGGGTTGCCTATGGCTATGGCGATCGCCGTCAACTGCTGATCTGCGGGTTTCATCCCTTTGGCTGGGAGGGTGAGATTTGCCCAGACTGGAGCGAGGCGCTGTAGGAAGCATCCCGATCATCCCGATCATCCCGAGTATTCTGGTGATTGAGAAGCCTCAACAATCGAGAATAGTTTATAGAAAACCCTTTTTTATCGAAGATTTTCGATGATTTACTGCGGCAGCCTCGCCTCTGCGGTGGATACTATGCAAGAGGCTTGTGGATTTTTTCGTGAAACTTGTGGAATTTACTGCGCTGAATAGATTGCGCCCAGCTTGCATGACTTTGAAGACTCATCGGGCACGATTGGCCCTGATTCCTGCGGTTGCATTGGCCCTGCTGCTGGGCGTGTGGAGCCTGTTTCCGACCGTGGCGATCGCCCGCACGGCTCCCCGTTCTGAACCGCTGTCGATCCAGCCCTACATCGATCGGGTGGTCGATCGCGTCACCGAATTCACCCTCGACAATGGCATGAAATTCATCGTGCTAGAGCGGCATCAGGCTCCGGTGATTTCGTTCATGACCTATGTGAATGTGGGAGCAGCCTACGAAGCAGAAGGCAAAACCGGAGCCGCCCATTTCCTGGAGCATCTGGCATTCAAGGGCACAACCCGCCTGGGCACCAGCGACTACGCTGCTGAACGGCCGCTGCTGGCTCGACTGGATCGGCTATTTGACCGCATCCAGGCGGCCAAGGCCGCAGGGCAGACGGGTCGCGCCGCAGAGCTACAGGAAGAGTTTGACCGAGTGCGATCGCAGGCCGCGCAATACGTCCGCCAAAACGAATATGGGCAGGTGGTGGAACGGGCAGGCGGTGTAGGGCTAAATGCGACCACCTCCGCGGATGCGACGCGCTATTTTTACAGCTTTCCGTCCAACAAGCTGGAACTGTGGATGTCGCTGGAGTCCGACCGATTCCTTGATCCCGTCTTTCGTGAGTTTTACGAAGAAAAGGACGTAATCCTGGAAGAGCGGCGAATGCGGACGGACAACTCGCCCATCGGCAAGATGGTGGAAGCATTTCTAGAAGCGGGCTTTCCAGATCATCCCTACGGTCGCCCAATCATCGGCTACGAAGAAGATATTCGCAACCTGACCCGCCGAGATATTCAGGACTTTTTCGACACTTATTACACGCCAGACCGCATCACAATGGCGGTGGTGGGCGACGTTGATCCCGCCGAGGTGAAGCGGCTGGCAGAGATTTACTTTGGTCGCTTCCGCACTCGCAGCCGCGCCCCAAACATTACGGCCCCTGCGCCAAACCAGACTGGACCGCGAGAAGTGGTGCTGCGACAAAAGACGGAACCCTGGTATCTGGTCGGCTATCAGCGCCCTGCCAGCGACGATGCCGACAACGCTACTTATCAGATTTTGGCCTCTGTGCTGACGGGTGGCCGCACCTCTCGGCTCTACAAATCGCTGGTGGAAACAGGCATCTCGCTGAGTACGGATGTGGCAAATGGCTTTCCGGGCGATCGCTATTCCAACATGATGCTGTTTTTCGCCCAAACCGCACCGGGGCATACCATTGATGAAATCGGCACCATCCTCAACGCTGAGCTAGATCGGCTAAAAACGGAGCCAGTTGCGCCCGAAGAGTTAGAGCGGGTGAAGACCCAAGCGCGGGCAGGAATGCTGCAACTGCTGGCATCTGGCCGGGGGATGGCTAGCCTGCTGCCGGAATATGAAGCCAATACTGGAGACTGGCGCAATTTATTTGAAGACCTGAAGGCATTTGAATCGGTGACGGCAGAAGACGTGCAGCGGGTCGCCCAGTCGCTATTTGTGCCGCAAAAGCTGACAATTGGTAAACTCCTGCCGGAGGAGTAAGGGTTGGGGGTCGGTGCTGCAACGTCAGAGCAGGAAAGCTTAGTTAGGATTAAGGGCATGAGGAAGGTGTGGATGACGGCTTTGCGATCGAACTGGCGGCTCGGCTTGCGCTCGAAATGGCTGCGACGACTGGCTTGGGGGGCGATCGCCCCACTGCTGCTACTAGGACTCTGGCTCACGCCTGATCCGGTGCGGGCGGCGACTGCCTTGCCCTACGACCAGCTCACCTTTCCGCCGCTGCCGCCTGTGCAACTGCCGGAATACACCCAGTTTCAGCTAGACAACGGGCTGATGGTGTACCTGGTCGAAGACCACGAATTGCCCCTCGTTAGCGGCACGGCCCTCTTTCGCGTGGGTAGTCGCTGGGAACCCGCCGACAAGGTAGGACTGAGCGGCATTACGGGCGAGGTGATGCGAAGTGGGGGCACACTCAAACACACGCCCGATGCCCTGAACACCTTGCTAGAAAGCCGCGCTGCCTATGTGGAAACCGGCATCAGCAATGCGTCGGGCAATGCCAGCTTCTATGCCCTCAGCGAAGATTTGCCGGAGGTGTTTGGGCTATTTGCCGAGGTGATTCGCCAGCCGGCCTTTGCACCCGACAAGTTTGCGCTAGTGAAAAGTCAGCGGCGTGGCTTCATCGCCCGCCGCAACGATGATCCTGACGACATTGCCCGCCGCGAATTTTTTAAGCTCATCTACGGCCCGCAAAGTCCCTACGCCCGCACGACGGAATACGCCACCCTCGACCGCATTCAACGCGAAGATGCGATCGCCTATCATCGCACCTACTTCCATCCCAACAACATGCTGCTGGGGATTGTGGGCGACTTTGACAGCGCCGAAATGCGATCGCTCATCGAAGCACAATTTGGCGACTGGACCCGCAACCCCGCGCTAGACAATCCCGACTTCAACCCCCTACCTGCGGTGGCCCAAGCGCAACCGGGCGGCATTTTTCTGGTCGATCAGCCCCAGCTTACCCAGAGCAGCGTGCTGATTGGGCACCTCGGCGGCAAGCTGACTGACCCCGACTATGCCCCCATGACCGTGCTGAACGACGTGCTAAACGGCTTTGGCGGGCGCTTGGTCAACGAAGTGCGATCGCGCCAAGGACTCGCCTACGTGGTTTATGCCTACTGGTCGCCCCAGTTTGACTATCCGGGCGTGTTTGTGGGCGGCGGCCAGACCCGCTCCGATGCCACCGTTCCCTTTATCCAGGCGCTCAAGGCAGAAATCGAGCGAGTCCGCACAACGCCCGTGGCCGACGACGAGCTACAGCAGGCCAAAGACTCTGCGCTCAACGCCTTTGTGTTTAACTTTGAAACGCCGGGGCAGACGCTCTCTCGCCTGATGCGCTACGAATACTACGGCTACCCCAAAGACTTTATCTTCCAGTATCAGAAGCAGGTCGAAGCCACCACCGCCGAAGACATTCTCCGTGCCGCCCAGACCTATCTCCAGCCCGATAAGCTAGTGACGCTGGTGGTGGGAAATGCCGCTGCAATCCAGCCGCCGCTTTCGACACTAGGGAGCAGCCCGCAGCCAATTGATATCACGATCCCGCAGTAGGAGAGACGGGAAAAATGAAAAATGAAGAACGAAAAATGAAAAACGAAAACCGGAACCTCTTCGTTCTTCGTTCTTCGTTCTTCGTTCTTCGTTCTTCGTTCTTCGTTCTTCGTTCTTCTCTCCTTCTCCCTCCCTTAGCTCTCCTTATCCTGGGCGATCGCCCCGATGGTTCCGCTCACAGCCTGAATGTAGTCGGCGGGCGCAATCAAGATTTGCAGACCGCGCATTCCGGCAGAGATGGTGATCGTGTCGAATAGCTCGATCAGTTCGTCTACATAAACTGGATAATCCTTTTTGCAGGCGAGGGCCGTCACGCCGCCGCGAATGTAGCCCGTGAGCGGCTGCACCTCTTTGAGGGGAACGGTTTCGACCTTGCGGTTGCCGGAGAGGGCGGCCAGCGCTTTCAGGTTCAGGTGCATGTTGCCGGGAATGACGGCGAGGATTACGCCTGTGCGATCGCCCCTGGCCACCAGCGTTTTGAACACGCGCTCTGGCTCCAGCCCGATCTTTGCCGCCACGGACTCCGCCGCTAGATCATCAGGGTCTACTTCGTATTCCAGCAGCTCGTAGACAATGCCTAGTTTATCCAGGGTGCGGGCGGCGTTGGTCTTCATATCCGGTCAGTTCTTAGCCAGTCTTTCTATGATAGGAGTCACTTTCTGGAGGTGGTTGTTAGTACCTAACATGAAACTGCTGCTAGTAGAAGATGATGAACGAATTTCGCAAGCCCTCGCCGAAGCCCTAACTGACCAAGGCTACGCTGTCGATCTGGCTGCCGATGGGCCGATGGGCTGGGACTTGCTCGAAGCATATGACTATAGTCTGGTGCTGCTAGATGTGATGTTGCCAGGGCTAAGCGGTATAGAACTCTGTCAGCGAATGCGCCAGAGCGGCGATTCGACCCCAGTGCTGCTGCTGACAGCGCGAGACACCAGCAGCGACAAGGTAATCGGGCTGGATGCTGGCGCGGATGATTATGTCGTCAAGCCGTTTGATTTGCAGGAATTGCTGGCGCGGATTCGAGCGCTGCTGCGGCGAAGCGGAGCCACCCTACCGCCTGTGCTGGAGTGGCGATGCCTGAGTCTGAACCCTGCAACCTGTGAGGTAAGCTACGACGGGCAGCCCCTTGCACTGACCCCCAAGGAATATGGGCTGCTAGAGCTATTTCTTCGCAGCGGCGGACGCACTCTCAGTCGCAGCGTTATTTTGAACCACCTCTGGGCATCCGAAGAACCCCCTGGCGAAGAGACCGTGAAGGTTCACCTGCGGAGTCTGCGGCATAAGCTGATGGCAGCAGGGGCAGAGTCAGATTTTATTGAAACTGTGTATGGTTTAGGATATCGACTCAAGCAATCTGGATAAATCGCTGCATGACCAGTCCTGCTTTTCGTGCGTTGCAATGGCGACTGTTGCTGTCGTCGCTGGCGGTTTTGGGACTGTCGCTGGCAGCAACCGAAGCAGCCGTGTATCAGTTTGTGTCGCATAGTCTGAAGCAGGAGCGCGATCGCCAGTTGATGTTGCTGGCGGATGCTGCTGCCCACAGCCTGCCTGATTTGCTCAAACAGCGCGATGCTGTTTCCATGCAGCCTGATCGCGTTTTGGACAATGACGGTGATCTGGATTTACCGTGGCAAGATTTGCGGAAGCCGTCGCAGGGAATTGAATGGTTTAACGCGGAGGGCGATCGCCTGGGGCAAGCCGGACGGAGTTTCTTTGCCCTACCGCTCGATCCAGTTGCAGATTGGCTACGGACAGACGAGTGCTGGATGCTGACTGTGCCCGTTTACACCCCCTCAACAGGCGATCGCAGCCACTTAAAACCAGCCGACACAATCCTTCAAGGCTATGTGCGAGTCAGCGAGTCCATCGAAAGCACCGAGGCGGAACTGTCGCGACTGCGGGCGGGGCTGGTGTTGGGGGGGCTGGTGGCGCTGGTGGGCAGCGGACTCGGAAGCGGTTGGCTTACACGGCAGGCACTCCGACCGATTGAGCAAAGCTTTCAGCAGCTTAAGCAGTTTACTGCCGACGCTTCCCATGAGTTACGCAATCCGCTGGCGGGTATCAAGACCTCAATTGATGTGATGCAGAGCCATCCAGAACGGGTGCATCCGGCTGATGTGAAAAAGCTGGCGGCGATCGCCTCGGCCACCGACCAGATGACGCAACTAGTGGATGATCTACTGCTGCTGGCGCGGCACGATGGCAATCTGACAACCCTCGCAAACCAGGCGGCTGACATTCCGCTAGACGACTTGCTAGAAGATCTGGTCGATAGCTTTGTGCCCCAGGCAGACGCGAAGGCGATCGCCCTCCAGTTTTCGCTTCAGTCTTGCAGCATCATACGTGGCGATGCGACCCAGCTTCGTCGCCTGTTTTCTAATCTGCTGAGCAATGCCGTGCAATATACGCCAAGTCAGGGAAAAATCACCGTAAAATCTCGCTCAGAGGGCGGATGGGCGGTGGTCGATGTGAGTGATACGGGCATGGGCATCGCACCTGAACACATCCCCCATGTATTTGACCGATTTTGGCGGGCTGATCCGGCGCGATCGCAGCGAGAAGGGGGCACAGGACTGGGGCTAGCGATCGCCCAGAGCATTGCCCACGCCCACCACGGGCAAATCAGCGTCCAAAGTCAGTTGGGGAACGGCAGTACCTTTTGTGTTCGCCTGCCGACCTGCAACAGTTTCAAAGGTTGAGTTCGTTAGTTGAGTTCGTTAGTTGAGTTCTTTGGTTGATTCTTTGCACTGGCTGTGACCAAGGAATCAATTCCTGTGCCCAAGGAATCAACTCCTGCGCCTTAAGGGTAGGCCGTTTAATCGTCGTGCCGAGCGGAGCCAGCCAGGCGAGTCGGGTGTTTTTTGTGAAATAGCCCCGTCATGCTTAGCCCAGTGGCTAGCAGCCCCACTAGCCCCACTCCGTCTAGGAGCGGATAAATTGCTTCTAGATGAAAGATTTCGCCAGTGTGGAGGCTGAGTAAAAAGCTGCGAGAAATCAGCCCGCCACCGAGGCCCCATTCCGCTACTAGCGTCACGGCGATGCCGCTGAGTACCGTTAACCCTAGGGGCAAACAGAGGGCGATCGCCAGCAGTCGATGATATTTGCGGAAGGCTCGTTTCATAGAAATTACCTGTGGCTTCGAGAGGTTGCAGAAATGGTAGAAGTTGGAGCGATCGCAGAGATACAGCATTTTCTTGCGGGGTGAGGCACATGCTGCCCTCACGAGGCAAGGGCTTATTGGCCATCCGTGTGCCTCACTAGCTTCAAAAATGCTGTAGCAGCGGTCGCAAACGAAATGAGCAAAAAAATGGCGCGAAGGCAGCATGGCCCGATGGTGACTACCTCCGCGCTTTACTCTGGATAGGCAAGAAAAAGGCGATTACTTCGAGACGCTGGCGATCGCCTCGTCCATTGTCTTCAAGGCGGCCAGGACTTCATCCTTGTTGGGTTGCGATGCCTTCAATGCGCCTGAAACCTTGTCCATGCTTTCCTCGATTGAGTCGTAGGCACTCGATGACTTTGCTTTGATGCCATCTTCTACAGGGGCCCAAACCGACTCAAAGGTTTCAAATTCGGCTTTAGCTTTTGCAAAATCCCCAGCTTCAATCGCAGCCCTTGTCTTGTCTACAACAGATGTCAGCGCCGAATAGTCTGCGGCAGCAGCGAGAGAAGGGGATTCTAACGGTGTGGCAGGTGGTCCCGACGCTGCTTCCTGAGTCTGGGTAGAGCAGCCCGCCAACGTGGCTAGGCCCACCAGCCCGACTGCACCAACGACTATCAAACCGGTTCGATTTAAGAAACGCATCTCAAACTCCTCTCAGACTTTGTTCATCTACACCATAGGCAATCGCTGGTAAAGAACTCGGAAAGAGAAAGAGTAGCCTGACGAACGCTCCCTGCGATCGCTTTCAGCACTCCAGAAACTCGGACTCTGCCCCTTGTCTAGTTGTTTGCTATCCCTGGGGTAGAGAGGGCGGGCCTGCGCCAGCCGATATTTTAGAAACAGATCGACTCGCTGCTGCCTGATATCCTGACTATGCCTATTTTCAAGAGGGCACCGAGGCCAAAGCAATCTTCCCTTCTCGCTGGGCTGCGGGGCTGGCTGGCTGCGGGGTTGGGGCTGTTGGCGCTGACGGCGGGCGGCTATGCATACCTGCGGGGCGTGTTTGAGGCACAGCCAGAATATGCGATCGCCAATGCACCAGACTTGAGCGATCCCCGCTTTACCCTGAGCGTGGAGGGGTTAACCAGTGCAGAATCCACCACTGGGCGCATGGTTGGGTTTTGGCAATCTGTGGATGAAATTTACGCCGCCCGAAATGCCGCGATTCGTCAGGCCACGTCGCTAATTCAGTTTGAAACCTACTTTATGACTCCGGGTCGGCGGGCGGATGAGTTTGCTGAAGCGCTGATCGAGCGGGCAGGTGCGGGAACGACGGTGCAGCTTTTGCTCGACCACTACGGCACAGCCCAGATGCCAGACGACTATTGGCAGCGGCTGACGGCAGCGGGCATCGAGGTGCGCTTTTTGCGGCCGCCCGACTGGCGATCGCCCCTGAAGTACAACTCGCGACTGCACCGGAAGCTGCTGATGATCGACGGGCGGCAGGTGCTGATCGGCGGGGCGGGTGTGTCGGACTACTGGGACGGCACTGAATTTGACCACGACACTGCACCCTGGGCAGAGTTTGAAGTGGCCTACGAAGGCGAGGTGGTGACGCTGCTGCAAGGCAAATTTCTGAAACACTGGGCCTATAGCGGCGGCGATTTAGACTTGGCTCAGGAAATTAGCCCGGTGCAGACGGAAGGCGAAGTCCCGCTATACATCACCAGCGGCACGTCTAGTTTAAGTGAGTCGTCGATTCGCCTGCTGGTGCAACTGAGTGCGCTGGCAGCCCGCGATCGCCTATGGATTGCCAGCCCCTACTTTGTGCCCGATGGCAATATCGCCCAGGCACTCATCCGCGCCCGCGAAAACGGCGCTGAGGTGCGCGTGTTGACCATGAGCAACGCGACCGATAAAAAATTCGTGCATCTGGCAAGTCGAGAGCTATATGGCAACCTGCTGCGAGCAGACGTGGAGATTTGCGAGTATCAGCCCAGCATGATGCACGCTAAGTTAATTCTGGTGGATGAGGCCTGGGTCAGCACGGGCAGCGCCAACCTCGACCCGCGCAGTGCGTTTCACAATGACGAACTCAACATTTCGGGGCGCTATCCGGCGCTGGCTCAAAACCTGGAGCAGTTCTTTATCGGGGCGATCGCCGATAGCCAGTGTCTCACCTATGCCGAGTGGCAAAATCGCCCCCTGTTTGACCAGCTCGCGGGACGGGTGGTGCTGCTGTTCAAAAATCTGCTGTAATAGGCTGGGACTCAGGAACTTGAGGTCAGCCCTATCGCTTCACAACGCCAAGGCAAATTGGGGTTAAACCTTAGAGATTTAGCAGGCATGAGAGTTTGGCAAGGGCGATGGCTGGGCTGGCTGGTGGCAGGCGGACTGGCTGCCGGACTAGCTGCTGGACTAGCAGGCGGACTGGCGGGGTGCGATCGCCCTGTTGCAGGCGCAGGCAGCCCGACGGGTTTATCCGCTTTATCAGCGCTACTCGCCCCAGACTCGTCCCCAGAAGCTTCCCCAGATGTGCAGCATGACCAGCATGATGTGCAATATCGCGTAGAAGCGCTGCCCACGGCGGACGTGCATTGGGTGATAGTGCCGATTCGCACGTTTGAGGTTGTGCCCGCGATCGCCCAAGCGTTGCAGCCGCTGCCCCAGTTTGCCGCACAGTCGGGAACCGTGGCCACTATCAACGCGGGCTTTTTTGACCCGGTGAACGGACTCACCACCTCCTATGTGGTGCAAAACGGGCAACTCGTCGCCGACCCGCGTCAAAACGATCGCCTCATGCAAAACCCCAGCCTCACGCCCTACCTGCCCAAAATCCTGAACCGTTCGGAGTTTCGCCGCTATCGCTGTGGGCAACCGGGGCAGGAACGCGACCACTATGCGATCGCCCTTCATGCCGAAGCCGTCCCTTTCGGCTGTACGCTGCAAGACGCGATCGGCGGTGGCCCGCGCCTGCTGCCAGACCTAACGCTTGAAGCCGAAGGCTTTGCCGACCCCGCCACAGGCCGCGATGCCATTGGCAGCACCCAGCCCAATGCCCGCTCTGCCGTCGGGATTTTGCCCAATGGAGATATTGTGCTAGCGATGGCCGCTCAGCGCCCCAACGCGCCGACTAGTTCTGGGCTGTCGCTGGCAGAGTTGTCGAACTTTCTGCGATCGCTCGGTGTGGTAGACGCGATGAACCTGGATGGCGGCAGTTCCGCTTCGCTGTACGTCAGGGGGAACACCGTCTTGGGTCGCGTCGATGCTCAGGGCAGCCCGATTCAGCGGCCGGTGAAGTCGGTGCTGGGGGTGCGCCGCAGGCCCCAGGGACTAGAGGGCGCTATTCCTCATCGCTAACCCATTACTCGCTGGTAAGTCTTGTGATACATTTCAACAATGTGATCCCCTGCGATGATGGGCGGATATTTCGGCGGGTTCGTTTCGCTCTGGCAGGTGGGCAGGCATTCGACCAGCGCGTGGTAGTTGATGTCGAAAAAGAAGGGAACGGAGTAGCGATCGCCCCCCGAACGGTTCACCACGCGATGGGGCGTGGACTGATAGTAGTCGTTGCTCCAGCGGGCCATCATGTCGCCGATGTTAATTACAAAGGTATCGGGAATCGGCTCGGCAGCAATCCAGTCGCCGCTGGCGGTTTGCACCTCTAGCCCGCCTGCCGCGTCTTGCAGCAGGATCGTGAGGCAGCCCCAGTCGGTATGAGCGCCGCAGCCCCAAGTGCGATCGTCTGCTTGTACGGGATGGGGCGGGTAGTGCAGCAGTCGCAAAATGGGCATGGGGTCGTTGGCCAGGGAGTCGAAGTGATGCTCCTCCAGGTCGAGCGAGAGCGCCAGCCCCCGCATCAGTTGGTAAGACAAGTCCAGCATGGCATCGAAATATTGCTCTACCGCTTCGCGCCAGCCGGGGAGATTGCGGGGATACAGGTTGGGGCCGTGGTTGGGTGTGTTTGCCTGTACTAGCGGGTCGTCGGGGCCGCGATGCAGCCCGATATAAATGCTTTCCTTAAGATCCGGCGCGGCGTTGAGATCGAGCGTCTGGTGCTTCAAAGGCTCGTAGCCGCGAGAAATGGGGGAGTGCTGGATCGAAATCTCTAGCTTGTCTGCATCGGGCAGCGCAAAGAAGCGATGAGATTCGGCAAAGATCTGGTCAACGAGCGCAGCCTCGATGCCGTGGTTGGCAATGTAAAAAAAGCCGACCTCGTGACTGGCTTTGCGGAGGTGGGTAGCCACAGCTTTGCGGTCTGCCCAATCGGGCGATCGCAGCCCGCCAATGTCAATCACTGGAATTGTGTGGATGGGGGAGAGAACAGAAGTGACCATCAGAGGTTCTGAGCGAAACGGTTGACCGTCAGCATAGCGGCGGGGCGATCGCCCGACTGTTTCATTTGCGTCAGTTTAACCCTGCTTCAGGCGAGCTTTGGCTGTTTGCCAGAGGGCTTCGAGTTCTTCTAGGGAATAGTCGGCCAAAGGGCGAGGGTACTCCGTACCGCCTGAAGGGCGATCGCTCTAGCTTAGATTTCCGCAATTAAATTTCTGCAAAAGGATTCAGTACCGTTAAGCTCTCAACTCGCGCAAAGTCTGCGACATTTCTGGTCACGAGTTGACTCGCTGTTTCGAGAGCAGAAGCGGCAATGATTGCGTCTGGTAAGGTAATCCGCGCACTTCGACGAATTTGGGCAGCGGTATCCAGAACTGATTCTGTCAAGTCTACACGCTTTAGGCTTTTTAAGGATGACCGAATTTGATCTGCTTCGGCTTCCGTCAGTGCGGGATAGCAAAGCAACTCAACCCAAGTTATTGGAGAATAAGCGGCGATCGCCCTGCCTGAAAAAATATCTTCAAACAGGGGTTCTAGCAAAGCTTCACCGTTGAAGTAATAGATGAAAATATTCGTGTCTAGCAAATAGGAATTAGCGGTTCCACTCATTTCGAATTTGTCGTTCAAATTCTAGCGGATCGACCCGTTTGGGCAAAAAGCCAAGTAGCTCTTTGAAATTGGGTGGCTGGACAGAGACAGATTCATCCGCAATCGGCTGTAGCACAATGACGATTTCTACCCGTCCTGGCTGTACGGACTCTGGCAGCGTCACTTCGATCTTGCGATCGCTGGTTATGGTCACAACCTGTCGAATCGTTTCCATTTCTTTTGAGTATCGATTCACCTAATTGTCGTTTTTCTTCAAATGTCTAAAGCAGTTGTCTCTGATGACAGCAATTTGCGTAATTTACGTACAGCTTGTCACCTCTGTACCAAGATATATGGATTGGATTGAGGGCGGCTAAGATAAAAGTGCAGCCATTTAAGTGATATTTCGCTTTTTAGGTGAATTGGGAAAGTAGAAGGTTTCTTGCTCTATTCTGACGTTGAGTTTAATCAGTTGCCCTAAATTTTGCACGCTCTAGAGACAAATTTTGAAATTATCGAGTCCATAACTTATTTCTCGCGCTGCTTCAGGCGAGCTTTGGCTGATTGCCAGAGGGCTTCGAGTTCTTCTAGGGAATAGTCGGCCAAAGGGCGAGGGTACTCCGTACCGCCTGAAGGGCGATCGCTCTCTTGCAAAATTGCCTCTTCTACTAAGGCAAAGCGCTGGATAAACCGCTGGTTGGTGCTGTGGAGGGCTTCGGCGGGGTCGAGGTCGTGCCAGCGGGCGAGGTTCACCAACGTAAAGAGCAGGTCGCCCAGTTCGGCTTGCTGGTTGGCTTTGGGTTCGTGGGCGATCGCCTGCCGAAATTCTTCTAGCTCTTCGTGAAACTTGTCCCATACGCCGTCGATGCTGTCCCACTCGAAGCCGGCTTTGGCCGCTTTTTGGGAAATCTTAAGGGCTGCGGTGAGGGGCGGGAGCGATCGCCCGTAGCGTTCCAGCCGGGGGGTCAGCCGTTCAATCCCCGATGCCTTTTCTTCTTCGGCTTTGATTTGCTCCCAGTTCTGCACGACCTCGCTCGCATCTGCCACCGTCACCTCGCCAAACACATGGGGATGGCGGCGGATCAGCTTTTCGGTAATGCCCTCGGCAATTTCCTTGAGCGAAAACTGCTGCGCCTCCGACGCAATCTGCGCTTGCAACACTACTTGCAGCAGCAAATCACCCAGTTCATCGGCGATCGCCTCCGGTTTTCCCTGGCGAATCGCGTCCACCACTTCATAGGCTTCCTCAATCACATAGGGAATCAGCGTCTCCGGCGTTTGGGCCAGATCCCACGGACAGCCGCCGTCGGGCGATCGCAGCGTTGCCACCACGTTGATCAGTCGCTGCAACGCGGCAAGGGTGGGGTCGGGGTTGGCGAGGGGCGTTTGGGTCATATCTGGAGGGTTAGAGGGGATGCAGTGCTGGAGTCACTGTAACCCATCTGCCCGTCCTCCCAGCACGTCATCGCCCTAAAACCGCCGCGAAGATGATACGCTATCTCCGATTAACGGATTCTGCAAGTTTTAAACGAGGGCGAGGCAATGGCGAAGTTGCGGGTGGGGCTGCTGTTTGGTGGGTGTTCGGGTGAGCATGAAGTGTCGATTCGCTCGGCACAGGCGATCGCCCGTGGACTAAGCGACCCCGCCAACGCAGACCGCTACGAGCTTGCGCCCGTGTATATCCAGAAAGACGGCCGCTGGCTGGCGGGAGAGTCTGCTATTCACGTTCTATCGGCGGGAGTGCCGCTGGAATTGGGCAGTTCGGACGCTCCGGCAGACCCGTCGGGCGGAACCAGCGCCCTGCAAGTGCCAACGGTGGCGGCAGTAGAACGCTGGCAATCGACCGCGCAGGTCAGCGGCGTGGACGTGTGGTTTCCCGTGCTGCACGGGCCCAACGGCGAAGACGGCACGGTGCAGGGAATGCTGACGCTGATGCAGGCTCCGTTTGTGGGGTCGGGGGTGCTGGGGTCGGCGCTGGGGATGGACAAGATCGCCATGAAAATGGCGTTTGCTCAGTCGGGGCTGCCCCAGGTGAAGTATAAGGTCGTGCGGCGATCGCAGGTCTATTCCAACCCCTGCGTTTTTCCCAAGCTATGTGATGAAATCGAAGCCGAACTGGGCTATCCCTGCTTTGTCAAGCCTGCTAACCTGGGGTCCTCCGTCGGCATTGCCAAAGTCCGCACCCGCGCCCAGCTTGAGGCCGCCCTGGACAGCGCCGCCAGCTACGATCGCCGCCTGATTGTGGAAGCGGCCGCGCCCTCACCCCGCGAACTGGAGTGCGCCGTGCTGGGCAATGACCATCCCCAGGCATCGGTCGTGGGCGAGATCACCTACAGCAGCGACTTTTACGACTACGAGACGAAATACACCGAAGGTCTGGCAGACCTGCATATCCCGGCAAACTTGCCAGCGGCGATCGCCCGCCAGATTCAGGATATGTCGATTTGCGCCTTTGAAGCCGTAG
This sequence comes from Thermoleptolyngbya sp. C42_A2020_037, assembly GCF_015272455.1. Lineage (NCBI taxonomy): Bacteria > Bacillati > Cyanobacteriota > Cyanophyceae > Oculatellales > Oculatellaceae > Thermoleptolyngbya > Thermoleptolyngbya sp. C42_A2020_037. Next base: position 144,243 of record NZ_JACYLP010000014.1, read on the forward strand.
ACGCAGCCGGTCTGGCCCGCGTGGACTTTTTCTATTGCGAGTCTACAGGCGAGGTCTTCATCAATGAAATCAACACCATGCCCGGTTTCACCGCCACCAGCATGTATCCCATGCTGTGGGCTGCCAGCGGGGTGCCCTTCCCAGAACTGGTTGATCGGCTGGTGAAGCTGGCGCTGGAGGAGCGATAGGGAGCGGGTGGTCAGGTGGTTATGCTGGAGTCATTGCAACCCGCCACCGATCACTCCGTCACCTGCTAACCCGATTAACCAACTTCTGGTCTCTTGGGGCGATCGCACTCTCACCACCCTGAGGTGGGCATATTCTGGCTGAGAAAACAGCAGCGGATACTCGCGTCGCCGCCGATGATAGGTTCGTAGCACCCACAGCAAAATGGAGTCGCGGCTGAAAAAGGTTTGCCGCCAGGTTTCGCGGTTACCGCTCCAGAGTTCTACGCCCGAAGTGCTGCGCCAAATTGCCCGCCGGAGCGATCGCCACAGCACCAGCCCAAACGGATAGTCCAGCCACACGATAGTATCGGCCCGCCCCCAAACCAGATCGCGGACGCTGCTGTAGTTGCCATCGACCACCCAGCGATCGCCCGTCAGCGCTTCAGCGACCCGCGCCCGAAACACCTCCGACGGTGCAGCGGTCCAGTTCGGCTCCCAGTGCAGCGCATCTAGCTCGATATGGGCGATGCCGAGTTGTCGTCCTACTTGCTGCGCCAGCGTGGTTTTGCCGGTGCCGCTCGTGCCAACAATCACAATCCGCTGAAAGCGGTGCATCGACCTACTCTTCTTCCTCGGATAGATCTTCGGTCTCCAGCAGGTCAGCTTCGGTTTCTAGCAAGTCCTCCTCGTCGTCATCGGTGGCCTCGCTGCCGCCGCCCACCGCCACCAGGTCAATTTGCTGACGGTAGTAATCTACGCTCTTGACCTGCACCTCGACGCGATCGCCCAGTCGATATTGCTTGCGATTCTTGCGGCCCACCAGCTTTTGCTGACGCGAGCGATATTCGTACCAGTCGTCTTTCAGGGAACTGACGTGAACCAGCCCTTCCACCAGCAGTTCCTCGATTTCCACAAAGAAACCGTAGGACTGCACCCCCGTAATCAGCCCGTGGAAGGTTTCGCCGGTGCGCTCCTGCATATACTCGGCTTTTTTCAGTCCCTCTAGGTCAGATTCTGCCTCCTGCGCCAGCTTTTCGCGCTCGGTGAGGTGGTTGACGATGCTGTTGAAATATTCCTCTAGCTCGTCGTGAACCTCCGGCGGCAGCACCTTCCAGTCGATTGCGCCGTGGCATTCGCTGCTAAACAGGTTCACCTTGTCTTTGGAGCGGGTAGATTTGCGATCGCGCCCATGCTCAAACACCGCGTGCAGCACCCGATGCACCAGCAGGTCAGGATAGCGGCGCAGCGGCGAGGTGAAATGGGTGTAGCCGTTATCCAGCGCCAGCCCAAAGTGAGTCCCCGGCGTGGTGCTATAGACCGCAGGCTTCAGCGTCTCCAGCAGCAGATAGGTCAGCACCCGCTCGGCGTGAGACTCCGCAAATTGCTGCGTCAGCCGCTGATAGTCGCGGGGATGCACCACCTCTTCGTCTTCAAGCTGGTATTCGATGTCCATGTTGTTTACCAGCTTTACCAATTCCTGCACGTCCGACGGGTCAGGCGTGCGGTGAACCCGGTAGATGGCGGGCACCTGGAGGCATTGCAAATGCAGCGCCACCAGTTGATTCGCCAGCAGCATCAGTTCCGTTACGATCGTGCGGGCGGGCAGCAGCGACGACACCACCATTGCGCCCAGTTCGCCCTCGTCGTCGTATTGGAAATTGGTCGAGAGGAATTTGCCCAGTTCGGGATTGTGTTCGTCGGGGAAGATGCTCTCCGGCAGGTTCAGGTCAAACGCGCCCCGCGCCAGCCGCTGCGCCGCCACGGCCTGGCTGATGGCAAACAGGTTGTCCACCAGTTCAAACACGGGTTCCAGGTGTTTTAGCTCCTTGGCAGAGGGCAACGGGTAGCGGGCTTCGGCGGCGGCTTCTGGGTCGTCTCGCAGCAGCACCGCCTGGGCCTGCTGATAGTCCAGATGCTGATCCACCCGCACCACGCTGGGCTGAATCTCGAAATCCTGCACTTCGCCTGCGGCGTTTAGGGTCACTAGCACCGAAATCGCCAGACGGTCTTCACCGGGCAGCAGCGAACAGCAGCGGTGCAGATGTTCCGGCAGCATGGGCACGACGAGTTCTCCCAAAAAGACCGAAGTGCCGCGCTTCTGGGCTTCCAGATCGACGGGCGATCGCGCTGCGATATAGTACGACACGTCGGCAATGTGAATCCCCAAGCGCCACTCATCGTCGCCCACTTTTTCCACACTCAGGGCATCGTCGATGGCTGGGCTATGGGGATGATCGGGCCCGTCGATTGTGACGGTCAACTGTTCCCGCAAATCCAGCCGCTTCTTAAAATCCGTCTTGCGGAGCTTGGTCGGGAGCGCTTTGGCCGCCTCCAGCACAGCTTCCGAAAATCCGCGCGGCAGGTCATGCTTGCAGCACACAATGTCGATGTCTGAGGCCGCCTGGGCATCGCTGCCCAAAATCTGAGCCACTCGACCAATGGGCGGATGCTGACCCAGGGGATAGCGGGCAATTTCTACATGCACCAGTTGATCGACGGATTCCTCTAGCGGTTCGCCATCGGGCGTTAGCTCTAGCTCAAACAAGAGGCGATCGTCCAGCGGCAGGGCACGATACTGCCCGTCCTCGGTTTTTTTCACCCGCGCTAGCACGGAGGAATTGGAGCGTTCTAAAATCAGCCGGACTTCGCCCTCTGGACTGCGGCGGCGGCTGCCCTCTTTGGTCACGCGCACCAAGACGCGATCGCCATTCCAGGCAGTATTCAACTGGCTCTCGCGGATGTAGATATCCTCCGACCCTTCAACATCCTGAATTGCAAAGCAAAAGCCCTTGCTAGAGCAGCGCAGCTTCCCTTCCACCACGTCCTCCTCAAAGACGCGGCGATATTTGCCCCGCTCCTTCACCAAAATGCCGATTTTTTCCAGGGCATCCAGCGCAATTTGCAAACGGCGGAGGCTGGCATCGTCTTCACAGTTCAGCTTTTTTTCTAGAGCCTTGGGAGCGACCAGCTTGTCGTCTGGGAAGTTGGAAAGTAGTGAGGCGATCGAAAAGTCCATGTAGCGTCTTAATCCTTGCGTCTAGTCCTGGGAGGGGTAGGTTGGCAACATTGCCCGGTCAAAGCCCGCTTCGATGTTCCAAGCAAAACGCTCGGCTGCGGCGGCAAACACGACCGAACGCTGTTAATGATAGTCCTCAAGCCTGATTAGCGGTCATTTCGTTCTTCGTCTTGCATCAACCGCATCGCGAAACGGGCTTGCAGTTTCGGAACCCGCTCATAACCTGAAGACGGCATCCGCAGTAGAGCGCTGGCAGGGGCTACAGCCTATACAAGCCCTGAAGCAACTCTAGATTCGACCCATACGATGGATACGCAACTGCTGACGGGCGATCGCTGCTAGTGCGGCTGCAATCCGTGCCACGGCTTGCTAGTCCAGTCCGGTTGCCAGTCCACTAAAGCTGCCCACGCTGCTCCGGAGATTCGAGACATCTTGCAGACTGGGTGCAACACGGGCAGTTAGACAAAGAGCGCGATCGCCCCTGGTCTGAAACGTTCACTCGATAGCCGCCAGAATAGCCCAAACCGAACCCTCTCAGGCATTTACCCGAAAGATGTTCAGTGCCAACATCACCCACCGCAGAGCAAGAAAAGCGTCGGCGCTTCAAACACACGCTCGCTCAGGCAGAGAACAGATGCAAACGTGGAAACTCCGTTGTTTTCCACATTCCACCTATTGTATTTATACTTTCCCATCCAGTCGCATGTGTCAAACAAATTTCGGCTACTGGTTTCGGGTGCTAGTTTTAGATGCTGCTTTTGGGCGCTGCTCGATCCAGCAATCCTGAGGTTTGGGCGTTCAGCGTTTTCCCGTCACCACGTAGGCGACCCGCTTACCGATATTGGTCGCATGATCTGCCATTCGTTCTAGGTAGCGGATTGCCAACACCATTAGCACATAGGGTTCAATCACGCCCTGCACATTGGTTTGATGCGCCAGCAGGTCATAGACCTCTTCATAGTCAGAATCCACCGCGTCATCCCGATGTTTCACATCCAGCCCAGACTCAGCATCCAGGTTCGACAGCGCCGCCAAACTCATCGCTAGCATCGCCCGCGCCCGATCGGACATGATCTGGATTTGCCCCATGCAGGGATGGGTCGGGTAGGGAAATAGCTTGACCGCCACCTCACCCAGATCTTTGGCATAGTCGCCGATGCGCTCTAAATCTCGCACCAACTGCATCAGCGCACTCAGCAGCCGCAGGTCTTGGGTAACTGGCGACTGGAGCGCCATCAGCTTGACACAATCCTGCTCGATCTGTCGATAAAACTGGTCGATTTGCTTGTCTTGAATAGCGATCTGCCGAGCGGCATCCAAATCGCGCTCAAACATCGCCTTTCGGGCTAGCAGACAGGAATGCTCTACCAGTGCGCCCATGCGAAGTACGTCGCGCTGTAGCCCACGGATCTGCCGTTCAAAATTTGCTCGCGTTGTTCTTGAAACATCCAAGGGCGTAAACCAACCTTTAATCGGCGAATGCTAATCGGCTATGCTTTCCCAGATGGAGAATCCGCTTGTAATAGAGCAGTATAGCTATCCCTGTCAGTTCTGCCAGTTTGGTAGCACACCAGCCCTGCGTTGCAGTTGCACCCCCATTCACTGCTCGACTCACTCCAGCCTTGATGGAGTAAGGCTTTGAGGCAGCCGTAAACAGCCTATTACGCCTTGTTACACGTTGTAACTGGAGGAACCGGCCTGTTCGGGAGACAGGGGAACGGCAGATGGGAAACAGGGGGCGATCGCCTCCAAACTTCCTCCAAACTTCCTCCAAACTTCAGGCAACTGCCAAGCTACACCCAGCGTAACCCCCACATCGGCTGTCATGCCAGCGGCAGCCCTTTCAGGCACTTTTTCGGGCGACCCTTTCAGGCGATTTGGGCTTCTTCCTCCTGATTACTTGGAAAACGCGAGACTTAGCAGGAACTGACTCGCAGGGTCTATGTCAGGGTCTATGTATTAAGGAGTGCGATAGGCGGTTAACCTATGAATCAGATGAGCTAATTTCACAAAACTTCATTCTTGCGGCTAGGTGGCTTATACTACCGAAGGATACTTATCGAGGAGTGAACGTATCATGTCGGAGGCCGTTAAGCCCCTGACAATCGCGACCGTCCCGAGAGAGCTTCTCGGCCCACCCGGCAAATTCAACCCAACCCTGCTCATCTTTTTGCTCGCAGTGGTTCTGGCAACGCTTTCGGTTTGTGGGTACTGGCGCTGGCATTGGTTGGGGTGGGTGTGCTTTGTGCTTAATGTCGTGGCGCTGCACCTAGTGGGAACTGTGATTCACGATGCATCCCATAACGTCGCGCATCGAAATCGCGTGATGAATGCGGTGCTGGGTCATGGCAGTGCGCTCATGCTGGGGTTTTCGTTCCCGGTTTTTACGCGAGTGCACATGCAGCACCACGCAAACGTGAACGATCCGGAGAATGACCCCGACCATTTCGTGTCTACGGGCGGGCCGCTGTGGCTGATTGCTGCGCGGTTCTTCTATCACGAGATTTTCTTCTTCAAGCGCAAACTCTGGCGCAAGTATGAGCTTCTGGAATGGTTTCTGGCCCGCCTCACCGTTGCGCTGCTGATCTATTACGCGGTGCAGTATGGGTTTCTGAGCTACTTGATGAACTTCTGGTTTTCTCCGGCGCTAGTCGTGGGGCTGGCTCTGGGGCTATTCTTTGACTATCTGCCCCACCGTCCTTTCCAGGAGCGCAACCGCTGGAAAAATGCGCGGGTTTATCCTGGGGCGCTGCTGAATGTGCTGATCATGGGCCAGAACTATCACCTGATTCATCACCTCTGGCCGTCGATCCCCTGGTATAACTACCAGGCGGCGTATTATGCGACCCGTCCGCTGCTGGATGCGAAGGGCTGTCATCAGTCCCTTGGGCTGCTCAAGGTGAAGGATTTTCTAAACTTTGTCTACGATCTGTTTCTGGGCATTCGCTTTCATCATGGGGCCGCCCATCCTAGCGAAGCTCCCAAGGCTCCTGAAGGCGGAGGAGTCATCTTAGCCGACTCCGCTCAGGATCGGGGGCTAAGTGAAGGGGAGGATCTTTCGGAAAGTCCGCCCTTAGTCACAACGCCCCGCTAGCTTGTTAGATGTTGGCAAAGCTGGCGATGCTCGAAGGATAATAATTTTGGGAATAGGGATGGGTAGCTTGGTTCGCCGCCCATCCTTACGTTTTTAGGACGTTTTTAGGACTACCGTGAACTGTTAGGCAGAGCCGTGACGCACTGCTCCGTCGAGTTTTGATGCGCTACCTGGCGCTAACCCATTTCCGCTAGACTGCCTGCACGTTTGTCTATAAGCGCGGGTTGGTTTGGAGCAACTGCTGGAGATCGCTGGCGGAGAGCGGTGGTCTGAAGCGGTTTCCCTGGGCCGCGTAGCATCCGATTTGTCGCAACAGGCTGAGCTGAGCGTCGGTTTCTACCCCTTCGGCGATCGCCCGTGTTTGGAGAGACTGGGCGATCGCCACGATCGCTTTTGCAATGGACAGCGCATCCTCGTCTTCTCCCAGATCGGCTACAAAGGTGCGGTCGATTTTCACACAGTCGAGGGGCAGTTGTCGCAGATGATAAAGCGAAGAATAACCCGTGCCAAAGTCATCCAGGGCCAGTTGCACCCCCAACTGCTGAAGTTCCTGCATGGTTTTTCCATCAACGCCCCGATTTTCGTGCAGCGTTGCCTCGGTGATGTCCAGCACCAAGAGATGCGGGTCGAACCCGGTTTGTGCCGTCGCCTGGGCGATCGCCTTTGGCAGGTCGAGCTTGCGAAACTGACGCGCCGACAGGTTGATCGACAGCTTCATGCCGGGATGCCCGGCCTCTTTCCACCACACAGCGCACCCGCAGGCCGTCTTCAGCACCCACTCGCCAATTTTCACGATCCAGTCTGTTTCTTCTGCGACCGCCAAAAATTGGGCAGGATGCACCATGCCCACGTCGGGATGCTGCCAGCGTATCAGTGCCTCTGCTCCGATGATGCGGCCACTGATCAGGTTGACCTGGGGCTGATACAGTAGGCGCAGTTCGTCCTGCTCGATCGCCCGTTCAATATGCTGGAGTACCCAGATTCGCTGGCTGTTCCAAGCATCTACCTCCAGGCTGTAGAACTGATAGCGGCCGGGCTGCCGATGGGCGGTTTGCAGGGCTTGGCGGGCATGTTCCGTCACTTCGCTGGCGGTGGCTCCGTTGTCGGGGGCGAGGGCGATGCCAGCGCAAAGCTGGGGTTGTAAGGTATCGTTGTCGATCAGGCAGGGTTCGTTCAGGCTGCTGAGCAGGGTTTGCGCTAGCGTGGCAGCATCGCGGCGGTGGGCGACGGACTGAAACACGCTAAAGGTGTTGCTGTTGAGTCGAGCGATCGCCTCTTCTGGGGAAATCGCCTCACGCAGGCGGGCTGCCGTCGCTGCGGCTAGGGCCTCTGTCATCGCTCCGTCCAGCGGTGTACCGTCGGGCATACTGGCGTTGAGTTTGAGCAGCAGCAGCGCCACCAGCCCATCTGCCGATTCCAGATGCTCCTGAAGGCAACGATGAAACAGGATACGGTTGGCCAGTTGGGTCGTGGGGTCGCGGTAGGCGATCTGGTTGAGCCGATCAACAGCCTGCTTCATTTCCTGAATGTAGGGCTGGGTGATGCTGGCGTGTTTGCTCAGCCGAGTGGCGATCGCCTCCATCAGTTCTTGCCGGGTAAAGGGCTTGGTGAGATAGTCGTCTGCGCCCATCGCCATGCCCTGGCGGATATCCTGACGGTCTGCCTTGGCCGTAAGAAAGATAAACGGAATGCCCGCCGTTGCTGGATTTTGCTGGAGCTGGGTCAGCACTTCATAGCCGTCGCAGCCGGGCATCATGATGTCGCACAGGATCAGGTCTGGCCGGTGTCCTTGGGCGAGAGTTAGCCCGGTTTGCCCTTCTGGAGCGGCGATCGCCTCGTAATTTTCTGCGCTCAGCATCTTTAGGAGCGCAGTGCGAATGGTTAAGTCATCCTCGATGACCAATATCTTTGCCATAACTGAACCGAAGGGCCTGAGTGGATGGGGTACGTTGTGGGGACTGCGAATGGGTGACTGCGAATGGGTGACTGCGAATGGATTCCTGGAGATGCACACCGGATGGGTTTGTGTCCAATCGGCTGCTGCCTGTGCCGAAAGCGGTGTCACAGCCTCGGCCCATGCAAAATGCTTGAACCGCGCAAGTGTTTTAGAGCAAATGTTTTAGAGCAAATGTTCAGACCAACAAACTCGAACTAGAGCGATCGCCCGGTGATTGCCCCAGTGATTGCCCCAGTGATTGCCCCGAATGATTGCCCCGGTGATTGCCTCAGTAATTACTCTGGCCATTGTCCGATTTACCTCGATCGGCGATCGCCCCAGTTTGGAGATTCAGCCCTGCTGGGAGCGGATGCATGGGTTACAGGCAGATTCAGGTTCGTCCTTTAAGACTTCAATTCATGTGAAGGTTTAAGTATTCAGCGGTAGAAAACCAAAGGTTAAATAAAGGTTAAAAGTGTCAGCCAAGTGTGGACTCGGACTCTCTCAGGATGCCCAAACTCCAGGCTTTTTAACGCTCTATCCGCTGGATTACAGTGTTTTGTGAAAGGGCAGCGCGATCGCCACCTGAAGTCCTCCCTCAGGCAAATTTTCAAAGCTAATTTCGCCGCCGCACAAGTCCAGACATCGCTTGGCGATCGCCAGGCCCAGCCCAGTGCCGGGAATTGCACCCACATTGCTGCCGCGATAAAACAGGTCACACAGCCGGGACTGGTCTTGCGGATTCAGCCCGATGCCCTCATCCCGGATGGAAAACTGTATCCCTCCAGGGCGATCGCGCATCTCTAGCGTAATCTGGCTATGGGCGGGAGAATATTTGACCGCGTTTGACAGCACATTGAGCAATACCTGTCGCAAAAGTGCCTGATCGAGGTAAACCTTGCGCTGGGTCAGGTGGTTGATCAGTTCCCATCGATGGCTACGGCCGCTGGTGGTCTGACATTCGCTCACCAGCGCCTCGCAAAAGGCTTCTGGGTCAAACCAAACGGGTGCAGGTTGCAGATCGCGGGCATCCGCCCGATCCAGCAGCAGGATGTCGTCTAGCATTTGCGTCATCCGATGCACCGTCACTTGGATTAGCCGCAGTTGCTCTAGCCGATCGTCCTCTGTCCAGTGGCGACCGTAGTATTCCAGCATTTCTGCCGCCGTCAGAATCGCCGTCAGCGGCGTGCGAAATTCGTGGGAAGTCATGGTGACAAAGTGCGATCGCAGTTCGCTGAGTTCTCGCTCTTTTTGCAGCGTCTTCAGCAACTCGGTTTCCAGCCGCTTGCGATCGCTCGTCTCCCGCTGAATCGCAATCCAGTGGGTATACCAGCCGTCGGCATTGGCTACAGGCACCAAGCTGATTTCAACCCAAAATTCGCTGCCGTCTTTGCGATAGTTTAGCAGTTCCACCAGCGCGGGCTGCCACCGTCGCAGCGAGTCCTTTAAACGGTTAAGGGCGGCCCGATCGGTCTTGGGCCCTTGCAAGATGCGCGGTGTTTTGCCAATTACCTCATCAGGCCGATAGCCCGTCATGCGGCAAAAGGCTTCATTGACGAACACAATTTGCGGGCCGGGCGCATCTATCGGTTCTGCGTTGGTAATCACAATCGAGTCGTTGGCGTGAAGCACCACCGATTGCAGAAGATTGCACTGCGTATCGGGATCTTGCAGCGTCTGCAATAAAGCGTCTGGTAAATCAGTTTTCACAGGGAACTGACCGAGAAATGAATGGTAACTATTAGCGTTCCCCAGAAATTGCCAAATATGTATACCGAGCAACCAAACGCAAGATTTTTTTTGCTACGTACCTAAAAAGGTTGAACGAATCCAGTGAGCCTCTTGAATCTTTTCTTTGTTTCTTAAGATGTTCCTCAATCCGTCCCTCAATCTGTTCCTGCCAGCGGAGGCTGCGATCGCCCCTCCGGACTAGCTCAAGCCCCCGACAGAGGAGATGAGTAAGGCCGTCCATCCTTGTGGAAAAAAATCCAGCCCGCCTCCCCCGCAGCGGCGACCAAATCATCGTCGGGATAGGTAACCTGGTCATCCAGCGTGCGATCGCCCACTTCGAGATACGTTGCCAGGGCCGCCGAGCGGTTCACCAGATGATGTCCGTTTGCCTCACCTGCGGGAAAACCCGCCGCCATTCCCGCTTTCAGCACTTGTTCGCCTGCATTGGTAATCAGCACCACTTCGCCCGTCAGCACGTAGATAAACTCATCCTGGCGCTGATGCCAGTGGCGCAATGCCGACATTGCCCCTGGCTCCAGTGCTACCCAGTTCACCCCAAAGTTTTTTAGCCCTGCTGCATCTCCCAAGCGTCGTTTGCTGCGACCTGCCAACCGCGCCTTAAACGGTTCTGGATAGACGGTTCCGGTTTTTGCAGGAACCTGCTCAGGATCGATGTGCATAGATGCAGGGTACATAGATGCAGGGTTGGGTTGAAGCGATTTGGAAAGATTGGAAAGCCCAGACACTCCTCAGGCAAGGACTGAAAAGTATCTGGGGATGTGGAGCATGAGTAGCAAGGCTCATGCAAGAGAGGAAGGTGTCCTTATACTGCCTGTCTCGCGACAAGGGTGGAATCACCCGAAGGGAGGATTTCAGTTGGATGAGGGCAGCGGCGCATCGGGCGATTCGGGGGCAGGGGCGCGACCCTCTCGCACGTCGGCAATTTCAGCAGCGGTCATGGGTTCATCCGTCAGCAGATAGACCGTGCCCTGGTTAAACGTCGAAATGACGTTGACATAGTAGGGCGGCTCGTCGGGCGGGGTTACTCGATACAAGCTAGAACCTGTGTCGTCGGCGGGTTCCAACTGCTGGGTTTGATAGCCCTGGGTCTGGAGTGTGGCTTGCAGATCGCGGGCGATCGCCCGCACCGGTCGCCCGTCTGTATCCGAGAGCCGCCAGCAGTTCAGAAACCCGCCGCAGTCATTCCTTGCCCCGTCCGGATGGGGAAAGGTTGCGTAGGGAATCGGGCTGGGCGACTCCTGAACCTCTGGCAAAGCTGTTGCGGGGCTGGGCATGGGCACCAGAGTCGGGCTGGGGGTCGGGGTCGGTGTGGCGGTAGGTGCTGGCGAAGCGGCTGGCGGCGCAGGGCTGGCGACCGGGGTTGGGGTTGGCTGGGGCGACGGCGTGGGGGGTTGGGTTGGCGCTGGGGCGGGCAATCTCACCGGGGCAGGCGGTCGCGGCACGGTCGTCGGGCGGGGCACGACAACCCGTTCGGGTCTGGGCAAGGGAGTAGGCGTTGCGATAGGCGAGGGGGATGGTGGAGTCACCGGCAGAGTAGCCGCTGGAGCCATCGCTGGCGTAGGCGACAGGGTAACCGAAAGCTCTGGCGGGTCAGGCGCTGAGTTGTCTGATTCTAGAGACTGAGATGGCTCGGCTCCGGAGTCTCCCGGCAGCAGCGGCAGCACCAGCAGCCCCGCGTGCAGCACTAGCGACATCAGCAGCCACGGGCGAAACAGAACCTGCATCAGTGCTGGCATATCGCGCTGGGTGCGGGCTTTAGGCATGGGAAGAGTGATAGACACAGACAGCAGGTAGATACGACAAATCCGTTAAAGACGCTCGCAAGCTGAGCTGCAAGAGCGGGTAAAACTTGCAAACCAACGTACAAATAGTCTATGCCGGCAAATGATAATCTTTATGGCTTATTGTCACTTCTAATCGCTAAATCTTAGAAGTTTTCCTGAATGTGCATAGCCCTGAATCTTGACAGAAAAGCCATTCTAGCACTCTCTCTGCAACTCAACCAAGGAACCTGCTCTGGAATTATATGCATCTACTTTGGTTATTTTTACAGATCAATTGAGAATTGCTTTCATTAAATGTACAATACACTCTGTCTTTGGTGATGCCTAGCGTGATCGAGCGGGTACATCGTCTAAGACGCGACCTTTGAGAGCGGGTCAATTACAGGTCAGTTAAGAGGCTAAGTAAGAGACCAAGCATGAAAATCGCTTGTTGGGCTGTCTGATTTCAAATCGCAGAATGTCCACAGCTTGACGATATGGCCCTCATCGAAGTTCATTAAGTTCAATTTCAGGAGTGAAAGTCCCTATGGGAAAAATGACTCGGCGAGTTTTTATCGCCACGGGTAGCGCCCTGGCCGCCGCCACAGTTGGGCAATTCGGTCGCCGTGCGACAGCCCAACAAAGCCGAGGTGTTGTAAATCTTTACTCATCTCGCCACTATGACACTGATGACAGCCTCTACCAGAGCTTTGCCGAAGCGACAGGCTTTCGGGTCAACCTAGTAGAAGCCGAGGCCGACCAACTGATCGAGCGCATCAAGAGCGAAGGCGCAAATAGTCCGGCGGATGTGCTGATTACTGTAGACGCAGGACGACTCTGGCGAGCGCAGCAGGAAGGTATTTTGCAACCCATCCGATCGAGGACGCTGGAAGCGGCAATTCCCAGCTATCTGCGAGAGCCGGATGGCCATTGGTTTGGGCTGAGCAAGCGGGCACGGGTTTTGTATTACAGCAAGGAGCGTGTGAATCCGGCTGATCTTTCCACTTACGAAGACCTGACCAACTCTAAGTGGCGCGGCAAGGTGTTGACGCGATCTTCGACCAATGTCTACAGCCAGTCGCTTACGGGATCAATTCTGCATGTCCACGGGCCGCAGGAAACTGAGGCCTGGGTGCGGGGGCTAGTGGCAAACTTTGCCCGTCCGCCAGAAGGCAATGATACGGCTCAGATTAAAGCAGTTGCAGCGGGGCTGGGCGACATTGCGATCGCCAATACCTACTACTTTGCCCGTCTGGTGAAGTCCACTGACCCCGCCGATCAGGACGTGGTGAACAAGGTAGGCATTTTCTTCCCCAATCAGCGCGATCGCGGCACCCATATCAATATCAGTGGTGCAGGCGTTCTAAAGACTGCTAAGAATCGCGAGGGCGCGATTCGGTTTATTGAACACATGGTCAGTCGTCAGGCTCAAGAGATCTTCGCCAAGGGCAATAACGAATATCCTGTGCTGTCTGGCGTGGCGCTAGATTCGGTGGTTGCTGGCTTTGGCACGTTCAAGGAAGACGAGCTAAACGCTGCCATCTTTGGACGCAACAACGCCGAGGCACTGCGGATTATGGATCGCGGCGGCTGGACGTAGATTTGGCACTGGATGGGTTGAGCAGCGGGTTGGCTTTGTGCGGCTTGCTATAGCTCAACCCAGCGGCGCAGCAGATTGGCGTGGCATTTCGTAATCTGGTCAAATTCTGGCGTTTTGCCGTGCTGCCGAAACAGGGATTGGCGGGCGGTATCTAGCTCAAACAGCAGCTCGCGATCGCCCGCATTTCTGACCAGGCTTTGCACCCAGGTCACAGCAACCAACCGCGTCCCCCGCGTCACGGGTTCTACCCGATGCAGCGTGGTAGCGGGATATAGCACCATTGCTCCCGCTGCCAGCTTAAACGGGTGATGCCCCAGCGTATCTTCGATGACCAGTTCTCCACCGTCATAATCGTCTGGCGAATTGAGAAATAGCGTGAGCGACAGATCCGTTCGCATCAGGTCTGTTTGTTGAGAATCACCGGATAAAAGGGCGCTCCCACCCATCAGGGCATTGTCTACGTGTGTGCCGTAGCCCATGCCGACCTCGTAGCGGCTGATTAGCGGCGGACGAATGACTTTCGGATAGGCGGCCATTTGAAACAGGGCGTTGCGCCGTAATGCTGCCAAAATGAGCGATCGCACGGTTTCTGCGATTTCTCCAGCTTCGAGTTGAGTATTGTGCTTGACCTGTTTGGCATACCAGCCAGCAGTCGTTTTCCCATCTGCAAAAGAAGCTGACTGCAATGCAGTAGAGATGGTTTCTAGCTCTTCAGCGGTCAATACAGCATCAAGGCAAAGGATCATGGCAGTGCAGCAGACAGGTCAAGGTGGGGTCAAGGTTGGGTAAGCGAGCGCGATTGCAGTTTGAGCATTGGAGCATAAACCCAAAAGAACGATTTCAGGATATCTTTGCTCCTTTTTTGAAGATGACATAGGAGTTACTCCGTTGAAAGCCCTTACGAATCGAGATATGAACGGACGGATGAAGCTTTGGGTCGGCGTTGGTGCATTTGTCATCACACAGGCTAGCACCCAGGCGATCGCCGGCCCCACCCCAGAGTCAGCTAGCACGGGCGATCGCCCGATCGCTACGCAGCCCCATCCTGTTGCCCCGGCTCCCTTGAGTGTGGCTCAGGCGGGTGGTGAAGGGGGCGAAGGCGGTGAAGGGGGCGAAGGCGGTGAGGGAGCTTCACCCCAGTCGGTCGGCTTTTGCGCTGCAATTGCTGTGGAGGGGGGCGGTGAAGGCGGCGAATCGGGAGCGGTGCAGCCTGTTGGCAGCCCGGTGCGGGTGTATGGCGCAGCAGCCGTTCCAGGCTCGACCTTTGGCGATCGTCAGGTACTTGCCAGTTTCGTGGATGCTGTGCTGCTGCCCACCTATGGCGAGTTGACCAGCGCTGCCCAACGGCTGAATCGGGCGATCGCCCAGTTTGCCGCCCGCCCCACCCAGGCAAACTTGCAGACCGCCCGACAAGCTTGGCTGGCGGCTCGTCTGCCCTGGGAAAGCAGCGAAGCGTTTGCCTTTGGCCCGGCGGCATCGCTGGGTTACGACGCTGGACTGGATGACTGGCCTGTGAATGAGGTAGACGTGGTTGCTGTTTTGCAAAGTCAGGATGCCCTTACGCCTGACTATTTGGAAACACTGCAAACGTCTCAAAAAGGCTTTCATACCATTGAGTTTTTGCTGTTTGGGCGGAATAACGACAAGCGACTGGCAGATTTCACGCCCCGCGAGTTGGAATATTTGCAGTTGATTGGGGCGGATTTTGCAGCCACAGCCGAGAACCTGCTGGCAAGTTGGGACGAGGGCGTAGAGGGCTATCCGGCCTATCGCAAAGAGTTTGTGGAGGCGGGCGATCGCAGCACTGCGTATCCCACGCCCCAGGCGGCGGCGACCGAACTGGTGCAGGGCATCATCGATATTTTGGATGAGTTGGGTGCAGTCAAAATTGGCGAGGCCCTGGATGCTCAGAATCCCTTCTTGCTGGAAAGCCGCTTTAGCCACAGTTCGCTTCAGGATTTTTACCAAAACCTCCGCAGCGTGGAGTTGACCTATTTTGCAGGCAGCGCCAGCCGCCCCGGTCGCCACAGCCTCAGCCGCTATGTCGCCAGCATTGATCCAGCCCTGGATGCTCAGGTGCGGCAGTATTTACAGGCGGCGGAATCCGCGGTCAAGGCCATTCCGGGCCCCATCGAAACGACTCTCTGTGACCCGGCTGCAAAGCCCCGAATTGCGGCGGCACGGGATTCGCTGCTGACGCTGCGGGGCGTGTTTGAGCAGTGGATTATACCACTGGTGCAGGAGTGATTGGAGTAATGGCTCGTATTGCTGGGTTGCGTCGCGCCAAGGGGCGATTTGGGGCGATCGCCCTCCTTTCTGCCATTGCAGGCGTGCTGGCCTCGCTGCTGCTGCATGGTGCGGGCTGGGCCCAGTCGCCGCTGCTGCTGTCGGGGGGAGATGCTACAGTTCAAAACCGCACCTCTCAGGGCTATTCCCAACCTGCGCCCAACCTCAGCCGCGAATGGTTGGCGCTGCATCAAGTGGGCGATCGCCATTTTGAGGCCGCCTTTGTCACGCCGCCCGCCCCAGTCAACGGTGGACTGGGGCCGTTGTTTAACAACACGTCCTGCGCTGGATGTCACATTCGAGATGGGCGGGGAATGCCTGTTCCTGGACAGCTTTTGCTGCGGGTCAGCCTGCCTCGTCAGGGCTTGCCCGATTCGCCGGAAGCTGTACTGTCCACTCCGACTGAGGCTGCATCCGTGCTGCAAGCCAACGCCCATCTGGAGGCTTCCGTCAGCCTGGGCAACGCGCCGCCTGTTCCGGGCATTGGCACGCAGATTCAGGATCAGGCAGTGTATGGCTATTTGCCCGAAGCGCGGGTCAAGCTGCGCTGGCAGGAGCAACCCGGAACCTACGCGGATGGAACGCCCTACTCGTTGCGATCGCCCCAGTTTGAGATCACGCTGCCCAGCGGCGATCCCCTGCCGTCGCACATCCTCGTGTCGCCCCGCATCCCGTCGCCCGTATTTGGCACAGGTTTGCTGGAAGCTGTTCCCGAAGCGGAAATTCTGGCGCTGGCCGATCCCAACGACGGGGACGGGGACGGCATTTCGGGTCGCCCGAATGCTGTTTGGGATGTGGAACAGCACGCTGAGGTGCTGGGACGCTTTGGCTGGAAAGCCAACAATCCCACGCTGCTTCAGCAAGGGGCCTCTGCCTATATCAACGATATGGGCGTGACCAATCCCCTGTTTCCGGAACCCGATGGCTCCTACGAGGTTGATGCCGATACGCTGAAGGCCAATACGGTTTACGTGCAAACGCTGGCGGTGCCTGCACCCACGCAACGCCAAGATCCCCAGGTGCTGAAAGGAGAGCGCCTATTTAATGCGGCGAATTGTGCGGGCTGCCATGTGCCAACGCTGCACACCGGGCCGCACGAAATTCCGGCGCTGGCAAACCAGACCATCCATCCCTACACCGATTTGCTGCTGCACGATCTGGGCGAAGGGCTGGCCGACCATCGTCCCGATTTTCGGGCAACGGGGCAGGAGTGGCGCACGCCGCCGCTGTGGGGCATTGGGCTGGTGCAAACCGTTTTGCCCTATTCTGGCTATTTGCACGATGGTCGTGCCCGCACGCTAGCAGAAGCTATCCTATGGCATGGGGGCGAGGCAGCATCCGCTCGCGAGGCATTTAGAACTATGCCAGAGGGCGATCGCGCTGCCCTATTAAAGTTCCTTAATTCGCTCTAAGGCCGCTAGACTACTGATACAGGGATATCCGCCTGTCATAGCCTTAGTCTGGGAATCTGGCATAGAAATCTGGCGATTGGGGGAGGAAGTCGGCGTGAGTGAAGCCTCAAGTCAAGCATCAAATCAAACACTGGTGCGGATTTTAATCGTGGAAGACGACCCTATGATGCAGCTTGGATTGGAGCAGTCTTTGAGTAACCAACCGGGCATCCAAGTCGTGGGTCGGGCCGATGACGGCTATTTCGCAGTAGAAGAAACCCTAAAGCTCAAGCCCGACATTGTGGTGATGGACATCGGGCTGCCCCGCATGGACGGCATTGCCGCAACGCAAAAGATTAAAGAGTCCCTGCCTGAGGTGCGAGTTGTCATGCTCACATCCCACACCACTGAAAATGAGGTGATCGCGGCCCTGTCAGCCGGGGCCGATGCCTACTGCGTCAAAGGAACGACCGTTGAGCGCCTGCTAGCAGCCATTGAGGCGGCACGGGAAGGAGCCAGCTATCTCGACCCCCAGGTGGCCCGACTGGTGATGGATCACCTCAAATCGCCCACCAGTGCCGCAGATGCGATCGCCATCGGCCAGCTTTCTCAGCGAGAGCTAGAGGTGCTAAAGCTGATGGTCGAAGGGCGGAGCAATCCTGAAATCGCCACCGCGCTCTACCTCAGCCCTAACACGGTGAAAACCCATGTACGCGGCATTATGAACAAGCTTGCGGTAGATGATCGCGTGCAGGCCGCGGTCGTGGCTCTTAGGGCTGGTCTAGTGTAGCAAATTTGATACTTAAGATTTCTGAAATCACCCGATTGTAGGATGTCGTCTTATGATATTAAAATCTGATGCTTAGATACTTGCTCTTGAGAGCAAATACCTCCAGAGAATGAGGGCCAATTTTTGTCTGGCTGGCTAGAATCATCGGTATGCAGACCTCGCAATCTGCCTACACAAAATGGCTTCATGCTTTATCAGCGAGGACTGTGTTTTTGTTCCAGTCGATGATTGGGGTCGCAGATGAGATTGTACTGAGTCGCTTTGAGTACAGCCGCCCTGCGGATATTGCCGATAAACTTGTGACACTAAAGCAGGTTTTTTGGAACTGTCTGAGGATTAAACGTTGTCTACTTAAATGTTGGCTACAACAATGGGCAAACTGCGATCGCCCTCATCCGTCTTCCCTTCTGTGGTCTTTGTCTGTGCCTGTAATTTTGGCAGGCGACGTGCTTTGAGTTCCTGGAGCGCATTGGCAAAGGCAAGCGTACTTCCAACTGTGTCTCTCTTGTTGAGACTTCACTCTTCCGACATATCTTCTAGGCTCTCTCAGGAGAGTTGTCTACAACCTTTAGTTTTGCGTGATTGGGCTGAGCCTTATGACAACCACACTCGACGAAATCTACAAGTTTTTCAAGAATCCGCCACCGTTCTACCTGAACAAGGAATTGGCGGTGTGCTACGTGCTGTCTGTGCTGCTCAAGCAGGACTCCTACGGCACGGAGCTGATTAGTCTGCTAGAGACGGAATATCCTGCCTATCGGCTGTCGGATACGGTACTCTATAGCGCCCTCAAGTTTCTGGAAGATGGAGCTGCTGTGATCGGCTATTGGAAGAAGGTGGAAGGCCGCGGTCGTCCTCGTCGGATGTATCAAATTACCCCAGAATGGCGCGATCGCGCTGAGGAACTGTCCCGCCTGTGGGAAAGCTACACCCAGAACAATGCCACCGTTCCTGTGGGCGTATCCGACTAATTCATCCGACTAATTCAGCAGAGCATCCCATCGCTGTGTAGGGGCTGATAGGTTGATTGACGATGAATTGATTGATAGTGAATTGATTGATCTCGTTCAGCCTATGTCTTAACTAAGCAATCATCATTACCCCTACGATTTTTACCTGAGATTTCCTATGCATTCCGCCTGGTTGCGAGAATGATTGCAGAGTGGCTGCACAGACAGCTACTCTGCTTTTGCATTTGTTTTGACTCTTGGCCACTCGACCCCGACTGCGAACTGCGGCCAAATCACCCATCAGGGCACAATCTTTCGTACATTAAAAGGGGTGGATCTAACGCCCACAGCAATGTCCTTAAAGAGAGATCCTGGCTAAGGTGTATGGAACTTCCGGTCTTGTCGTCTACTGCACTGCTGACCGTATTACTCGCAATAGGTTTGTTTTTCTTTATTCGGGCTTCGACCAAAGATCGGATTGAGGTGGCGAGGCTGGTGGGCGATCGCCCAGAGGAAGACCTACTCGAAGCCATCCAGCAATACTTCACCCAGCGGGCCTATCGCATCGCCGCTGTGGATGCCGCTCAAAACCAAGTGACCTATGAAGGACTGGTTCGCGCCAGCACGTTTCTCGCCATTTTCCTCTCGGCGCTTGCGGCGGTAGGGCTACTGTGCCTGTCCCTTGTCTTCTCGTTTTTGTTTCCCACGGTTGGCAACCTATTTTTAGGATTGGTGCTGTTGGCTCCGCTGGCGGGGGTATTCTACTGGAAACGATCTACCCGACCCGAGCAGGTGTCGCTAAAAATTGCCGATCTGACCCCTGATGCCGCTCTTGAAATTCGTGGGACGCTGCTGGTGGTGACTGGGCATCGTGACGAACTGGCTGAATTTCAGCAAGCCCTGCGGCTGATGCCACTGAACGAATAACTCAAGCGAATCACTCATCCAAACGGAATTGGGATCAGCCTTTACAGTTAAGCATCTGCGATTTAAGCGTCTGTATTTAAGCGTCTGTGATTTGGCTGCCCACCTACTGCCAATACTCATCTGCTAATACTCATTAAGTTTTTGTTGAGTCTCCGTCCCCCCGAACCTCCTCTCCCCCAGCCGCGTTCTGTGAACCTTTCGTCGCTGACTCAACGCCTCCACCAACTGCCCAGCGTATTTCGGGAAGCCCTCTTTCCCTCAGACCTTGGCAATGAAGATCCCGCCTATCTGGAGTGGCAGCAGGGCTTTATGCGGCGACGGCTGAGTTTGTCGCTGCGAATTGGGATTCTGGCTTATCTCACGTTTATTCTGCTGCGGGTGCTTTTGGTTTTGGTCAATCGCAGCACGGTTCCGCCAAGCTGGTTTGCAATGGCGGGTGCATCCTTACTAGGGCTGGTGCTATGCCTGATTCTCCATCGGGGTAAGATCGGGCGGCGCTATCCAGCGCTGATTTTTTTGGGTTGCTCTTGGTCGATCACGCTGATCGAGCAGATTTGGGCAACGCTGCGAGGCGTGGCGTTTCCCGGCGTATTTGCCTGGACGCTGGTGTTTTTGGTGCAGGCGACGCTGTTGCCCGTGCGCTGGCCCCTACATTTGGTGGCTCAGGTCGGCTTGCTGGGCTATTACCTGATTGTGAACTCACTGCTGGGGCTGAATGAGGCTGCGGGGTCGAGGTGGGACGCGACGCTGTGGCTCTATTTGCTCTGGTTTTGCGGGATTTGTAACCTGTCAGTGTTTCTCTATGAGCAGTTGCAGCGGGCGGAGTTTCGGGCGCGGCGGGCGCTGGAGGCAGAGCAGGAAAAATCGGAGCGGCTGCTGCTGAACATTTTGCCGGAGTCGGTCGCCCAGCAGTTGAAACAAGACCAGCGCACAATCGCCGAGCATTTTCCCGAAGTAACGGTGCTATTTGCCGATATTGTCGGGTTTACGGAACTGTCGGCGGGCGTGCCGCCAGAGGAGATGGTGCGGCTGCTGAATCAGGTGTTTTCCAAATTTGACCTGCTGGCAGAGCAGCACGGGCTGGAGAAAATCAAAACCATTGGCGATTCTTATATGGTGGTTGGCGGGCTGCCCATAGAGCGGGCCGACCATCTGGAGGCGATCGCCAATATGGCGCTGGACATGCAGCGGGCGATCGCCCAGTTCAAAACGCCAAACAACACGCCGTTTAACATGCGGATTGGCATTAACACCGGTCCCGTTGTGGCGGGCGTAATTGGCGTGAAAAAATTTATCTACGACCTCTGGGGTGACACGGTGAACACTGCCAGTCGCATGGAGTCGCAGGGGCTTCCGGGCATGATCCAGGTGACGGAGGCGGTGTATGTCCGGCTGTGCGATCGCTACGAATTCAAAGAGCGCGGCACGATTTACGTGAAGGGCAAAGGGCAAATGAAAACCTACCTGCTCCTGCGCCGCGCCGATTAACATCGATTTTGGATTTTAGATTGGTGATTTCAGAAATCCAAAATCCAAAATCCAAAACCGCTCTCATCGCAATTCATGCAGCACCCGCAGCAGCAGCGCCGTTTCCTCCTCTGGGGCACGAGACACCAGCCTGCGGCGCGAATAGAGGAAAAAATAAGCCAGCAGGATGGCGATTACTACTAGCACCCCCCGAATGCCGGGGCGATAGCTTGGATCGGCCAGGCTGGCCATCAGCGCCACAATGGAGAGAATCAGCCCCACCCACGCACCGGCCGACCCCAGCGGGCTGAGGTAGGGGCGATAGAGTTCGGGGCGATCGCGCTTGAGCTTGAGGTAGCTGGCAAAGACCAGAATGTAAGACAGCACCGCGCCAAAGACGACCATATTCAGCAGCGCCGGGCCGATGGCCTGACCCGCCAGTTCAATCAGCCCGATGCAGAGTAGCCCCACCGCCGCCCCCACCAGCAGGGCGATTGCCGGGGTTCGATATTGGCTGGTGACGGAAATCCAGCGCGGCAGATAGCCCGCCCGCGACAGGGCAAACAGAGAGCGGCTGTAGGCGTAGATGACGGCGTGGAAACTGGCGATTAGCCCCGCCAGCGCTAGAAATGTGAGCGTGCGCGTGGCCACTGTGCCTTCGCCAAACACGGCCCGCAGTCCGTCGGCCAGGGGGGCAGTGGTGCGGGCGATCGCCGCTGCGCCGACAAAGGTTTCGTTGGTATCTGCCGTAACGAGGGTTGCGGGCACGCCGGAATTTAGCACCAGCGTCAGCAGCGAAACGCCCAGCAGTGTTGCAATACCCCACAGCAGAGCGCGAGGAATGTCCCGGCGAGAGTCGGTCGCTTCCTCCGCCGACAGGGGCAACTGCTCGATCGCCAAAAAGAACCAAATTGCGTAGGGAATTGCACCAAAAATGCCGCCGACTCCGTTGGGCAACCAGGCGGGATTTCCCTCAGTAGGAGCAATATTCAGCAGCAGCCCCGGCTGGAACTTGCCGCTCAGCACGGCCCCGAGGTAGAAATCCACCAGCACGGCCAGGGCAATCACCGTGAACACCAGCCCCACCTTCAGGCTGGGTTCAACGCCCAGAATATTGATGCCGACAAAGATGGCATAGAACAGCAGCCACCAGATGGGCGGCGGCACGGCGGGAAACAGGCTGTTCAAATACGCGCCGATGAAAAACGCAATCAGCGCTGGCGTAATCAGGTACTCGATCAAATCGGTGATGCCCGACAAAAAGCCGCCCAGCGGCCCAAAGGCATGGCGCACAAAGGAGTAGAAGCCGCCCGCGTGGGGCAATGCCGCAGACAGTTCCGCAATCGTGTAGACCAGGCAAATGTAGAGAACTGCCATGAGCAGAGTGGCGATCGCCATACCGCCGAAGCCGCCAGCCGCCAGCCCAAAATTCCATCCCGAAAAATTGCCCGAAATCACTGCGCCCACGCCTAGCGACCACAGCAGCCCCCAGCCCACGCTGCGGCGGAGCTGTCGCTTCTGAAAGTAGGCCGCCTCGACGGGTTCATAGCTCACCCAGGCCTCCAGCGCTCCCTCGTCTGCGGGATGTCCTGGATTTCGATCGGTTGGAATTTGACCTGCCATCCCTGCCTCACAAAACTTGTCCACAGCGATTTAATACCACACAAGCGGGGATGGCGCGAGTTCGCAGCAATCTTGCGCCGCATTCCGACTTGCGCCGCATTCCGAAAAGACAAGGTCGGTGCAACGGCACGCTTGCAGCAAAAGGGTTTTCTGGAATTCTTCAGCGCTGGAATTCTTTATAATTTGGGCGATCGCCCCAGAGAAATCGGCGCTATGCTTTGGAGTTGTGAATTGGCAAGCAGGCAGGGCAATGGTGAGGAGTGATTCGGCAATGAGCAATTCGGTGAGCAAAGTTTCTTCAGACAGAGGTTCTCTGCACGGCACGGTTCGAGGCACAGTTCAAGGCACAGTTCAATATGGATTTCGACCAGGGCGCGTTGCCTGGGCGATCGCAGGCTGTGTAGGACTGCTGATGGCAAGCTGCGGCAGAGGCCCTGCGCCTGAGGCAGCCAACCCAGACCCCGCAACAGACCTCGTTGCCGAATCGCCCATCGCCGAAGGTTCCGCAGACACAACACCCACGGCAACCTCATCTGATGAAATGTTTGCCTCGCCGACTGTGCCCGTTGCCCCCAGTGCCACCGCCACCAAGCCCCTACCGCCGGGACAACTGGCCACCGGGCTGATTTCCTCGACCACTGTGCCTAGTCGCCTGCCCCAGGTCAGCGCCGGCCGCAGCGACCCGTTTGCGTCGCTGGGCGAAACACCCGTGGTGATTCGGCAGCCCGCCATTCCGCCTGTGCCGCCGGAGGATCGCCCGATTGCGGCGGAGCTACCCCAGCCCCAGGTTCTCCCTGAACTGCCTGCGCTGGTGCCTGTGCCCGCCGTACCGCCTGCGATCGCCGTTGCCGCTGTCCCACCTGCCGTTCTGCCTGTGCCTGCTGCGCCCCCCGTCAGCATTCCCCAGAGCATCCAGATCAGCGGCGCGATGGAAATGGGCGGTCGCTACAGCATCATTGTCGAGGTGCCGGGAGAAGGGAGCCGCTATGCGTCGGTGGGCGATCGCCTCGCGGGTGGCACAGTGCTAATTAAGCGGGTAGAAATGAATGGGCAGGAACCCCGCGTGATTTTGGAACACAATGGACAAGAGATTGTCCGCACGGTGGGCGATCGCACGACGCTGCTGAGCTATCGTTAAAGCATTCAGCGATTCAAGCGCTGACCCTCAAACCTGCAACCCCGCGCCTGCCGCCAGGAGGATCGCCCATGATGCCAGGTCTAAACCCGCCGGATAGCGGGCACTCCAAGCGATCGCCCCTCAATCCCCAAAAGACCGGCCCCCGAACTCGACCGCTCGATTTTGGCGATCGCTTTACCTGTCCCGTCTGTCGGCATGGCGAAATCACTGGGCTAGTGCTGATGGATGCCTTCGCCTGCAACTTTTGTCGGCATATTTTTACAGCAAATCTGGCAGATCAGTCGGTGCAGGTGGCAGACAGCGTACAGCCTATGACTTGGCGCTGGACGGGCTGGAGCTGGCAATCTGCTTATCAAACGGACCCCAACCTCACTACCTTTGTTTGGCTGGTGGCGGTGGTGCTAGTGGCGCTGCCTACGGGGATAGTCTGGCTGTCGTCCTACACCTTTCCACCGCTGCCCGGTAGCCCTTGGTCCTGGTTTCCGGTGGTCTGGGTCAGCATTACGTTTGCCGCCCACCTGTTGATGGTCGCCTGGCTGCTGGCAGAGCATTACCAGTTTCCGCCCTACATTTCCAGCAAGGTGCGGCTACGGCATTTTTTCAATCGGTTTTAGGTTGGTTCTAAAAAGCTGAACGGCTGTGGGTGAATGGATGCTTTAGAGCCTCGGCTGTGATGGTTGGCGTGGAATCAGGGCGATCGCCCTCCGCCAAGCTGCCGAAGAAAGTTCAGCCAACGTTCAGCCACTGCGGGGCGTGGAGTCACCCGGTCGGGGGAATTTGGGGTATTTGAAGATTTGAGAAGCTAGAAGCAGTGACCCGCTGGGCAGCATAGGGTTATGATCGAAGAAAAGTTCTGTATCTATAGCTACAGATCATCCTGCGGATATAGGCATAGAACTTTCCCCTTTGGTAATTTCATTTAACATCGCTATCGCTGGAGATCCTTATGGCCCGCCAAAACCTCAAAGACACCAAGCAACCGCTGTCTCCTAAAGTGCCTGCAACCCCTCCGGCTGAAGAGTTTAACTTTGACGAGTGGGCGGGTGCCGTCAAACAGCAAATGATTGCCTCCCTAAAGCGACGGGGTTCTGCTTGATTCGTCGAGCCATCCGTTGGAACCAATTTTGGGGTCAGCAAAACCGATAGATTTCCAAAATCTATCAGTCTGAATCAACTAAGTCCGAATCAACCATCTTGAATACACCGTCTCAATCGGGTTCTGGGCTGGGTCGTAGATGCGACGCTCTCGGAACCCGATTTTGGTCTGCAAGAGCATGGATTGAATTACAGCGGGTAGGGATGCCAGCTTGTCGGGTGTCGCTTGGTCAATTCTCCTCAGGAGCGCGACGAATGAAACTGCTGGGCCCTTTAGGCGCTTGACTCGCAATCCAAAATCACAAATCCAAAATCGCAAATCCAAAATCGAGAATCGAGACTACCCGATCGGGGGATAGGCCTGCCCAGTCTTGTAGCATATTGTAGTTTAAGTAGTATTGAAGCACCCATGAATTCCACAGGCTAAGAGAGCGCGGTGAACCCTTGAGTTGCACTGCGCGGTTTTCTCACGACTTCACACCATTTCCACAGAATTTCTAGAAACCGGAGGTGCAACCGATGTATCTTGACTCTCAACCGTTACCCATTTCGGCGGCGATGCCCGATGTTGCTTCGCCGTCTCCAGACGAGGCTCTACTAGGGCGATCGCCCACTGCCCCTGCTCAACCTGACGCAGCACCCGATTCGCTAGAGCATCAGCAACACATTCAAACCAGAGAGCTGGTTAACCGGCCCAGAGCCATTCACTATCAGCAGCGAAGATTGTTCTAGAGCCTGCATTTTAGCATGATGCTCGACGTACCAGATGCGTGCGTTGATTCGGCTCTCAGGCATCCCCGATGCCCACCTTTTGGCTGAACTAGAACTGGCGCAGTTGGACGATTTCTTGTGGGCGCAGTCCGCGAGAAATCGTCCAGAATCCCAAAAACTGATCGCAAGTGCGTCAGTCCTATGAAAAGAGCCTGCTGGATGGATGGCGTTTTGTTTACCATCACCCGGAGTTTTTGACATGATGACTTTGACAGAGCGCTCGGTCAGCAGCAAGGCTGACTATCAGCGCTTGGCGGATTTCCTCAATCTTTGCGAAGCCGCCACCTATCGCGAGTATTTCTTTACTGCCGAGGAGCTGGCCCACGATGCGACCCATCCCAGCTTTGACCCAGTGGGCGATCGCCGCCTATGGGAAGACGCAACGGGTCAGTGGGTGGGTGTGGCTTCGCTTTGGGGCGCGAAGGAACCCATTGACGGCTTTCTAGATCGGCATTTGTCGCTGCGGGTGCATCCCGACTGGCGCGGCCGACTGGAACCCGAGATGCTGCGCTGGGGCGAAAGCCGCCTGCTGCAAATTGGCCAGGCCCGTAACCTGCCCACCAAGCTCTATGTCCACCGCCGCGATACGGAGGGCGATCGCCTCGCCCTGTTTGAACGCAACGGGTTTAGGTACGAGCGCCGCTTTCTCACCGAAGCGCGATCGCTCCTCGACCCCATTCCCCCCGCGCAACTGCCCGCCGGGTTTCAAATCATCGACAATACCCGCCGCGTGCCTGCCCAAGACTGGGTGGCTCTGTACAATCAGACCTTTATCGATCACTGGGGCTTTCACCCGCTGACGGTGGAGCAGCATGAACATTGGCTGAGCGAGGCGGACTATCGACCCGATCTGGATCTGATCGCCGTGTCGCCCGATGGCACGCTGGCTGGCTTTTGCAGGTGCTACATCAGCATCCCCACCAACGCCCACTTTGGCCGTCGCGAAGGCTGGATTAGCTCGCTGGGAACTCGTCGCGGCTTTCGGCGGATGGGGCTGGGGCGATCGCTCTTGCTTGCTGGTCTGCACCAGCTCAAAGCCGAAGGCATGGACACAGCACTGCTGGGCGTAGACACCCAAAACCCCAACGCGGCCTACGACCTATACCACTCAGTCGGGTTTGCGCCCCAGTTTGCATGGTTGAGCTACGCAAAGGTGATGGGGTGACGGAGTGAGGAGGCGAGAAACGGAGAAAGAAAAAACGAAAAATGAAGAACGAAGAACGAAAACCGGAACCTCTTTTCGTTCTTCGTTCTTCGTTCTTCGTTCTTCGTTCTTCCCTCTTCCTCCCTCCACCGCTCCCAAACAGTGCTACCATCACACTGCTCCGAACTTTATCGTTCCAAATGCTGTCTTTATCTGAGCTAAACGCAATGTCCCAGGAGGCGTTTGTAGCCGCGCTGGGGGCAATTTTTGAAAACACTCCGGCGATCGCCGCCAAAGCGTGGCATCAGCGCCCGTTTGACTCTGTAGAGGCATTGCATCGGGCGATGGTAGCAGTGGTACAGGCAGACAGCGACGACGCGCAACTGGCGCTGCTGCGGGCGCACCCCGATTTGGGCAGTCGTGCGGCGATGGCGGATGCCTCGGTGCAGGAGCAGGCAAGCGCGGGGCTAGATCGCCTCTCGCCGGAGGAATATAGCCGCTTTCACCAGCTCAATCAGGCCTATACCGAGCGGTTTGGCTTTCCGTTTATCATTGCTGTGCGATCGCACACCAAAGCCAGCATTCTCGCCGCGTTTGAAGAACGGCTGCAAAACTCCCGCGAATCTGAACGGCAAACTGCCCTCCAGGAAGTGTTCAAAATCGCTCGCTTTCGCCTGGATGCGACGCTTAGTGCAGAAGTGTGAACTGAGTTTTGGCAAAGCTGGCCAGTTCCAGTTGCGCTGTCTTGCGGCCGCAAAGCAGTTAGGCTGAAGATAGAGCGTTTAGGAAACTTGCGATGTCTGATTCTGGGAAGACTGAGACCGCTATAAAAAAAACTCTAGAGCCGCCGCATCCAGGCGAGCCGCTAATCAATGAGCCGATGCGATCTCCTGCAACCCGTGACCTGGCTCAGTTCAGCGATCTGGAGCTGGCGCAGGCGCTTTTGCAACGGTTGGCGATCGCCCCCAATGACTGGCATCGCCTCAAGGCAAACCGCAAAGCCAGGGCACTGGAACAGGCGGCGATCGCCCTGGTTTATTTGCTAAAAGATCAGCCAGAAGAAGCGCTGGCGCGGTTGCAGCAGGCTTCGGGCTGGCTGGATCGGTCGATTTCTGCGCCGCCTTGTCCGACGCACGGGCGTTAGAGGAAGGCAGAGTCGATGCAGGGATGCGGAGAGTTCCAGAATTTGGGTAGATCGGTTGTCACTGCAATGTGTCACTGCAATACATCGCTGCAATGCGTCGCTGCATTGCGTCGCTGTAGTCTGCTGTAGTCTTCTGCTGTAGTCTATTGACGTGTTCAGTTGGGGAGTTCGTTGAGTAAACTGGAGGCGATTCCCTTAAGGATCGCTTCGCGAATCGCCATTTCTAGATTCCATAACATGACCACTAAGCTTCTAGAAAACTCGGCATTCCTCTCCCAGCCCTGACCGCGATTTATCCTTTATCCCTGATCCCTTCAATCTATGTCTCAAGGGAAAAATGACATTGCTGCACTCCTGGTCGCCCTGATAGTCACCGTTGGGCTGATCGGCGGCGGACTCTGGTTCTTTGGCAGGCAATTTTTGAACAGTGGTAACGGCAACTCGCCCATCGCCACTAGCCCCGATGCACCCGATCCTGCTTCCCCTAACCCTGCTTCTCCGCCACCTGTTGCAGGCGGTGCAACAAATCTCGATACCTCCGTCCCAGATCCGGCAGTGCTGACGATTGACGGCAGCGTGACAATGGTGTCGCTGATGAAACGGCTCCAGCTTGCCTATGCCCAGACCAATCCGGGCTTGCCGACGACCTATGGCGTGCCCGATGGTCGCCCCAACGGAACGAATGCGGGAATTCAGAATCTCGCCAATGGCACCGTCGTCCTGGCGGCCAGCTCTCGCCCATTGAACGCGGCGGAAGCCCAGTCAGGGCTGGTGGGGGTGCCGATCGCCCGCGATGCGCTGGCGGTGGTGGTGGGCAGAGACAACCCCTACACCGGCGGGCTAACGCTGGATCAGCTAAAGCGGATTTATCAGGGGCAGATTACCAACTGGTCGGAAGTTGGCGGCCCCAATGCGCCGATTAAAGTAATCAACCGCGCCAACGACAGCGGCACCCAGAGCTTCTTTAAGGACGTGGTGCTGCTGGGCGGCGACTTTGCGCCAGAGGGACCCAATTTCACCACGCTGCCTCGCGACGAAACCACGCCAATGCTGCGGGCGCTGGGCAATAACGGCATTGGCTATAGCACTGTGCAGCAGGTGGTGAATCAGCAGACGGTGCGAATTGTACCGATTGATGGTGTACAGCCGACGGATGTCGCCGCTGTGAAAAACGGCACCTATCCCATCAGCCGGATTGTCTTTCTGGTCGCTCGGCGGCAAACCAGCCCCGCTGTGAAGCAGTTTATCGACATGGCGCTGTCGCCGTCAGGGCAGCAAATCGTGCAGCAGACCGGCTTTATCCCATTGCAATAATCTCCAACTAAGAGATGAACCTGAGATTTTGGCGCGGCGTAAGCTGGAGAACCTTATCCATCCGCTGGAGGCTACTGGCTCTGTTGGGATTGGGGTTGGCGCTGGGGCTGTATGCCTGCCAGCCCAGGTCACCCCAGGCCACGCAATCCCCCACGACGCAAGTTCCCAGTGCGCTGCGGGTTTCGCCGCCTGCACGCTCGACTGCGCCTTCTGACTCGCCGGATCTGCCTGTGGAAACTCAGGCGGTGCTGGACGGGCTGCCGGATTTGCCCAACCCGCCGAGGGGCGACGTGCGGCTGGTGGTAATCAGCGATTTGAACGAGTCCTACGGCTCGACGCATTATTCCAAGGAGGTGGATCGGGCGATCGCCCTCGTTCCCTTCTGGCAGCCCGATCTGGTGCTGTGCGGCGGCGACATGATCGCAGGGCAAAAGGCGACCCTGCCCGACGAAGCCTTTCCTGCCATGTGGCAAGCGTTTGATCAGCATGTGGCGGCTCCGCTGCGGCGGTTTGGCGTACCCTTCGGCTTCACATTAGGCAACCACGATGCGTCAAACGCGCAGGGAGCAGGTGGGTTTCGGTTTCAGCGGGAGCGTGATGCGGCAGCGAAATATTGGAAAAACCCGGCCCACAGTCCGGGCTTAAAATTTGGCGATCGCGCTGACTATCCCTTCTCCTACAGCTTTACCACCCACAGCGAGAAGGGCGACGTGTTTTTCCTGGTGTGGGACGGCTCTGGCAGCAAGATTCTGCCCGAAACCCTGCAATGGGCCGAGCAGGCGCTTTCTAGCGAAGCGGCTCAGTCTGCCCAGTTAAGAATCGTATTGGGACATCTGCCGCTGTATGGCATCGCCCAGGGCCGCGACAAACCCGGCGAAGTGCTGGATAATGCCGACCCACTGCGATCGCTCCTGGAAAAATACAACGTCCACACCTACATCAGCGGCCACCACCACGCCTACTATCCTGCCCACCGGGGCAAGTTGCAACTGCTCTACTCCGGCTTGTTGGGGTCAGGCGGTCGCGTGTACATTGACCACAACCTGCCGCCCCGCAAAACCCTGACGGTTGTGGACATCAACTTTAACAACGCCGAAAAGACGACCTACACCACCTACGACATGGAAACATTTCAAGTCTTGAAACCGGAGAGCCTGCCCCGCTTCTTGGTCGGTCACAATGGTTTAGTGCTGCGGCGCGACGTGAAATTGCAGGAACTGACGGCCGCTGAAAAATCACTTTGCATCACTCGACTGGGTGAGCAAGCCTGTGCAGCGTAGCAATGCCGCGTGGGGCAAGGACTTTGCGCTAGGTAACGAAGTCTGCTGCCAATTTCTGAATTGCGCTACACTAGCAGCATGATGAAGGCGTTACGTCCTGCATCAGCTTCAGGACGCAACGTTGTCAGAAGTGGGTTCCGCACCCGCTTTTTTTATGTTCGTTTTGAGTTCCTCAGGAATTCAAATATCAGGGGCTAAAGTCTAAAACCCAAAATCCAAAATCCAGAACCCCAATTCCCTCACTTCCTCCTATGGCACACCCACTCATCCCCGACATTCTCGCCCTGGCCTCGCCAGTCGCAGAACCGCTAGGGCTGGAAGTGGTCGGAGCCGTGTTTCACACCAACCAAAACCCGCCCGTGCTGCGGATCGATATCCGCAACCTGGAGCAAGACACGGGGCTGGAGGACTGCGAACGCATGAGCCATGCGCTGGAGGCAGTGCTAGATGAGGCAAACCTGATTCCCGATGCCTATGTACTGGAGGTGTCGAGTCCGGGTATCTCGCGATCGCTCACTACCGACCGGGAGTTTATCTCCTTCAAAGGCTTCGCGGTGATCGTGTCTACTAGTGCCCCCTACGAGGGACGCACCACCTGGAACGGTCAACTCATCAAGCGAGACGACGACGCAATTCACTTGAGCCAAAAGGGACGGGCGATCGCCATTCCTCGCAATCTGGTCAGCAAGGTGCAGCTAGATGAGAAGCGGGGATAACGGCTGTTCTGTAAGGTCGATTTTGTAAGGTCGATTTTTTGTACGTAACGCACACGAAAACTCGAACCGCTGGTTACGCCAACACCCCCCAATAACCCTCCAATACCCAAACTTCCAAAACTTAATACCCACGGAGAACTGAATCATGTCCATGGTTACCCTGCCCGGTTTACAAGAAATGATTGACGGCATCAGCCGCGAGCGCAACCTGCCAAAACACGCAGTGCAGGCGGCGCTACGGGAGGCGCTGTTGAAGGGCTATGAGCGCTATCGCCGGACGCACCGGCCGGATACGTCGATTTTCGATGAAGATTACTTCAATAACTTTGAGGTGGAGCTAGACATCGAAGACGAAGGGTTTCGAGTGCTGGCCACCAAGGCGATCGTGGAAACCGTGGACAACCCCGACCACCAGATCGCCCTGGAAGAAGTGCAGGAAGTGGCTCCAGAAGCGCAACTGGGCGATACAGTGGTGCTGGACGTAACGCCGGATCAGAACGAGTTTGGACGGATGGCGGCAATCCAGACCAAGCAAGTCCTGGCACAAAAGCTGCGCGATCAGCAGCGCAAGCTGGTGCAGGAAGAATTCCAAGACCTAGAAGGAACCGTGCTGCCCCAGGCGCGGGTGCTGCGATTTGAGCGGCAGTCGGTGATTATGGCAGTGAGCAGCGGATTTGGACAGCCGGAGGTGGAGGCGGAACTGCTGAAGCGCGACCAGCTTCCCAACGACAACTATCGCGCCAATGCGGTGTTTAAGGTGCTGCTGAAGCGCGTGTCGGAAGGGTCCCATCGCGGGCCACAGCTTTTGGTATCGCGAGCCGATGCGGGGCTGGTGGTAGACCTGTTTGCCAACGAAGTGCCGGAAATTGAGGACGAGATCGTGCGGATTGTGGCGGTGGCGCGGGAAGCCAATCCGCCGTCGCGTTCCGTCGGCCCGCGCACCAAAATTGCTGTGGATACCCTGGAGCGCGACGTAGACCCGGTGGGAGCCTGCATCGGCGCACGCGGCTCTCGGATTCAGGCGGTGGTGAACGAGCTGCGCGGCGAAAAGATTGATGTGATTCGCTGGTCGCCCGACCCTGCAACGTACATTGCCAATGCGCTGAGTCCGGCGCGGGTGGATGAGGTGCGCTTGGTTGATCCCGAAAGCCGCCAGGCCCATGTGCTGGTTCCTGAAGATCAGCTGAGTCTGGCGATTGGCAAGGAAGGGCAGAACGTGCGACTGGCAGCGCGGCTGACGGGCTGGAAGATCGACATCAAGGACACGGCGAAGTATGACTACGAGGCCGAAAACCAGAAGATTGCTGAACTGGCAGAACAGCGCCGTTTGGCAGAGGAAGCCGCTGCGGCCAAACGGGCAGAAGAGGAAGCGCTAGAGGAAGAGTATGACGAAGAAGACGATGACGAAGCGCTAGAGGTCGAAGAGGCCGTGGAGACGGAAGTGGCGATCGCCCCCGCAGCAGACCCAGAAACCGATTCCCCCGCAGATGAGGACGCAGTAGACGATCTCGCCGACGACGAACCTACTGCTCTGGCCGAAGATGAGCTAGAAGACGATGCGGTGGCAGAGGATGAAGCTGACCTTGCAGCAGAACTGGACGAAGAAGACTTAGACGACGACTTGGATGAAGAGGACTTGGATGAAGAGGACTTGGACGAAGAGGACTTGGATGAAGACGACGACAAAGCCTGATCGGGTCTAACGCCTGTCTCTGAGAGATTGCTTTGATTCCGCTTCTATTCCGCATCTAAATCTTCTTCAGAGCGATGTCTAGCACTCGCAGGAGCAAGCCCACAGCGGGTCTGCTCCTGCTGTGCTTTTTGCCGAAGCCACCCAGGAATACCGAGTTCCGCCATAGCATACAGCCGCTCAAACTCGCGCTGAAAGTGGGCTGCGACGGTGGCGTTGTCGATCACCAGCAGGTTTTCGTCGTTGTTGTGGTTGGCGGCGGCGCTCCAGTTTTGGGAGCCAGTGATGACGCGCTGCTGGTCGATAACGGCGAACTTGTGGTGCAGCAGGTCGCCCTCTGGCAGGGTGGGAATGCCCACGGTGGCGATCGCTCTCTCCCAAGTTTTATTCCCCTTCTCAATCCGACACTGGGAATCAGGCAGCGCCACGCCCATCATGTCTAGCGCCTCGCTGTAATAGCGGAAGGCAAAGCCGGGGTCGATCAGCGCCCGCACCTGCACGCCTTTTTGGTGCTGAGTCTCCAGCGCACTGCCCAGGTTTTGGTCAGAAAACACAAATAGCGCCAGATCCACCTGTCGCCGCGAAGCTGACAGGGCCCGCCCAATTAGCCCGTTGACGCTGATCTGCCAGGGCTGGGTGGGCGAGGTGGGCGAAAACTGTACTGTCACCCGCGAGGTCGGCGCAAGCAACGCTGAACGAGGCGTTCGCGCGGGTTTCTGTAGCCCAAAGCGACTATCGGGGCGGCCGCCGGGCCCATCGCCCCACATCAGGTTAAATTCGTCGGTGAAAATCTGCGCCAGCGCGATGTTTTGAATCCGCAGCAGATGGTTGGGGTTGCCCCGGCTGTCTGGAGCGCCAAAGTCGCCGTGAATGTCTGAAGTCGTGAAGTTTGCCGACCCGACGATTACCACCTGACCATCCACCACGACAAACTTGTGGTGCATCAGCCCGCTGCCCTTGGAGCCATCCGCCGTGTCGTCTATCAGCGGCACGCCGGCTGTTTCCAGCATCACTAGGGCATCGCGCCGCGCCGCCTCCTGGGGCGAAACGCGACCGTCGCCGTTTTCGTCCATCAGCCGCAGCGCCTCTTGATACCGAGTGCGATCGCGCTCCGTCATCCGCCCCGTCTCTGCCCCCGACACCTGGCTCAGCGGCCGCCGATAGTTGTTTTCCACAATCACCCGCACCCGCACGCCGGCCCGATGCTGCTGCACCAGCGCTTCGGCAATGCGCGGCAGCCGCAATTCCTGCACGGCCACATCGAGCGATCGCCGCGCCGAGAGAATGCCGTCCACAATCACCTGCTCCAGGTCATCGCCTAGCCGCTCTAGGCCCCGATACGGCTCTCGATAACGCGCTGCCTGCGACTGGTTGAAATAGACCTGAATCAACGGATCTTGGGGCAGTGGCTCCAGCAGTGGGGACTGCGCTGCGCCCCGCCGCCACAGGCTCAGCCCCGCCACCAGCAGCAGCCCCGCCGGAAGCAGCAGCAGCCAGCGCTTGCGCTTTTTGGATCGTGTCATCGAGATGCCCCTGAAAGGTGTCAGGCGGGGTTCGGGACTAACCTCTAACCCCTAACCCCCTTAACCCTAATTTTCCCGACAAGCAACGGCGGATAACGCTTACCACTGAACGGTTTTGCGTTCGCGGACGACGCGGCGATAGATGGCTTCGGTTTGGGCAGCCAGGTCTTCCCAGCGAAAGCGCTGCACCAGGTCGATGTAGGCGTTTTCCACCAGCACTTTGGATTCTTCGGGGTGGCGCAACACTTCCAAAATGCCCCAGGCCAGGGAATCCGGGTTGTTGGTTTGGGTAACGATGCCCGTTTTGCGGTGCTGCACGACTTCTGGCAAACCGCCCGTATCGGACACCACGACGGGCACACGGGCGGCGAAGCTCTCCAGCACGACAATGCCAAAGGGTTCGTAGAGGCTGGGAAATACGGCACAGTCGGCGATCGCCTGAAATTGGTTCAGGTCAGCATCAGACATAAACCCAGTGAAATAGCACTTGTGCCAGATGCCCAAATCCCACGCCTGCCGCTTCAGATGGTCAGTGTAGCCCGTGCCAATGAGGATGATTTTGGCATTGCCGTTCATTTCCCAAATCACTTTGGGGGCCGCGCTGAGCAGAATATGAACCCCTTTTTCGTGGGTCATGCGCCCGACGTAGTAAACAATTCGCTCGTCATCGGTGGCATAGCGGCGGCGAAAGGTCTGCCAGTCAAACTCGTCGCGGGCGGGCTTTTTCTCCGGGCGAATGCCGTTGAACACGACATCGGTCTTGTCCCAGGGGCAATGCAGCACGCGCTCCACTTCTCGCTGCATGTATTGTGTGCAGACGATTAGCCGCCAGGCTTCATGGGCCAGCAGCTTTTCCTTGCCTGCGATGTAGTGGTGGGTGGGGTTGTGCAGCCCGTTGTGGCGACCGGCTTCGGTGGCGTGGATGGTGGCGATCAGGGGAATGCGGAAGGCGTGTTTGAGGGCGATCGCCGCATCACCCACCAGCCAGTCGTGGGCGTGGATCAGGTCGAAGGGGCCATCTTCTGAAAGCAGTTTCCCGCCGTGGCGGCCCATGCTCTCGTTCATGTTCACTA
Source organism: Thermoleptolyngbya sp. C42_A2020_037 (assembly GCF_015272455.1). Classification (NCBI taxonomy): domain Bacteria; kingdom Bacillati; phylum Cyanobacteriota; class Cyanophyceae; order Oculatellales; family Oculatellaceae; genus Thermoleptolyngbya; species Thermoleptolyngbya sp. C42_A2020_037. The sequence goes on from NZ_JACYLP010000014.1 coordinate 179,893, forward strand.
CCCAATGAAAAAAGTCGTGTCCACCTGTCACCGGGACACGATGCACCCGCACCCCTTCTACCACCTCGTAGTGGGGCGCTTGCCCAAACTCCACCGTCAGCAGGTGAACCTCATGCCCCAGCTTCACAATTTCAGGAAACAGTTCCGAGACATGGCGAGCGATTCCTCCCACGATGCGCGGCGGAAACTCCCATGCCAGAACCAGGATCTTCATTGCCCCATCCAAGTCACATCGCCTAAGTTCCACCAATTTTACACAGCTTAACCCCGCTCACTCGCTCAAATGTTAAGTCCATTTACAAATGCTCGACTCTATTCAAGTCTCAATGCTCCAAAGTTGCGAAATGTAACGATACACTCAAGATAATGAGAGACAACCTGCTTGCAGGACTGCTCCCGAAGATTGCTTCTAGTCTATTGCCTCTAGTCTTCTGAGGCGGAAGTTTTGCCCCTAATTAGTCATGCAGACTTGAGTCTGCCTCCTAAGCCCGCCTCCAAGGAGCTAGCTGTGAATCGGTTGACAGAAGTCACCCCTACGAACGGTCAGGCTGTTTACGCTGCCCAGCACTAGTTCACGCCTGCAACTCGCATTCTGAAATGACCTGAACCCATGACCCACGTAATGCAAACCCTCACCCTCGGCCCCAGCGGCCCCACGGTTCCTGCCCTCGGTATTGGCACCTGGGCCTGGGGCGACAAGCTCTATTGGGGCTACGGCAGCGACTATGACGAAGCGGCCCTGCGCGATGCCTTCAAAACTGCGGTCGAGGCTGGTGTAACCTTCTTTGATACGGCTGAAATTTATGGACTGGGCGAATCCGAGCGGCTGATTGGGCGCTTTGCAAAGGAACTCCAGCAGCCCGTGATTTTGGCAACGAAATACTTTCCGCTGCCCTGGCGAATTTGGGGAAGTGCAGTGGCTGATGCCCTGACTGCCAGCCTCAAGCGGCTCCAAGTGCCCACGGTGGACTTGTATCAGGTTCACTGGCCCTTCGACTTTTTGATGGGGCAGCCAACGCTGATGAATGCCCTGGCCGATGAGGTGCAGCAGGGTCGCATCAAGTCTGTCGGCGTGAGCAACTACTCCGCTGAGCAGATGCAGCGGGCGTTTGACCTGCTAGCGCAGCGCGGCGTGCCCCTAGCGGTGAACCAGGTGCAATATTCCCTGCTGGCGCGGCAGATTGAGCGCAATGGCATCATGGACGCAGCGCGGCGACTGGGCGTGACGATTCTGGCCTATAGCCCTTTGGCGCAGGGGTTGTTGACGGGAAAATATACACCCGAAACCTACACGCCACCCCAAGGGGCCCGCAAGCTTGACCCGCGCTTTAGCCGAGAAGGGCTGGAAAAACTTGCGCCAAAGGTGGGCTTGCTAAAGGAGATTGGGCAGAAATATGACCGCACTCCGGCGCAGGTGGCGCTCAACTGGCTGATTGCTCAGGGCAACGTGGTGCCAATTCCGGGTGCAAAGAACGCCAGCCAAGCCGCCCAAAATGCCGGAGCGTTGGGCTGGATGCTGAGTGAGGAAGAACAAGGGGCGATCGCCCAAGCTTGGGAGTAGTCGTCGTGCAGTGGAATGTCGCAGGGATGCCTCTAGACTCCCTCACCGTACTATTTCGCTATCCTTCCTCACCCCATCACTCCGCCGACTCCTGCGGTGGCTGCCTGTAGCCAAAAAAGTCGATAGAATAGCCCGTAATTTTCACGCCGGTCTGCTGCTCGATTTGCTCGATCAAGTCGCTGGGCAGGTCAACATGAACATCTAGAATTTGGTTGGTATCCAGACAGTTCACATGGCTATGGGGATCGCTGATATTGCCGTAGAGTCGTCCGTCGGAGCGCTCGACGCATTCGATGATGCCCTGCTCAGACAGTGCTTCTAGGTTTTGGTAGACGGAGGTGTGGCCAATGTCTTTGCCCTGCTGGTTGAGGCGATCATAAATCTCGCGGGCCGAGAGGTGTTCCTGCTGCTGCCAGAGCAACTCCAAAATGAAGCGGCGCTGCTTGCTGAGGCGCATTCCCAAAAGCTGACAGCGATTGAGAGCGTCTTCTAGTGAGCGAATGGGTTTGCGGTCAGCAGTTTCAGGATTCATAGTCTCGACGTGGCAGCTTCAAGCAGCGGATTATAAAGATGGCGTTGACAGGTGATGAATAGATGACTTGAGATGAATAAATGATTTGATCTGTCTTTGGATCTAATTCTAGTCCAGAGATTCGAGTCGCTGTTGATACCTCTCATACCGAGAGGCTGACCAAGGACCTGACTGGGAAGCTTACCCTAGGAGACCAATCACCATGCAATTCTCATTAACCTGGGCTGAAACCTGGGCTGACTCTCTGGGCAAGGAACGTCTGGGTAGTGAGGCTTTCAGCAGGCTCTAACCTCTTATGCAAACTCACTACAACTTTAACTTAAAACTGTCAAGACTGTCCACAGGGGCAGAATTTTGAGGAAAAAGGGCGATCGCCGCGACTATCCCAAGTCAGAGATTTTCCAATGTTGCCCACGCTGGTATTGCAAGACGGTATCTTCCAAAACCCGATTGGAGACTGGCAGTTTTGGGGTTTGGCAGGCTTAAACCTGGACTTGCCTAGTGCAGTGTCATGATTTGGTTTTAGGGTGATGCCTTGGCTCGTAGTCAGCGCTTCAGCGCTAAAGCGCTGACTACCAACTTAAGTTCTAGCTATGACATAGCACTAGTCCCTATCCTTCTGAGCATCTGTACTTGCGATCGCCCGTACTGCTACACTGGGATCAGGGCTGGGCGTGGGTTCATGATTCCGCTGCAATTAAAACTCAAAAATTTCCTCAGCTATCGGCAGGCGGCGCTCGACTTTCGGGGGCTGCATGTAGCGTGCGTGTGTGGACAAAATGGGGCGGGCAAGTCTTCGCTGCTGGAGGCGATCGCTTGGGCAATCTGGGGTGAAAGCCGCGCAACTCACGAAGACGACGTGATTCACCAGGGCGAAACCGAAGCCCAGGTAGAGTTTACGTTTGGCTGTCGCCAGCAGACCTATCGAGTGCTGCGGACGCGAGTCCGCGGGCAGACCAGCAGCCTGGAGCTTCAGATCGAAACGCCGACGGGGTTTCGTCCGCTGACGGAGCGGGGAATGCGGGCGACGCAGCAGTTGATTTTGCAACACCTGCGGCTAGATTATGAAACCTTTGTCAACTCAGCCTATCTGCGGCAGGGGCGGGCAGACGAATTCATGCTGAAGCGGCCGGGCGAGCGCAAGCAGATTCTCGCTGACTTGCTAAAGTTGGATCAGTATGACGAGGCGGCGGAAACCGCCCGAGAGCGATCGCGCCTGGCCAAAGCAGAGCTAGACGTGCTGGAGCGATCGCTAGAAACCCTGGCACAACAGCTAGAAGCAGGCGCGTCTCTATCGGCGGAGTGCGAAGCGCTGAGGGCGCAAATCGACACCTGGCAGCAGGATCAGACCAGCGATACCGATGCACTGCACCAACTGCAAGCCGTGCAGCAGCAGCGCCGTGCCTGGACTCAGCAGTTGCACCTACATCAGCAGCAAGAGCAGCGATTGCGGCAAGACGGCCAGCGACTCCAGCAGGATTTGGCAGCAGCCCAGCAGCAGTTGCGATCGCTCGAAGCGACTCTCTCAAAGGCAGACGAAATCACCGCAGGCTACACCGAGTTTCACAGCCTGCAAACTGAGGAAGAGATTCAGTCCGCCAAGTTTCATGCTCACCAAGCGGCGATCGCCCAGCGCGACCAACTCCAGCAGCAGCTTAGCACCCAGCTTGCTGCATTGCAGGATCAGCACTCGCGCCTCCAGGCACAGCGCGACACCCTCCAGCAGCAAATCCAGGAGTTGCAGCACACTCTGGCAAAAGCGCCTGACCTCGACACTGCTCTAGAAAACTTGCGAATGGCGCGAGAGCGGCTGGTGCAGCTAGACCAGCTTCAGTCCCAGGCTGCCCCCCTGATGCAGCGCCAGCAGCAGATTCGTGCCACGCTGGATCGCGCCCAGGCACGGCTCCAGGCCCGTTTAGAAGAATATCAAACGACCCGTCAACAGCTTCTTCAGCAGCAGGGTCAGCAGGCTCAGGCTTGTCAGGCGCTAACCGCGATCATGGAACGGAGCGCGTATTTGGAAAATCGCCGTCGCTATCAGCAAGAATTGCGCGAGAAAGGTATGGAGCGGCGTACCTTTATGGAACGGCTCCAGGAACGTCAGCGTGAACTAGAGGCGCAGGTGGCGGGGCTGGACAATAAAATGGCGTTGCTTCAGCAGCAGATGCCTGGTGCGATCGCCCAGCCTGCCTCTTCTCTAGAGCCGCATCGGACTTCTTTGGAACGGGCCTCTGAACGAGCGTCTGAACAATCTTCGGCACAATCTCCAGAACTCTCTTCTGATTCTCTAGAGGCAGAGCGTGCTGACTCGGCGGGAATCCGAAAACGTCGCGGAAAGACAAAGCAAACGACGCTCAAGGTGCTACCGGATGCAGCATTAATGGTTCATAGCCAGGAGCAGCCAGGTTCCCAGAGCAGTTTTCCCCCGTGTCCCCTGTGCGATCGCCCGCTGGATGAGCATCATTGGGCGGTGGTGATGGAGCGGCATCACGCCGAAAAGCAGGAGCTTTATGATCAGCTTTGGGTGATTCGAGAACAGCTTGCCGTTTCGGAGCGCGAAATTCAGGTGTTGCGCCAGGAATATCGCGATCTAGAAAAGGAACTGGCAGACTATAGCGATGTTTTGCAACTGCAAGGCCAGCTTCAGCAGCAGGTGCAGGACAGGGCGACCGTCGAGGCGCGGCTGCAACAGTTGGCGCAGGAGGAGGCGGATCTGGGGCGATCGCTGCAAACGGGCGACTATGCTCCCGACTTGCACGAAGAGTTGCGTCTGCTGGATGAAACCCTGGCGCAGCTTCAATATGATGATCGGAACCATGCCTTGGCGCGGGGCGAGGTCGATCGCTGGCGCTGGGCAGAGATCAAACACGCGGAGCTAAAGCAGGCGCAAAAGCGGCTCCAGCAGCTACTCACTCAGCAGCCAGAGTTGGAGGCGCGGCTAGCCACCGTAGAACAGCAGCGGGCGGAATTGCTGAACCAGTCGGTGTTGCAGCGGCAGATTCGCGACTTGGAGCAGCAAATCGAGGCGATCGCCTATAACCTGAAGCGCCACACCACGCTGCGAAATGCGCTGCGGCTGGCGCAGGTGTGGCAGTTGCGCCATCAGGAGCTTCAGCAGGCGCAGCAGCAATATCCCCAGGTGCAGCAGCAGGTGAAGGATTTGGCAGCGCGGCTGACAGAGCGCTCGCATCTGTTAGACACTCTCTCCGCAGACATCCGGATGCTGGTGCAGCAGATCGAAGCCACGCCTGACCCCGCAGGGGCGATCGCCACCCTAGAACAGCAGATACAGCAGCGGCGCACCCAGTTGGATGCGGGGCTGGCCAATTTGGGAAGGCTGGAACAGCAGATTCAGCAACTTGCAGCCCTAGAGCAGCAGCAGGCAGATTTGCTGATTCAGCAGCGCAACCTCCAGCGCCAGCGCCAGGTCTATCACGAGCTAGCGCAAGCCTTTGGAAAAAACGGCATTCAGGCATTAATGATCGAAAATGTGCTGCCGCAGCTAGAGGCAGAGGCAAACCAGATTCTAGGACGGCTGAGCAATCATCAACTGCATATTCGGTTTGTGACGCAGCGGGCCCGCCGGAAGGGGAAATCCACCAGTCCCCAAGGCCTGATCGACACGCTGGATATCCTGATTGCCGATGCCAACGGCACGCGCCCCTACGAAACCTATTCCGGCGGCGAAGCCTTCCGGGTGAATTTCTCGATCCGGCTGGCGCTGGCGCGGCTATTGTCGCAGCGGTCGGGCACGGCGATGCAAATGCTGATCGTGGATGAAGGCTTTGGCACGCAGGACGACGCGGGCTGCGATCGCCTGATTGCCGCGATTCAGGCGATCGCCCCCGATTTTGCCTGCATCCTCACCGTCACCCACATGCCCCGCTTCAAGGAAGCCTTCCAGACCCACATCGAGGTGACCAAGACCGAACAGGGTTCAACCCTCAGTCTGGTGTTTTAGGTTGACCATTTCAGCGAGATGCACCCAAATTTCTCCCAAATTTCTAATTTCTCCCAAGTTTCTAACTTTTGGGCTTGTGGGTACTTGCAATTGACAGTTCCTTAAGCTGCTTGTCGTCTACTGGGGAAGGCGCATTGGTCATCAGGCAGCGGGCCTGCTGGGTTTTGGGGAAGGCGATCGCGTCGCGGATCGACTCTTCGCCCGACAGCAGCATGGCCCAGCGGTCAATCCCGTAGGCGATGCCCCCGTGCGGCGGCGTGCCGTATTCAAAGGCTTCTAGCAAAAAGCCAAACTTTTCGCGGGCTTCGTCGGGCCCAATGCCGATTAGCTCAAACACTTGCTGCTGCAAGTCCGGCTGATAAATCCGCAGGCTGCCCCCTGCCACCTCGAAGCCGTTGTAAACCAGGTCATAGGCCTGGGCGCGGGCAGTTTTCAGGTCGCTCAGGTCGTCGGGATGGGGCGCGGTGAAGGGGTGGTGCAGCGGATCGAGGCGCTTTTCCTCGGCGTTCCACTCAAACATGGGAAAATCCACGACCCACAGCAGATTAATCTTGTCCGGGTCGATCAGCCCCAATTCTCTGCCAATGACCTGCCGCAGGCGGTCGAGCGTTTTGTTTACGGTGTCGGTGTCGCCTGCGCCGAATAGCAGCAGGTGTCCGGGTTTCGCGTTTGTCCGCTGGAGAATTTCCGTTTTTTTCTCCTCGGTGAGGTTGTCTTTGATCGCGCCGATCGTTGTGATTTCGCCATCTTCGCCAACGCGGATGAAGGCCAGTCCCTTCGCGCCCATCGTCGTAGCCTCGTTAAACAGGTCACCACCGGGCTTGATGCGGACGTTGGAAATCGCATCGTTGCCGCCAGGAATCGGCAAGATTTTCACAATGCCGCCCTTGCTCACTGCGTCGGCAAAGACCTTGAAGCCCATATCCTGCACCACGTCCGACACGTCTACAAGCTCCAGCCCAAAGCGGGTGTCGGGCTTGTCGCTGCCGTAGCGGCCCATTGCTTCGGCGTAGGTGAGGCGCGGGAAGGGGCGCGGCAGGTCAATGCCCTTCAGCGTTTTGAACACCTGGCAGACCATTTCTTCGTTCAGCGACAGAATTTCGTCCTGGGTCATGAAGCTCATTTCCATGTCCAGTTGGGTGAATTCGGGCTGGCGGTCGGCGCGGAGATCCTCGTCGCGAAAGCAGCGGGCAATTTGATAGTAGCGATCGCACCCTGCCACCATCAGAATTTGCTTGAACAACTGCGGCGACTGGGGCAGCGCGAAAAACTCGCCCGGATTGACGCGGCTGGGCACGAGGTAGTCCCGCGCTCCCTCTGGGGTGGAGCGAGTCAGCACGGGCGTTTCCACTTCCATAAAGTGGGCTTCGTCTTCCAAAAAGCGGCGGAAGGTTTTGATAAGCGCATGGCGCAGTTGCAGGTTGCGGCTCATCCGCTCGCGCCGCAGATCCAGATAGCGATATTTCAGCCGCAGGTCTTCGCGCACAGGTTCCTGCTCGGCAGTAGACACCTGGAAGGGCAACTGCTTCCGCACCGCGCTAAGAATTTCAATCTGGTCGGCATAGATTTCGACTTCGCCCGTGGCCAGCTTGGGGTTGAGCGATTCCGGCGGGCGCTGGGTGACGCGGCCCGTGATCTTCACCACATACTCGTTTCGCAGGCTGTCGGCTAGTTCGTAAGACGCGGGCGTGCGCTCTGGGTCGCTGACGATCTGGGCAATGCCCGTGCGATCGCGCAAATCGACAAAAATCACGCCGCCATGATCTCGTCTGCGATCGACCCAGCCGCAAAGGGTAACAGTGTCTCCAACGTGAGTTGCTCGCAGGTGACCGCAGTAATGAGTACGCATGGAAGTCAGGATTTAGAGGAATAGATGAATCAGAGTTGCAGCGTTGTCGGGCAGACCGGGAAAGATCGTGCGGAATATCCCGACTAAAACCTATTCATTATCCTGCATTCGGGCCGCCATTGACGATGGTTTGGAAATGCCCTCATGCCCAGTTTTGCCTGGGAGGGACAGGGGTAGTGCGGGTTCTAAACCTCGCCTGAGTTGAAACTTGTTGCTTTACATTCTTCAGGGTTGAGGTGATTTTTCACCCAGCGGTGGTTAGCCAGTGCCACGGGATTGGCATTAATTGGTTTCTGAAATTGCTCAACTCGCTGGAAGCTTGACGGTGATAAACAAGCAGACACAGTAGAGCGATCGCCCCTGGGGTGACGGTGTAGAGTAATCTAGTTTGCACAAAGACAACTGCCGAACGATACTTATGAGCAACGCTGCATCCCCCTCCTCGACCAGCACAACCGCCGCTTCCGCGAGTCCCTCGGCCCCAGACCGCGACTGGTCGCCCCTGCTGCAACAACTGCTCGACGGGCGATCGCTCGACGCGGGTCAGGCCGCAGACCTGATGCAGGGCTGGCTATCAGAATCCATTGCGCCCGCGCTGTCCGGGGCAATCCTGGCGGCAATCCAGGCAAAGGGCGTGTCGGCGGACGAACTGGCAGGCATGGCGCGGGTGCTTCAGGCACAGTCTCTCGGCAAGACGGTGGATGCAGATTTGCCGACCCCGCTGATCGACACCTGCGGCACGGGCGGCGATGGCGCGTCTACATTTAATATTTCGACCTGTGTAGCTTTTGTGGCGGCGGCGGCAGGTGTGGCAGTGGCCAAGCATGGCAATCGGGCTGCTTCCAGTCGGGTGGGTTCTGCGGACGTGCTGGAAGGGCTGGGCGTAAACCTGGGCGCACCGCCGGAGCAAATTCGAGCAGCGCTGCGCGAGGTGGGCATTACGTTTCTATTTGCTCCCGGCTGGCATCCGGCGATGAAGTCCGTTGCGCCCATCCGCAAGACGCTAAAGGTACGAACCGTGTTCAACCTGCTGGGGCCGCTAGTCAACCCGCTTCAGCCGACGGGGCAGGTGATGGGTGTGTTCAGCCCGCAGTTGGTGGAAACGGCGGCGCAGGCGTTGCAGCAGCTTGGACGGGAAGAGGCGATTGTGCTGCACGGGCGCGAAAAACTGGACGAGGCTGGCCTGGCAGACTGGACAGATATGGCGGTGCTGTCAGGCGGGGAAGTGCGATCGCACGCTGTTAATCCCGAAGCGCTGGGCCTAACACCTGCCCCCACCAGCGCCCTGCGCGGCGGCGAAGTGGCGGAGAATCTAGAAATTTTGCGGAACGTGCTTCAGGGCAAAGGCACTGCGGCACAGCAGGATGTGGTGGCGCTAAACGCAGCCCTGGCGCTAAAGGTGGGCAATGCGATCGCGGGTGCAACCGACGACCTGGATCAGACGCTGCGGCTAGGGATCGTGCAAGCAAAAGACATTCTCAGCAGTGGGGCCGCCTGGGCCAAGGTCGAGGCACTAGTAGACTTTTTGAAAGGGTAGAGATTTCGCGGTCTGGAGCCACGTCTCTATACCCTTGGCACAACCCCCAGTGCGCTCCGGGTTGTAGACCTTCTGCATTCGTTTTTCGTTCTTCACTTTTCCATTTTTCTGAACCCCTGGCACAACCCCCAGTGCGCT
>NZ_JACYLP010000004.1:0-29797 GCF_015272455.1 Thermoleptolyngbya sp. C42_A2020_037
CTCAAAATGCGATGGCGTTACTTTTTCTCTCCATCCTTTACGTTAATCCACTATCGTTTTTTAGACTTGAAGCTATAAGTCCCTGAGTTTTCTTATAGTTCTCTCTACAGTTCTGTCTTTAGAGCCTTCACTGACCTGTTTTTTTTATCGCCTCCAAAAAATTAGCAGGTTGTGGTTCGTTATCTGAAGATTCTGAGGATCTGAGGTTAAGGTGGGAAAACTTTGTGGAGAAGCTAAGACAGAAGGCTGTTCGACGTTCTGAAAGAGCTATCTCCGCCACGCTAGTAGAGTATTTAGTTGACTCGCACTTTGACCGTAGCTGTAAGAAGAATCACTGGAATTTGCTGAGTGGCGGTATTTTCCTTCAGGGCTTTGAGTGTGGCGAGTCCGTCAACTTTTGGCATTTTAACATCCAGTAAAATTGCGTCTGGTTGATGGGATTGGGCGATCGCCATCCCTTCTTCGCCAGAGGCTGCCGTCAGCACATTCCACTCTCGTGTAAATTGCAGGCTAGCTTTTGCAATCGTGCGAATTGCTGCTTCATCATCAATGAGCAATACCTGTCGAGGTGCCATAAACATCATCAGGCAAAAAAATGCTGTGTTGTTTTCAACGTCCTATCTCAACATCCTATCTCAACGTTCCATTTGGAAGCTTACGCTGATTTATGGCTCAGGCGCAGTCGCAACTGATTTGGGGAAAGGCGCGTCCGGCTCAAGCGATTGCATAAACGAGAGAGTAGTTCAGATTCGCTAAAGGGCTTGGTGAGGTAATCATCTGCACCGACGCTTAAAAGCTGTTGCACGGTTGCCATGTCCTGATGCTCGGTCAGGAAGATGATGGGCAAACGATTCCAGGTATGATCGCTCCGCACAATCTGGCAGATTTGTACTCCATTCATCTGCGGCATCTCGACATCCAAAATCAGCAAATCCGGCGCGATCGCGCTCAGGGTTTCCCAAAACTGGCTAGAGTCTTCCAGGGTAAACAGGTGAACCTGCCAGGGCAAGAGCATTTGCCGCAGGGCCGTCAGCACCATTGGGTCATCATCGACGACTAATACTCGCATTCCCGCCAGTTGATGAGACTCCACCACATCGCGCACGGTCATCAATAGAGTTCCCAGCGGAACGTCTTCGGGCACAAACTGGCAGCGGCTGTGGCAAAGCAACGCCAGGCGATCGCCCAGATTATCGCTATTGGCAATCACCAGAATTGGCAGGGTCGGAAACTGAGCCGTTAGGTCTTGCAATAGCTCTAAGCCTCCAGGCAGGGCGTTGACAAGTGTGAGGCTGAGCAGCACTGCATCGGGCACCCGACGGGCGATCGCTGCCCGGGCCGCCGCGACAGAAGTCACCTTCTCTGCCTCGATGTCGCACGACGCACCCTCCGTCTGCACCTGGGCAACAAAGGCTTTTGTTTCATGCATGATCAGCAGCGCCAGAGGCGATTGGCGATCAGACAATTCAGACAATACAGATGGAGAAAGTCCCGCTAAAAAACCAGACAACTGAGGCGGAGATGACAATTCCTCCTGTAGCTGGGCAACCAGCAACGAGAGGGGAGCCACTGCGATCGGCGCATCCGTTGCCTGTAGGTGTTGTTCGATGGCTCGCGCCAGACGAGAACCCTGCGGAAACCCAAACATACCCAGCGCCCCCGCCAATTTATGAGCAGCTTGCTCAGCCAGATCGCGCATCGCCGGAGAAAAAGATTCACGCTGGAGCATTGCCACAGCCTGATCGAGATAGGCCAGTTGCTCCAGCATTGGTTCTCGAAAGTGTTCCCAGGCTTCCAGGGCGGCTTCGCGGGGATCGCGGCAATTAGAGTTGGGATCAGGCACAGGGGTAGGAGCGGGATCGAGGTCGGATGCAGAAGCTAGAGCAGGGCGATCGCCCGCTGAATCTTCTTCCAGGGGTTTCAGGCGATAGCCCTGGCCATACAGCGTTTCGATCAGGTCTGAAGTGCCCGCCGCCCGCAACTTTTGGCGCAGCCGCTTCATCAGCGCTCTCACGGCCTCTTCGCCAGGTGATTCTTCAAACGCCCACAGTCGCTCCAAAATGCTGCTACTGCTAAACACACGCTGGGGATAGCGCAAAAATAGTTCCAGCAGGCTGTATTCCTTAGAGGTCAGCGACACCTCTTGCCCCCTATAAGTCACCTTGCAAGCGTCAGGATCTAGCCGCAGCCCGCTCCGTTCCAGCACGGGCGCAGCGGGAAGGTGCTGTCGGCGCAACAGCGCCCGGATACGGGCAGAGAGTTCCTCAACAGTGCAAGGCTTCACGACGTAATCATCCGCCCCTGCATCTAGCCCAGTCACCTTGTCCGCGCTGTCATCCTTGGCCGTCAGCAGCAAAATCGGCTGATGATAGCCTGCCTGCCGAATCCGCTGGCAAAGCTGGAACCCGTTGAGCTTTGGTAAGTTGACATCCAGCACCACCAGATCGTAAGTGGTTGCCTGGATGTAGCTCCAGCCTGACTCTCCATCGGTCGCTACATCCACTGCGTAGCGCTGCGCGACCAAATAGGTTGACAGCGCATGGACAAAGAGTTCGTCATCTTCTACCAGCAGGAGCCGCATAAGTCTGAGTTGTCGTAGTCTTGGGAGTTCGCTCCCCGCCTTGCTCGCCCAATCGGACAAAGAACCCTAAGCAAATGCAAAAAACGGGCATATTTTAAGCATAAATACTTAATATGTAGTGAGACTTGTCCTGGATTCACCCAGAATTCCCTAAGTAGGATTACCCAGCACCAAGTTAATCAAAGCTTTAATCCTGAAAACGCGCAATTAATCTCTGAAGAAGCTTTTTGTTGAAGTGAGTCCTAGTAATGCGTCTGGGCCTGAACCTTTCGCCAGTGAATTTCCGTAAATTCCCGCAAACTGCTGGGACAGACATCGGTTCAACCCACCAGAAGCCTTACTTCTGACCTGCTAAATTTCGCACAGAATGGGTACTCTAAACCCAGGTACTCCCCAAAACAGGAGAATTACTGGCAAATTGTCACTTTTTCTAAATCATGAAATTCTAAGCACTCAATTCCTGCTGAAATCTCTTTTTATGCACGCCAACCACTATATTTACGGCAGAATTTACGGCAGAACTTTAAACGCTTCTGCCAGGTTCCAGGGTTTTGAACTCGTTACTCAATGTCGCAAGTTTAAGGCTGTAAAGGTTTATCTTTTAAAGCAGAAATTAAGCGTTCTGATGCTGCCTTTTAACCCTGCTTTCTCTGTTTTTCAAGTCTTCCAACAGCGGCAATGCATAGAAGCAAGAGAAGCAAGCTGTTCTAACCAGAGGCAACCTATTGGCTAGCCCAGATCAAATTTCCAAAATCCGCTAAGGGGTTTCCCAAAGCAGGGAGGCAGCAAATTTTAAGAACTGGATATACTTAGCTCACTAGGGCTATTTTGTTGGATTGATTGGATTGACTGGATTGATTCGATTGATTGGATTGATTGGATTGATCTGTCTCTATCGTAATTGCCTTTTTCATTATGAAAGTCCTGAAGCTAAAGAGCGCTCCACCAAACTGGGCGCATCCCAGTTCTGCAAGTTTGCCCTCATCCCCCAGTCCCTTCTCCCTTTTTGAGAGAAGGGGAGCCGGATTGGAAGTCCCTCTCCCGCTTTGGGAGAGGGATTAGGGTGAGGGTTGCAAAAGTGGGATACACCCACCAAACTGCTCGACCTGAACCCTGAATCTCAGCAGAATGCTTAGATAATGGACGGGAGATGAAATCGGCTGAGGGAGCGATCGCCCCTGATAGAGCAGATCATCAATCAAAGACTGCTTTATACTAGCTCCGCTGTTATGCATCAGCAAGACAAAGTGTTCCGAAATTGACGTACTAAAAAGTGTTGAAAATTTTAGAAATGAGACGTGAATCTATAGATAAACATGCTGATTGGTCGGGCAGATCCAAGGTCGATAGCCCAGCCAACGTCTCTACAGATTCTCTGTCAAAAATGGGTGATATTTTAATTATCGATGATATGCCGGATAACCTGCGGGTGCTGTCGGCAATCCTGACAAAACAAGGATACAAAGTCCGCAAGGCGCTGAGTGGACAAAGTGCGATCGCCTCTATTCAAGCCAGCCTGCCTAGCATCATTTTGCTGGATGTGCGAATGCCAGAAATGGATGGCTACGCCGTTTGCCAGATCCTAAAAGACAATCCAAGAACCAGCCGTATCCCAGTGATTTTTATTAGCGCCCTGAGTGATGTCACGGATAAGGTAAAAGCGTTTGATGCAGGCGGTGTAGACTACATCACAAAACCTTTTCAAGAAGCAGAGGTGATAGCCCGCGTTGAAACGCAGATGCGCCTACAAAAACTCCAGCATCAGCTTATGCAGCGCAATGAGGAGTTGCTGCATTCCAACCGGGAGCTAGAGCAGTTTGCCTATGCGGTTTCTCATGATTTGCAGCAACCCCTGCAAACGATGATGGGCTTTGCCAAACTGCTGATGATGAAGCATGAAACTCATCTGGATAGAACATCCGTCGAGCATCTGGCGGGAATTTTGGAATCTGGCAGGCGATCGCAGCATTTGATTCAGGACTTGCTGAGCTATGCCCAGTTGGGGCATCAGGAACACGAGCTAGATACGACTGACTGTACAGTGATTTTAGACATCGTTCTGGAAAATCTGGAAACGAGCATTGCTGAAAAAAATGCCAGCATCACCTATGAAAATCTTCCAGTCGTTCAGGCAAATCAGGTGCAGCTTGTCCAGGTTTTTCAAAATTTGATTGGGAATGCCATTAAGTTTGTGCCTGAAGGGCGATCGCCCCAGGTTTTGGTCACTGCAACCCAGCGTGAAACAGACTGGCTATTTGCAATACACGACAACGGCATTGGCATTGAAGCATCCCATCTAAAGTCGATTTTTGAAATTTTTCAACGACTGCACACTGCTGAAAACTATCCCGGAACGGGGCTGGGGCTGGCTATTTGTCGAAAAATTATAGAGCTGCATCGCGGGCGAATTTGGGTCGAATCTCAGCCCGGAGTTGGTTCGGTCTTTTACTTTACGCTGCCCGTTTGATGCTGATTTCTGAGGTTGATTTTGGATTTTAGATTGGCGATTTTGGTTTGCCGATCTAGTTTTCTGAACTGACGAATTAAAAAAGCCACGCACCGTTCAATGAAAGCAAAAGTGCATGGCTTAGGGCTGATTTGAAACTGCAAAGGTTAACCGTCTCGCACACTCAAACCTCTCACTCAAATCTCTTAAATGATGCTGAATGAAATTGTGGGAAGTCCTAGATGCGCTTGATTGTCTGTCCAAAATCGCAAACCCAAAATCGCAAACCCAAAATCGCAAACCGATATCAACTGCCAGTTTAGATAGCCAGCGCCGTTTTGAGCTTGGCTAGTGTTGCGGCTTCCTCGGGGCTGATCTTGTTTGCACCAGAGCCAAACAGACCACTGCCAGCGGCTTCGGCCACGTGGGTTGCGGCGCTGTAGATAAACTGTTTGTACTCAGCGATTTCGGCAGGAGTGGCTTTGGATTCCAGCGTTGTCAGAGCGTCGTTCACTGCGGCGATCGCCATGTCTACCGCATTGTCGGGCGTTACGTCTTTAGGCGTTTCGGGCTTGAAGGTCTTCAGCGCTTCTTCGGTAAACACACCCTGGATAATCGAGTTCGTTGGGTACTTGGCGGCTGCACCCACGACTTCCTTTGCTAGAGCTGCTGCTTCGATTGCTGTAGACACGATTCCCATATCGGCGATCGCCACTGCCATGCCGCTCATGGTCACCGCCTTGAGAATCGCCGCACCTTCCTCAGGAGAAAACGACATATAAAAGCTCCGATAAAATTGCTTAAGAACTTCGGCATAATACCACTTCCAATCTGGTTTGGAAGTATGGCAGGCATCTGGACAAAATGCCAGGTATTCTCTGGATTTTGCGACTCTTTTTGCTCCCCCTTCAGGTTTCTTCTGGCTCCCTTTTAGCTCTATTCATGACCCAAGCGCTTGCTCTATCCGATTTTCTGGCTGTGCCCGGAGTGCTGCTCGATGTCCGCAGCCCGGCCGAGTTTGCCCAGGGACACATTCCCGGCGCAATCAGCTTTCCGCTGTTTACCGATGACGAGCGGGCGCAGGTGGGAATTTGCTACAAGCAGCAGGGGCGCGATGCTGCCGTGGAACTGGGCTTTGCCCTGGCGGGGCCAAAGTTTGCTGGGTTTATTGCCCAGGCGCGATCGCTCGCCGGAAGTGGCCCGGTGCGGCTGCACTGCTGGCGCGGCGGAATGCGGAGCGAAGCCGTGGCCTGGGTGCTGGGCATGGGGGGGCTGTCGGTGAAGACGCTGGTGGGCGGCTACAAAACCTTTCGGCGGTGGGCGCTGACGGTTCCCGCATGGACGCGGCCAATCTGGATTCTGGGCGGCATGACCGGCACAGGCAAGACGGCCGTGCTGCACGCGCTGGCGGAACGCGGCGAACAGGTGCTGGATTTGGAGGCGATCGCCCACCACCGGGGCAGCAGTTTCGGCATGTTGGGCCAGCCGCCCCAACCCACCAATGAACAATTTGAAAACGAAATCGCCGTTCGCTGGGCGGGGTTTGACCCCACGCGGCCCGTGTGGATCGAAGCCGAAAGCAAGCGGATTGGACTCTGCCGCGTGCCGGAGCCGCTGTTTCGCCAGATGGATCGGGCGGCGGTGCTGGAGCTGGTGCGTCCCCAGGCAGAGCGGCTAGAAATTTTGGTCAGAGACTATGGCGGCTTTTCGACCGACGACCTAGTTGCCGCCACCGAGCGCATCCGCAAGCGCTTGGGCGGACTGCGAACCCAGGAGGCGATCGCCCTCCTGCAAGCGCGGCGGCTCCCCGAAGCCTTCGACCTGCTGCTCACCTACTACGACAAAACCTACACCTACGACCTGACGCGCCGTTCTGTTCCTCGCTATCCCATTGATGTAGCTGGCTGTTCGGCAGATGAATGTGGCGATCGCCTCCTGACCTTCGCCCGCACCCTCCCCGCTACGGTTTCGGATGACCCGTCTGCCGTTGCCAACCTCGCTGTGACTCCCAATGCTTAATTTTGGATTGGGGATTTTGGATTGGGGATTTTGGTTGGCATGTCGTCAGGATTGTCGGTTCTCCGAATAGGTTCTCCTACAAATAAAATTGCCAGAAGCCCTGAAAATGCCCAACCCAAAAATCCAAAATCTAAAATCCAAAATCGACACTGTGGAAAAGCCCTCAAACCTTCTGCTCAAGCTCAGCCGCCAGTTATTTGATGATCCGCTGGAGCAGGGGCGCTTTGTCACTGCGCTGACGCAGCCGCAGCCGTTTCATCCCTGCATTCTCTGGTGTCGCCCGCGGCCGGAGTCCTTGCCGTTTGCGATCGCCCCCACCGTGTCCTGGCAGCCCGCTCCCGTCGATCGGCTGGCGCTGGGAGAGCGGCCGGGCGCTCATCCGTGGCACGAGGCGGGGTATTTCTACTGCCTGGATTTTTCGTCGGTGTTCGCTATTTTCCCCATCACGCTGCTGAGGGAGCAGGCAGGCGGGCCGCCCCAAGTCATCATCGACCTGTGCGCTTCCCCTGGCGGCAAGGGCATCTTTGCGGGCACAACGCTGCAACCTGCGCTCTTGCTGAGCAACGAAACCATCGGCAAGCGCATGGGGGCGCTAGTGTCGAACCTGCGGCGATGTTTTACCCCCGCCGAAAACACTGCGCCGCAGCGGGTGGCTGCCGTCAGCTTGGATTCGCAGATGCTGGCGGAGGCAATGCCCCAGGCGGCGGATCTGGTCATCGTCGATGCGCCCTGCACGGGGCAGTCGCTCCTGGCCAAGGGCGAAACCGCACCCGGCTGCTTCCATCCGGTTTCCATCAACAAAAACGCCAATCGGCAAAAGCGGATCTTGGCTAACGCGGGGCGGCTGGTGGCTCCTGGCGGACACCTCGCCTACATGACCTGCGCCTATTCCCCCGCCGAAAATGAGGGCGTGATGGACTGGTTTCTGGAACGGTTTCCCCAGTTTGCGCCCGTGTCCGTGCCCCCGTTAGCGACGTTTCAATCGTGCCTGACGGAGGTGCCCTGCTACCGCATGTTTCCCCAGGATGGGCTGGGGGCGGGCGCGTTTACGGTGCTGCTGCAAAACCAGGGGACAGGCGTGGCACGGGAGATTGGGGAAGCGGGTTGGGCGGAATTTTGGGGGCGATCGCGCCAGCGCTGCGGAGCAATATCGCGCCCCGTCTGGATTCGAGACAGGCCTGACCATTCGCCGCTGAGTTAGCGCAAACGCAGACGCAGGAGTCGCCGTTAAGTCGCCGTTAAGTCGCCGTTAAGTCGCCGTGAAATGACGCTCCGGTTCCATGCTCTGAGCCGTGACGCTTCCCGTGACTATTCCACGGTCACCGACTTGGCCAAGTTGCGCGGTTGGTCTACGTCCAGCCCCCGGCGGGCGGCAATGTGATAGGCGAGAAATTGCAGTGGAATCACCGTCAGCAGCGGCGACAGCAGTTCATCCACTTCCGGTACAGGCAGCAGGTCGTTAAACACTTCGGCGGCGTGCGGATCGCTGGGCGGCATCACGCCGATCAGTCGGGCATCGCGGGCCTTGGCTTCCTGCGCGTTAGACAGCACTTTTTCGTAAACAGTTCCGGGCATGGCGATCGCCACCACGGGCACTTTTTCATCCAGCAGGGCGATCGGGCCGTGCTTCATCTCGCCAGCGGGATAGCCCTCCGCATGGATGTAGCTAATTTCCTTCAGCTTTAGTGCGCCTTCTAGGGCGATCGGGAAATTAATGCCGCGCCCCAAAAAGATAAAGTCCTGCGTTTCCACGAACTCATGGGCCAGTTCCTCGATCCGCTTTTCCTGGGTTTCCAGCAGCGCCTCTAGCTGGGCAGGTAGTTGCCAGAGTTGTTTTAGCAACTCCTCCAGTCGCGTCAGGGAAACGGTCTGGCGGCGATAGGCCAGATCCAGCGACAGGCAGTAAAACGCCATCAATTGTGCAATAAAGGTTTTTGTGGCGGCGACCCCGATCTCAATTCCGGCGTGGGTATCGATGACGCTATCGACCAGGCGCGTGAGGGTGCTTTGCAGGCGGTTGGTAATGCCCAGCAAGCGCGGCTGGTAGGCTTCGGACAAACTGGCGCGACGGTCTTTTTCGCTGTGGATAGCAGAAAGTGTGTCGGCGGTTTCGCCAGATTGCGTCACACCGATCAGCAGCGTATTGGGGGTCAGCGGCGGCAGGGCATAGCGAAATTCTGAGGCGTAGTGAACCTGGCTGGGGACCTGCGCCAGTTGCTCAAGCAGGTGCTTGCCGACGAGGCTGGCGTGCCAACTGGTGCCGCAGGCGACGATATGAATCTGCTCCAGATCAGTATAGAGATCGTCCGGCAAGCCAAGGTTAATCGGATTAGTGCTGCTGGCGACCGTCCACGCGCTGTTGACATAGGATTCCAAACAGGTTCGCACAACGCTGGGCTGCTCGTAGATCTCCTTGAGCATGAAGTGTTTGAAGCCCTGCTTTTCGGTGGTGAGGGAGGTGCTGGCTAGTCGATGGGGATGCTTTTTGAGGCGATCGCCCGCGAAGGTATACACCTCCACCCCCAGCGGCGACAGGGTTGCCATTTCGCCATTTTCCAGCGGCACGACGGCATGGGTATAGGGCAAAATCGCGGGCACATCCGACGCGCAGAAAAACTCGCCCTGCCCAAACCCCAGCACCAGCGGAGCCTGCTGTCGCGCCACCACAATCTCATCGGCATAGTCTGCTGCCAAAACCACAATGGCAAACGCGCCCTCTAGTTGCTGCACCACGCGCCGCACGGCTTCTGTCAGCGGAGAATACAGTCTTTCTGCTTCGCCGCTCTGCCGCATTGTTTGCAGGCACTCGGCAATCAGGTTAGGAATCACTTCCGTATCGGTTTCGGTGACGAATTCATAGCCGCGCTGCTTCAGTTCTTCGCGCAGTTCGCGGTAGTTCTCAATGATGCCGTTTTGCACCACTGCCACTTGCCCTGCCATGTCGAAATGGGGATGGGCGTTGTGCTCTTCAGGCTTGCCGTGGGTGGCCCAGCGGGTGTGCCCAATGCCGACGAATCCTGGCAATTCTTCGCCCTCCAGCTTGGACTGGAGGTTAAACAGTTTCCCTTTGGCCCGCACGCGATGCAGCTTCCCTTCCCACACGGTGGCAATGCCGGCCGAATCATAGCCCCGATACTCCAGCTTTCGGAGTCCTTCCAGGAGAATGCTGCTGGCTGTCTGCGTCCCGATATAGCCCACAATTCCGCACATGGTTTTTGGTCTCCTGGCTTGTCCGAACGTGTTTGGGGTTGCCCATGCTCATAATGCTCAATCTAGTTTAGGAGAAAGTGCAGCTAGGGATGCAGCGCTGGTCATAATCGCTTGACCGGCGATCGCGCTAGGAGCCATCGGCAACAAAAAACAGGAGGGCGATCGCCCTCCTGCTGGTGGTTGCTATGCGTATCCAAAAACCGATGGAGCGGGCGCAATGTCCCTTAAACCACCTGCTTTAGACAAGTTTTAGACAAAACCTGATTAACTAGAATCCAGCTACAGCGTTTTTGAAGCTAGTGAGGCACACGGATGGTCAATAAGCCCTTGCCTCGTGAGGGCAGTATGTGCCTCACGAGGCAAGAAAATGCTGTAACAAGACTCTAGCGGAATCAGTAGAACCTAGTAGGCCAGCCCCATGCTGCGGGTGGTTTCGGCACCCAGGTAAACGCGGATGCTCAGGAAGTCAGTGGGGCAAGCCGTTTCGCAGCGCTTGCAGCCGACGCAATCTTCGGTGCGGGGCGAGGAGGCAATTTGTCCGGCTTTGCAGCCGTCCCAGGGCACCATTTCCAGAACGTCTAGCGGGCAGGCGCGGACGCACTGGGTGCAGCCGATGCAGGTGTCGTAAATTTTGACTGAATGCGACATGGATATAGAGGCTCCAAACGATCTAGCGACAGGGTTATATCAGAGTAATGCTGTTCGGGCTGCGGCAGGGCGATCGCAAAACGCTGAATCCCTTGACCAGACCGAACCATAACCTTTTGCAGTCGAAACTAGTTTACAGCAGCGCTTTTGCCAGATTCAGAAAACCCTCGAAAAACTTCAAACAACGTAATATCTCAGTTTCAAAATCAATCGTGCATATCAGAAACTCTCTACTTTCAGCAAGCCTGCTTGAACACTGAAAGACACTCCTTCAGATTGCAAAGCCTGATGGACACTGGCACAGATTATTAAATTAACCTTGCTTCCCTCCCAAAAACAGAGGACTCACCCCATAATCGACGTTGGGTATTTCCAGAAGCCGTGAATTCACTTGAAATTGAACTATTTTGAAATTTTTGAGAGGCCTAGACTATGGGTTGGCTAAGTAGACTATTTCCCGGCAGCAAGAAGCCTGCAAACGCTTCCGTTGCTCCTGCACCGGCTGAGGCGGGCATCCCTCCTGAAAAGGTTGGGCTGGATGGCACGTTTGACGAGAGCGGTCTGGCAAAGCGTGTGGCGCTGGCCTTCGACGAAGATCCTCAACTGGACGATCTGGAGCGCCTGTGGGTAGCGCAGTTGGGCAGCAAGGTGGTGCTGAAGGGTGAAGTGCCCAACCAGGATTACTTGAGCCGTGCGGTGTCTATCGCTCGCGGCGTGAATGGTGCAACAGACGTGGACACCAGTCAAGTCAAAGTTGGCTAGGCAGGCGATTGACCTATCGTAAGTAAGCACTGCATGATCATGGCGTGAGTTGCGATCGCCTTCAGATCGTGATTCACAACACAGTTCCGACCCGAAGACCTTGCTATACCTAAATCAGACGTTCCTTTCGAGAGCGCAATATCCGGGTCGGGGTAGGGTTTGAGGTGGCTTTTCCATCCAGAGTCCTGCTCCGTTTTCTTGAGAGGTTGTTTGAGCCTCTCTCTTGAAGTGCAGGTTTAAGCTACGTTAGCTTCGGGCGGAGTGCCGCTGAAGACCGTTGAAGCAACTATAGACCTTTTGCGTGAATCGTTGGGTGGCACCGCTGCTCAGCGTTTCACGCTCTCAGACAAAGCATTCATGCAAGAGATCTCATGTGAAGTGACATGAAGTGTAAGTATGAAACAAGGATGTGCTGCGTATCATGCGGCGCATCCTTATTTTTTTGGGATTGATTTGCTTGAATACAATCTGCTGAAATCCTGGACGGCAACTCTGTGTTGTCAGTTTGTATTACAGCGTGTTACATTGGTATAGAAGCTTAGCTTGAGCTGCATAGAAAATTTCGTTTGGAGGATGCCAGGTATGTCTGAGTCAGTATGGAATCGCGCTACACAGCTTTCATACAGGCTCTAGAGGAACCCAAACTCCAAGCAATTGGATTTTCAAGCGATTGGACTTTTCCTCTGTGAGCCTCTGATGTTTCACCTCTGATGGTTTGAACCATCACTTCAACGTTCAGAATCTCAGAATCACAGAGAAATCCAATGACAACTCAATTGACACTTCCAGCCTTGGGCTGGAGCGATCGCTTTGTGCCCCACTTTTCGCCGTATCGAGCAGCGGGTTATGTGCCTGCTCGCGTGGTTCAAGAGCATCGTGGCCGCTATCAAGTTTATTGCGAAGCAGGAGAATACTCGGCTAAAGTCTCCGGCAAATTTCGCCATCTGGCAACGAATCCGCGCAGCTTTCCGGCGGTGGGCGATTGGGTGGCGCTGGCGTTCGCCTCGCCAGACGGCATCGCTTCCTCATCAGACCGTCACGCGATCATCCACGCCGTGCTGCCTCGCCAGAGCGAGTTTGTGCGGAAGGCTGCTGGCAGCAAAACCGAGGAACAGGTGCTCGCGGCGAACGTAGACACTGTGTTTCTCATGACCGGCCTAGACCACGACTTTAACCTGCGACGGGTGGAGCGCTACCTGATGTTGACGTGGGACAGCGGCGCACGGCCTGTGATCGTCCTAAATAAAGCGGATCTGTGTCCTGACTTTGGCGATCGCCTTGCTGAGCTAGAAGAGGTGGCGTTTGGCGTGCCGATCGTGGCCATCAGCGCTCTGCATAGCGAGGGCATTGATGCGCTCATTCCCTACCTGCAACCCGGACACACGGTGGCACTGCTTGGCTCCTCTGGCGTGGGCAAATCTACGCTGACCAATAGTTTGCTAGCTCACGCTGCCCAGTCCACGCAAGCCGTGCGCGCCGACGACAGCCGGGGACGACATACCACCACCGGGCGATCGCTCTGGCTGTTGCCCTCTGGCGCGCTCTTGCTGGATACGCCAGGAATGCGTGAATTGCAGCCCTGGGCCACCGAAGACAGCCTCAGCCAAACCTTTGAGGATGTTGAAGCGCTGGCGACTCAGTGCCGCTTTCGCGACTGTCGGCATGATCAGGAACCGGGCTGTGCAGTGCAAGGGGCGATCGCCAGCGGAACGCTTGACCCCAAACGGCTCGCCAGCTACCAAAAGCTCCAAGGCGAGCTAGCTTATCTGGAACGGCGACAAGATCAGCAAGCTCAACTCGCCGAAAAACAACGCTGGAAGCAAATTCACAAACAACTGCGAAACCATCCCAAGCTGAGGCAATAGTCCATTAGACTTCTTGCATGAATGCTTTTCTGGGAGCGCGAGTCGTTGGGCAGTATCGCCGCCCAACGATTCACGCGAGAGGTTTATTGAATGTGAAAAGCACTGTGTGGCAGTGCGGGAGCCACGTACTCAGGGTTTGCTGTAGCGCCGTTGGCGTTGCGGCAAACCCTGTAGCCGCCCATCTTACCTTATCTTACTTTGCTGCCAGCTAAAGTCGTCTTAGCCCGCCTGCACGAGCCTTGCTGCGTATACCTTTTGGTAATAGCTTTGATACTCAGCCGAGAGCAGGGGCTGCCACCAGGCGGTGTTGTCCAGATACCACTGCACGGTTTTGCGGAGTCCGGTTTCCAGGGTTTCGGCGGGTTGCCAGCCCAGTTCAGACTTGATTTTGGTCGCATCGATAGCATAGCGGCGGTCATGCCCCGGACGGTCTTTCACAAAAGTAATCAGCGACCTGGGATCGGCGGGCAGACTGGGCGCGAGTTCTGCCATCAGGTCACAGAGCTTATGCACCAGGTCGATATTTTTCACCTCATTGTTGCCGCCAATGTTATACGTCTCGCCCGGCGCGGCGTGGTGAATCACCGTATCCAGCGCTCGGCAGTGGTCGCCCACATACAGCCAGTCGCGCACATTCTGCCCATCGCCATAGACGGGCAGCGGCCGCCCCATCAGGATATTGATGCACATTAGTGGAATCAGCTTTTCGGGGAAGTGGAACGGGCCGTAGTTATTCGAGCAGTTGGTAATCAGCGTGGGCATTCCGTAGGTGTGGAAGTAGGCCCGTGCCAGGTGGTCGCTGCCTGCTTTGGAGGCGGAATAGGGGCTGTTGGGCGCGTAGGGCGTGGTTTCGCTAAACGCCGGGTCTTCGGGGTTCAGGCTGCCATACACCTCGTCGGTGGAAACATGCAGAAATCGGAAGTGGTCGGGCTGTCCCATGCCATCCCAATGCTGCCGAAACGCCTCCAGCAGCGTGAACGTGCCGACGACGTTGGTTTGCACAAACGCAGCCGGGCCGAGAATCGAGCGATCGACGTGGGATTCTGCCGCCAGATGGGCCACTGTGTCGATCGCCTCTTCCCGCAGCAGTGCGTCAATCAGCGGGCGATCGCAGATATTGCCCTGCACAAACCGGAAATTGGGGTTTGTCTCCAGCGGCTCCAGCGTTTTGCGGTTGCCGGCGTAGGTGAGCGCGTCCAACACGACGAGGCGATCGCCCGGATACTGCTCAGCCCAGTGATAGACCAGGTTCGACGCGATAAAGCCAGCGCCACCAGTGATCAGAATGCGGCGGGGGGTGCGGAGGGTGGAGGTCATAGGAGGGGTAAGAGATGAATTAGGTTGGGGAGTTATCTTGGGATGCTTTGGGATGCCTAAGGTCAGCAGAGGTGAGATGGGATGAACCCCTTCCCTCAACAAGACACTACGCGATTCCCTATGCCAGGTCGAGCTGGCAGTCGTCGCCAATCATAAACCGCAGCGCCTTGGGCCGCTGGGGCGCAACGCGCAGGTTCGCCCGCTGACCGATGACGCTATCCACGATGCGCTGGTGAATGCCCACGATTTTTGCCTGTTGCAGCACAACGCTGTGTTCCAGATCGGTCTCAACCAGCGTCACGCCGTCGGCAATGCTGCTGTACGGGCCGATGAAACAGTTTTCGATATGACAATTCTTGCCAATGGACACAGGCCCGCGAATGGTAGAGTTCACGATTTTGGAACCTTCGCCAATCTCAACGCGACCGGAAATCTGACTGCTCTCATCCACAGCGCCGCGAATGCTGGACTGCAAGTAATTGTCCAAAATGAGGCGGTTGGCTTCTAGCAGGTCGTCTTTTTTCCCAGTGTCGAGCCACCAGCCTTGGAGCTTAAAGGCCTCGACTTTATGATTCAGATCGATCAGCTTTTGGATGGCATCGGTAATTTCCAACTCGCCACGGGCTGAGGGCTGGATCTGGGCGATCGCCTCGTGAATCTTGGGCGAAAACAGGTAAACCCCCACCAGCGCCAGATTAGACGGAGGCACTTTGGGCTTTTCTACTAAACGCAGGATGCGCCCGGTTTCATCCACCTCGGCCACGCCAAAGGCAGTGGGATTGGGCACTTCGCACAGCAGCGTCAGCGCGTCCAGCGTGTTGGTCTTGAACTGATCCACCAGTCCGTCCAGACAGCCTTCTACCAGGTTGTCGCCCAGGTACATGACAAACGGCGCGTCGCCCAAAAATGGCTGGGCGATTTTGACCGCATGGGCCAGACCCGCAGGCTGATCTTGCAGGATGTAGGTGATCTGTGCGCCAAACTGGCTGCCGTCGCCTGTTTTTGCCTTCACCTCGTCGCCCGTTTCGGGGCTGATAATGATGCCGATTTCCGTGATGCCGCAGGCGGCGATCGCCTCCAGTCCATACCAGAGAATCGGCTTGTTTGCCACGGGAACCAGTTGCTTTGCGCCAGTGTAGGTCAGGGGACGCAGGCGCGTGCCTTTGCCGCCAGAGAGAACGATGGCTTTCATGGGGTTCACCAAAGGTTAGGAATGGGGGTCAGGAATGAGCGGGAACAGAAGCGTGCAGATCTACCAGCATTCGCCGCAGGCTTTGCCGCCAGTAGGGGAGATAGTCTCCGAGCAGGGCGGCGGTCTTTTTGCCCGACAGCACGGAATAGGCGGGGCGGGGCGCGGGCAGGGGATATTCGTCGGTGGTGATGGGGACGACGCGCTGCACGGTGAGCGGATAGCCCAGGGCTTCGGCTTCTTCAAAAATCGCGACTGCAAAGTCGTACCAGCTAATCACGCCCGTATTCGTAACGTGGTAGATGCCGCCGATGGGGGCTGCGGGGGGTACGGTAGATGCATTGAGGGCACGGACGGTGAAGCCAGCGATCGCCCTCGCCAGATCCGCTGCCCAGGTGGGGCTGCCGATTTGATCCATGACCACGCGCAGTTCTTCGCGGCTACTGCCCACGCGCAGCATGGTTTTCACAAAGTTCCCAGTGCCAGATACACCGTAGACCCAGGACGTTCGCAAAATCATGTACTGATTGGGGCGATCGCCCAGTACGTCTTGAATCCCCACTTCGCCCAAATGCTTCGACTTGGCATACGCACCAACGGGATTGGGCGTGTCAGTTTCGAGATAGGGCGTATTCTTCGTGCCGTCAAATACGTAATCTGTGGAAATGTGAATGAGGGATGCACCTATTTCCTTGCAGCATTCCGCCAGGATTTTTGGAGCCATGCTGTTGATGGTATTTGCCAGTTCCGTTTCCTGTTCTGCTTTATCTACCGCAGTGTAGGCAGCCGCATTCACAATTACGTCCGGCCGGAGTTCGTAGATCGTTTGCTTGAGCGTGTCTGGCGCGGCGAGGTTTATACGAGTGCGATCGCACGCAATCACGTCCCCAATGGCACAGAGCGATCGCACCAGTTCTTGCCCCACCTGCCCGGTTGCGCCCGTAATCAAAATCCGGCTCATGCAAACACCTCCGCCTTGCAAAATGGCGTACCTGCCTGGTCTTTGGCAGAGAGAATCGGTTCGCCCTCCAGCGGCCAGGCGATCGCCAAATCAGGGTCATTCCACAGAATGCTGCGCTCGTGCTGCGGCGCATAATAGTCCGTCGTTTTATACAGCACTTCGGCAACGTCCGACACCACCATAAACCCGTGGGCAAAACCCGGCGGAACCCAAAGCTGCCGCTTGTTCTCCGCGCTCAGTTCGCAACTCACCCACATGCCAAAGGTGCGCGATGATTTTCGCAAGTCGAGCGCCACATCGAAGATAGCGCCCACAGTCACGCGCACCAGCTTTCCCTGAGTTTGCTGAATTTGATAATGCATTCCCCGCAGCACGTTTTTGGCAGAGCGGGAATAGTTGTCCTGCACAAACCGAACGTTTAGCCCGGTTTTATCCTGAAAAACCTGCTCGTTGTAGCTCTCAAAAAAAAAGCCGCGACTGTCCCCAAACACCTTGGGTTCCAGGATCAGCACGTCGGGAATTTCGGTCGGAACGACGTTCATTCAAGCCTCTCGCATTTCACTCGGTTGCATTCATTCAGCGCGATCGCTCGTAATCCATTTACCCGCACCCCGCTGTACTTATTCGCTATACCTATTCACCTATCTTTTATGTCATGGGGTCATGTGCGAATTACGCCAGCACAGCCTTAGCACAGCCCTAGAGTGCCCGCTGAGCTTCGATTGTTAACGAATGCAATCTAGATCCAGTAAAGATACGGGAAAAGGCACGATCAGCAGTGTTTGGAGAAAGATTAAGAAAAAATTAGCAACGGGTGAAGCTTTGGTAGATGTCGGCTAGCGCACCTGGGATCGGCTTCGCAATCCGTTACATGTAGCGGCAGATGTATTTCTATAACTGAATCGCTATGGCGCGGTCTCGCAGACGGGGCGGGTTCGTTGGGCTGAGGGAGCGCTCCCTAGCCGGGGTTCGAGGAGTGACGCAGAGATGGATCACGCGGGCGATCGCCCTACCACTGGCAGGTAGCCTGTCGCTGGGTGGGCTGGGCGTAGGCAGCGCTGCGGAGCCGTCAGATAGAGCCGTAGAATCTGGGGTGAAGCGGTTCGGAACCGAGTGCCCGGTGAATCGGCTCGTTGCCCAGGAAACTGGGGTAGTCGAGCGTTCGGCGAGCCACGCTGCGGGGCATTCAGCGCCGTTGTTCTCCAGCGTGGGCAATCTGCTGACGGCGCTGCCGCTGGCGGCTCCCTTTCCCCAAATTCACCCGCAGGCGCGGCTGGGGCGCGTGCCCGTGCTGATGTATCACGACGTGCTGCCCCGCAAAGAGGTGTTTTTTGATGTCACCCCGGCAGAGTTTGAAGCGCACCTGCAAGCGATTCGGGACAATGGGCTGACTCCGATTCATCTAGATCAACTGGTGGCGCACCTGGCCACGGGCGCACCGCTGCCACCGAAGCCTGTGCTGCTGAGCTTTGACGATGGATACTTGGGGCATTACGAACACGTTTACCCGCTGCTGAAGCAGTATGGCTATCCCGGCGTGTTTGCGATTTACACGGGCAAGGTCGAGCGCAACTATGGGCGACCAGGGCTGACCTGGGCACAACTGCGCGAGATGGCGGCCGATCCGCTGGTGGCGATCGCCTCCCACAGCATCACCCATCCCAAAAACCTGGCTGATTTGGACGACCACGAACTGCGCTGGGAAGTGACGGAATCCAAGCGCATCCTGGAAGAAAAGCTGGGCGTTTCGGTGAAGCACTTTGTCTATCCCGAAGGCAACTATGACGAGCGGGTAAAGGCGGCGGTGCGGCGGGCGGGCTATCGCTCGGCGCTGACGATGAGCAACCAGGTCGATCGGTTTGCCAGCGAGTCGGAGGATTTGCTGAGCATCGACCGATTGGGGCAGTCGAAACTGTCGCTGGCGATCGCCCAGACCGACGGCGGCGCACCCTTGCCCCCTCCGGGCAGCGCCTTCAACTTCACGGCTCCGGTTCGCAAGCGCCAGCTAGAGCTAGACGGCGTGCGGCTGGTGCTGTTTTCTGGCGGCCGCCCGGTGACGCTCCACGCTGACAGCCGCTATCAAGTGTCTGAAATTATCGCCAACACGCCCGCCGTTGCTGCGGTAGATGGCGGCTTCTTTTCGATGAAGTATCTCGATTCCAACGTCATGATCGGCCCGGTCTATAGCCAGAACACAGGGCAGTTTGTGCCGGGGAGTGCCTGGGATATTTCCAAAATCGGCGGCCGGCCGCTGGTGCTGGTTGGCCCGGACGGGGTGAAATTTATCCCTTTTGACCCGCAGCTGCACAATACGCTGGCAGGAATTCGCAAGCTGATGCCCGACGTGACGGATGCCTTTGTCGCCGGGGCGTGGCTGGTGAAGGATGGAAAGGGGCGATCGCCCGAAACGTTCCGCGACCTGTTTGGGTTTGACGTGCCCCGCCACCGGGCATTTTGGGGCATCGACCAGGCAGCGCAACCCGTGGTGGGCGTGTCCAAGGAGCGGATCGATTCCGTGGCGCTGGGCGAGTTGCTGAGTCGGGCGGGGCTGCGGGAGGTGGTGATGCTCGACTCCGGCGCAAGTGCGTCGCTGGCTCACGGAGATGAGTTGCTGGTGGACTATACGCCCCGCCCCGTGCCCCACGCCGTCGCGCTGTTTCCGCCTGTCGAAAGCGAGATGGCGCAGGGCTGCGAGTTTCCTGTGGCCAGGGCCGAGTCTGGCTGCAATGGGCGCGATCGCTGTTTGGATGCCCTCACCGCGTTTGTACCGGGCACTGCGCCGCTGGATTCTGTTGCTCGATAAGTCCTGCCCCCGCGATTCCTGTCCCGATGATTCCTGGAATCTGTCATGACCCAACCCGCGACCTCCTCTTCACAACCGACTGAATCGCCCAAGCCGCCCAAGCCGACGGTCTGGGTACGCTCGCGACCACTGGGCTGGCGCAGTGCGTCAACCAGCGGGCGATCGCCCCATGCTTTGAAGCGGTGGGTTAGGCGGTTCTGGCTACCGCTGTTGCTGGGGCTGGGGGTTTTGCTGGGGGCATTGGGTCTGCATTCGCTGGGGAACCCCTCAGTCTGGAATCCGTTGGCGCTGCGCGTTGGTCGTCTGCCTTGGTTGGAGAGCCAGACTGGTCAGACCGTGATGCAAGGGGCAGAAGGGGCGATCGCCTCCTCATCACCCGCAAGCCCCCCAAGTCGCACCGAGGACCGTGACGAAGGTCGGGCCCCCCGTCCCCTGCCCCGCTACGGACACTTCGCCTTTGCCGAAGCCGACCCAGCCGATTTAATGGTCGTCGCCAGCTATTCCCAGGATGTAGCCCAGCGGTTTGAGCAACTGCACACCGACGCGGGATTGGCACTGCTGAAGATGATCGACGCGGCCCGACTGGAGGGCGTATGGATTGTGCCCGTGTCAGGCTTTCGGGATTATGAGCGGCAAACTCGCTTGTTTCGCCTGAAAACGCATCAATACGGCTCAGCCGAAGCAGCAGCACGGGCCGTGGCTCCTCCTGGCCACAGTGAGCATCACACAGGCTACGCTGTTGACCTGTCGGATGGGCTGGCGCGGGCGATGGACATCAGCCAGGCTTTTGGCAAAACAGCGGCCTATGCGTGGCTTACGCGCCGCGCGGCCGAGTTCGGCTTTGAGCTGTCTTTTCCTGAGAATAATCCCCAGGGCGTGCAGTACGAACCCTGGCACTGGCGCTATGTGGGCACTCCGGAGGCACGGCGACTGTTTGAACCTGCCAAGTCTGAGGTCAGGAGCGTGGGATAGGGATTGATTTTGGATATTGGATTTTGGATTGGGATAGATCAGCTTTTCGTAAATCAGCCTTTCATGGGGCGGATGAGGACGACGGGGGTTTGCTCGTCGGCGTTTCCGGCGGGGTTGCTGATCAGCGCTTGGGTCAGAAACTCATCGGTGAGTCCGGCGGTGGCGGCCAGCACTTTTACAGCTTTTAGGTCGTTCACATCGACGATTGCCGCCGCCAGTCCGGTTTCGCGCTTGATCTGGTCAACCACCTGCTGCGGATTTTCGGGTCCCAGCACGATGAATTGGTCGTAGGGCGGCAGTGTGCCCGTCACGTCGTCGATCAGTCGCGCCTGTTCGCCCGCAAGCTGGTAAAACAAGCCCGGTTTTTTGAGGAACTTTTTGGCGATCGCCCCTACCAAAAACGCCCCCGCCACGCGCCACGGCCCCACAATATTCACCAGCGTTTGCATTCCGCAGGCCGTGGCCAGACTGGAGGTGGGCAAGAAGTAATAGCACAGGCGCTTGGCCAGCCAGCCAGGTTTAATGTCCGAGGGATGATGAAAGCGGTCTTGCATGATGGCGACGGGCGTTTCGCCAATGGTCACTACGTCGCTGGGCTGGGCGTGGGGCATAACATAGCGCTTCACCACCGTTACGGGATCATCCAGATGGGTCAGCAGGTGGGTGCGGATGGGTAGCACGTCGGCGGCGGCAGTGGGTCGCCAACGGTGCGAGTCTTCGCTGCTAGGAAACTTGAGCGGCACCATGACATGGCGCACTTTGGGAATGCGGCCTTGGGGCCCGTAGGTGACGTAGTGAATGCGTACCCAGGCGGCTTGCAGGCTGCTGAGGTCGGGGCCTTTGATTTCCAGCGTTACTTCGGCATGGGTGGTCTTGCCAACTTTGACGATATAGCCAAACCAGTAGCCATCGGCGCGGGCGGGCACGTCGGCGTGTTTCGGCGTGACCCAGATACGGTGCGTGATGCCATCGAGGGAGTCTTTGGAAAGCAGCGTCACCTCAGCTTCTACATGAGGCACCATGATTTCCAGCCGCTCGGTCAGGTTGCGAAACTCCACATCGCCCACCAGCACGTAACGATCCGGCTCGTAGACATCCAGGTTCCACTCGCCGGGAGTGAGTACCAGTGCATTGCCCGGACGACGGCGAAACTGTGCCTCCCAGGCGATCGCCCCCAGTCCCACCAGCCCTGCTGCAATCCCCAATCCCGTTGTGATGATTCCCACGTCCGTCATGCTCCCAACTATCGCCCTTCAGACTCTTCAGACTATTACACCAGAAGACTACACCAGAAGACTGGACAACCCCGGTTCCTTGAAGCAATCGTCTTAGGTCAGAGATAAATTTACAAACCTTATTATTCTGCGTTAGGATGCACTCGGAATTCCTAATTTTTTAATTTTTATAAAAGCTGTTATTGCTATCAACTGTCCCTAAATCTTCAAAGTCGTAGTCGCAGAATCGTAAGTGTCAGATTTCCTGCGTCCCGTATTCCCTCCAGAATTCTTTAGCGCTGCAATCCGCCCACGCTGCTTGGATTCTAGGATTTGGTAGACGGCGGGTTCTTGCGTACTCTATCGGTTCAGTTGATGGTCGATTGATTAGCTCAAGCAATACGTTAAGCCTACTAGACTGAGCGCAAGCCTACACGGAGCAACTATGCAGAGATTGGTTGGAATTGAGCGGGCGTGTTTGATTGGGCATTTGGTGGCGATGGCGTTTGGGCTAGCGGGTCTGCTGCTGGTCATGCCCCATCCCGAATTTTTGACCCATGTGCCTGCTGGGCAAACGCTGTTTCGCTGGAGCATGGCGGGCGGCGGTGTGGTGTACATCTTGCTGGGGGCGATCGCCGTTTCGATCTATGCCTATCGCACGCTGGGGCTACGGGCGTGGCTCACGTTCCTGGTCTGCTCTGTGGGGTTGTCTCTCACCAGTGAACTGCTGGGCACCAGCACGGGCTTTCCCTTTGGACACTACAGCTATCTCAGCGGACTGGGCTACAAAATCAACGGACTGGTTCCCTTCACAATTCCCCTCTCCTGGTATTACCTGGGGCTGTCATCCTACCTGCTGGCGCGGGCTGGGCTGGAAACCGACAAGCCGACTTCTGGACTGCTGACCGTTGCGCGGGGCGCGGCGGCAGTGTTCCTGGGCACACTCCTGCTCACCTCCTGGGACTTTGTGCTTGACCCCGCCATGAGCCAGACTGCAATGCCCTTCTGGTACTGGCATCAGCCCGGCGCATTTTTTGGAATGCCGTACCAAAACTTCGTCGGCTGGCTGGGCACGGGAGCGGTGTTTATGACGGTCGCGGTGCTGCTGTGGGGGCGCACTGTTGCCAAGCCTCAAGCCACTCAGTTGAACTTTCCGCTGACGGTTTATCTGGGCAACTTCGCCTTTGCAATGGTGATGAGCCTCGCCTTTGGGTTCTGGATTCCGGTGCTGCTGGGTATTTTGTTGGGCGTGATTCCGGCGGTGTTGTGCTGGCGGCAGAGCTACTTGCTGAGTGAAAAATCGGCCACCACCGAAGCCTCTCGCAAGCCCTCAGTGCGCGTTGGGGTGAGCGCCAATTGAGCGGGCTAGAGGTGACGGCATGGGAGGCTGGGCTGGCGGGCGGATTGGGGGCGATCGCCCTGTTTCTCCTGGTCATCCAGCTTCCTGCTGCTGCAATCCTGCTGACTCGTCTGCTCAGCGCTGCCCGTCGCGCTTCCCCGCTGCGTCCCCAGAACGCCACGCCCGCCATGCTGGGAACCGTTAGCGTCGTCATTCCCACGCTGAATGAAGCACATCGCCTCCAGCCTTGCCTCGACGGGCTGACGCGCCAGGGCTATGAGCTGCGAGAGGCGATCGTCGTCGATAGCCATTCTCAGGACGGCACGGTGGATTTGGTGAAAGCGGCGGCTCAGCGAGACCCGCGATTTCGCGTCGTGTATGACGATCCGCTGCCTGCGGGCTGGGTCGGTCGCCCCTGGGCGCTGCACACTGGATATCTGCACAGCAGCCCCCACAGCGAGTGGGTTCTCGGCATCGATGCAGACACGCAGCCGCAGCCGGGATTGATTCCAGCGCTTCTCCAGGCGGCCCAGGCGGAGCAGTATGACCTGATTACCCTCGCACCGCGATTTATCCTGAAGCAGCCAGGGGAATGGTGGCTACAGCCTGCGCTGCTGATGACGCTGATCTATCGGTTTGGGGCGGCGGGGAGTCCGGCCGACGCGCCTGAGCGCACGATGGCGAATGGTCAGTGTTGTCTGATTCGGCGATCGCTCCTGGAATCCCTCGACGGCTACACCGGCGCCCGCCAGTCCTTTTGTGATGATGTGACTCTAGTACGCGAGGCAGCACGACGCGGCGCAAAGGTCGGTTTTCTCGACGGCTCTAACTTGCTCAAAGTCCGCATGTACGAGGGCATGGGCGAAACCTGGCGCGAATGGGGGCGATCGCTCGACCTCAAAGATGCCAGCACCCCTGCCCAAACCTGGAGCGATGTGGCGTTTTTGCTTTTGGTGCAGGCGCTGCCCTGGCTGCTGGTTCCGGCTGTGCTAACGATTCTGGCTATCCGTTCCACCGCTGCCTCACTAACGTTCCTTGCCCTGCTGGCACTCAACCTCTGTTTGCTCCTGCTGCGCCTCGGCACCCAGTTCGGCATCCGCACCGCCTACGATCGCCCCGGCAGCCGCTTTCCTCTCGCTTTCTGGCTCTCTCCCTTCGCTGATCCGCTAGCTGCCCTCCGCATCCTACGCTCTGCCAGCCGCAAACCCACACAATGGCGCGGCCGACGGTATGAGTGATAAAAGGTTTGAATGACCAAAGGTTGAAGTGCTGGAATAACGCGGAGATGCTGAAATAACCAGCGGCGATCGCCCCATTGCCTTCCTCAATCTCTACCGTTCTTTCCCATGCTCGACTCCCTCGACACCATTACCCTCGGTATCCTTGGCAGCGGCATTGCGGGCCTTGCCACAGGTCTAGGCGCACTGCCCATTTTCCTATTTGAAAAAATTAGCAAAAACACCCAGGGCATCATGCTGGGCTTTGGGGCGGGCGTAATGCTGGCGGCAACGGCATTTTCGCTGGTGATTCCAGGGCTGGAGGCGGCAACTGAAAGGACGGGTAGCAATGTCTATGCCGCGCTGATCGTGTCGCTGGGCATCGGGCTGGGCGGACTCTTCCTCTGGCTGAGCCATCGCTATTTCCCCCACGAACACTTTTTTAAGGGGCGCGAGGGCAGCAGTGCTGTAAACCTGAAGCGAGTGTGGCTATTTGTGATGGCGATCGCCATTCACAATTTTCCTGAAGGTCTCGCAGTCGGCGTAGGCTTTGGCGGCGACGATATTTCCAATGGCATTGCGCTAGCGCTGGGCATCGCCCTGCAAAACATTCCAGAGGGACTGGTGGTCGCTATTTCGCTGCTGTCTGAAAATTATTCCAAGCCCAGAGCGCTATTCATCAGCTTGCTCACAGGCCTGGTGGAACTGGTGGGTGGCATCTTGGGGGCAATGGCGGTTTCTCTGTTTTCAGCAATCTTGCCGCTGGCGATGGGCTTTGCAGCGGGCGCAATGCTGTTTGTCATCAGCGATGAAATTATTCCCGAATCACACCGTCTGGGTTATGAAAAAGCCGCAACAGTCGGAGTGATGGTGGGCTTTGTGCTGATGATGGTGCTGGATGTAACGGTGGGATGAGGAGCGTTCGATAGTCGGGCGATACCGCTCCACAAAAGCGAAGGTGCTGCATGAACTGACCATGCAACACCTCCCTGCTAATTCGCAACTCTAGCAACCAATCAACCAGGCATTAACCAATCCAGCATTAGTAGCGATAGCCGCCGCCGTAGTTGTTGTTATTACCAGGCTTATGAACAATGAAGCTCATCACCTGGCACTGCTTGATATTGTCAAACGCAACCACCCGGATATAGCAATTCGGGAATTCTGAACGGCATTGCTGCACCTCATTCAGCACCTCTTGAGGAGAAGTCGCATTAAACAATGGCAGCTTCCACATCGTCCAATAGTGCATCTCAGCCGCAGAATCTTCATTAAACTCGATGCAAGGGAAATAACCCTGGTCGAGCGTGTACTGGATCTGACGGGCAATTTGTGCGTCGGTCAACGGAGGCAGATAGGAAAAGGTTTCGTAACGGCGCTCTTTGGGTAAAGTCTTCATGGATTCCTCTATTCTCTAGTCTTCAGACGTTGAATCTTGTTCTGGATGGGTACTTGTAGCACCGGGGTCAAGCTGCGTCATTCGCTCAAGCTGCTCACAGCGTCGCTCCGTATTTGCCTGTTGGATGCCTGTACGAAGCATCTCTGGCAAAAAGTCAGCAATTTCCTCGGCAATATGCTCTCGCACGGTCAAAATCCGAAAGGCAAGGGCCTGATCCTCTTTGAACAGAGCCTGGAGGTAGGACTCACTGTTTTCGATCCGTTCGCGGCGAGAGAACTCATGCAGCCGTAGGGCACGGGGTGGATCAGTCTCGCTGAGCTGAGCCATCACCGTCCGCATTGCCTGAAACGTCAGGTAGCTGATTAGCGTCTTGCTCGTTTCCTTTGCGATCTGTCTAAGATCCATGCAGTTGACCCCGAGGGGGTGAAAGGTTGAACGCTGAGGAATAAAGAATGAGTGCTAATACTTATACCCTCAATTCGGGGTTGAGAGCGTAAACCAAGCATCAATTCCATTCCCTATTCCTCACCTGTCAGCCCTTCTCATCAGACGGTATCCACCGCCTCAAACTCGAACTTGATTTCCTTCCACAGTTCGCAAGCAGTAGCCAGTTCGGGCGACCAGCGGCAAGCTTCGCGGATGATGTCGCCGCCTTCGCGCATCAGGTCGCGACCTTCGTTGCGAGCCTGTAAGCAGGCTTCCAGAGCAACACGGTTTGCCGTTGCACCCGGTGCGTTGCCCCAGGGGTGACCCAGCGTGCCGCCGCCAAACTGAAGTACTGCGTCGTCGCCGAAGATTTCCACCAGCGCGGGCATATGCCAGACGTGAATCCCGCCAGAAGCAACTGCCATCACACCCGGCATGGAAGCCCAGTCCTGCGTGAAGTAGATGCCCTTGGAGGGGTCGCGCTCGATATAGTTTTCACGCAGCAAGTCCACGAAGCCGAGGGTGACCGCTTTGTCGCCCTCTAGCTTGCCCACCACGGTTCCGGTGTGGATATGGTCACCACCCGACATCCGCAAACACTTTGCCAGTACGCGGAAGTGCATCCCATGGTTCTTCTGGCGGTCAATCACAGCGTGCATGGCGCGGTGAATGTGCAGCAGAACGCCGTTGTCACGACACCACTTGGATAGGGTGGTGTTGGCGGTGAAGCCTGCGGTCAGGAAGTCATGCATGATGATGGGCATGTTGAGTTCTTTGGCGTACTCAGCCCGCTTGAGCATTTCTTCGCAGGTGGCGGCGGTCACGTTCAGATAGTGACCTTTGATTTCGCCCGTTTCAGCCTGGGCTTTGTGGATGGCTTCGGCCACGAAGGTGAAGCGATCGCGCCAGCGCTGGAAGGGCTGGGAATTAATATTTTCGTCGTCTTTGGTGAAGTCTAGACCGCCGCGCAGACACTCGTATACGGCACGACCGTAGTTCTTTGCCGACAGACCAAGCTTCGGCTTGATGGTGCAACCCAGCAGGGGACGACCGTACTTGTTGATCTTGTCACGCTCGACCTGGATGCCGTGGGGTGGGCCTTGGAAGGTCTTCAGGTAGGCGACGGGAATCCGCAGGTCTTCTAGACGCAGCGCCTTCAGGGCTTTGAAACCAAACACGTTGCCCACAATGGAAGTGAGCATATTGGTGACAGAGCCTTCTTCAAACAGATCCAGGGGATAGGCGATGTAGGCAATGAACTGATTGTCCTCGCCGCGAACGGGTTCGATATCGTAGCAACGACCCTTGTAGCGATCGAGGTCAGTTAGCAGATCAGTCCACACGGTCGTCCAGGTGCCAGTCGAGGACTCAGCCGCAACGGCTGCACCCGCTTCTTCGGGCGGCACACCGGGCTGAGGGGTGACGCGGAAGGCGGCCAGAATGTCCGTGTCTTTGGGCGTGTAGTCGGGGGTGTAGTAAGTCAGGCGGTAGTCCTTAACCCCAGCCTGGTACCCAGCTTTTGCCTGGGTCTTGGTTTGCGAATAAGACATCGTTTCCCTTCCTGTGAATCACTGTTTTCAGAGCGTACGAAACCCTGCCTGTGCAACACGACACAGGCGACATACCGCTAGCCGCGCTCTCAGGGCATAATCTCCAGCGCAGCGGACTGGCATTAACAAAGTCTTTATGTTCAGGGCAAAGGGTTGAACAGACTTGACGTTGAGCGACCTGCAAACTGCCCTGATCACGGGTTCAAGACAAAATATATCAGGGAATGAAACCGATTCAATAAGCTAAAAGTTGAAACTTCTTGGCCTCTCAATAATCTGCATTTATATTTCTAAAGGTTCTTAACTATTTTTTAAGATTTTTGGAAGCCGAAAGCAATCGCGAATCCCTGGCCCGCTCTAGCTTCGCAGCATACAAACGATGTAGGTCGAAACCGGATGAGGACATCTGAGACGACAAGCCGTCTATTTCGTTACAACTCGTTATGATCGGGTGGGATATCGCTTCCCGCTTTTTCGTCCTGAAGCTCCAGTTTGACGATGCTGGGCAGTTAAATGATTCGGCTGAAGCATTTTGCGATCGCCCTCCTAACACTTCCCAGATGATGCACGCCCCCTGCATTCCCCCATGACGCATTCCCCCGCCACCAGCGATTTTTCTCCGTTTCCAGTGCCCGTGCAGCGGCGGCATCAAGATCCGGCGGGGCTGTGGTCGCGGGTGTGGTCGGGGTCGGTGGTGCTGCATGTTCTATTGCTGCTGGCGGTGCTGCCCTCGCTGAAGACTGCCGTTGAGCGATCTAGAGGGGGGGGCGCGGCGACTCCGATTGAACTGGTGGATGTAGGGGCGATCGCCCCAGACACGACTCCTGATCCTGCAACCGTGCCTGCCAGCCCTGTCGCCCCAGCCCCGGCTGAAGTGCCTGCTCCGCCCCCTGCTGCGACACCAGCGCCGTCCCCTTTTCCGGTGAACCCACCGCCGCCTGCGCCCGCTGCCATCCCGCCTGCGGTGCTTGCCCCTGCCCCTGCGCCCGTGGAAACACCACCGCCCAGCCCGATCGCATCACCTCCAGTGGTGTCACCTCCAACGCCCATCCCAACACCTACGCCCATCCCCACGCCAGCGCCCCAGCGGCCGTCGCCCGTCCCGGTGCAGCCGTCTCCCTTTATTCCGCCGGAGCCGCCGCCCGTCTTGGGGCGAGAGCCTTTGCCGCCTCCACGCCCTTTTCCTGACGTGAGCCAGCCCAGCGAGTCCACCGAGCCACCCTTCCCCACGCCAGGACAAAACCCAACTGAGGGCGGCAACCCGGTCAATAACCCTGGAGACGCGGCTGCAAATCCGGTTCCGGGCAGTGGCGCACCGGGCATCGACACACCCGCCAGCGGCCCAGACACCGGCCCAGAAGACGACCTGGGCGAAGTGGTGATTGGTCGCCAGCCCACGCCTACTAGCCTGACGCTGAGCGTGGCGACCGTGCGCCACTTGTCGCCGCAGGAAACAGCCGACATCCCCGAAGAAAATGCCGAACTGCTGACCAGCCGCATTAGCGTCCTCGCCGACCCAACTCAGCCCAACTCCTGCCCACTTTTTCCGGACAGTGTGGCGGGCTTTGGCGCACCCGTGACGCTGCGGCTGGCGGTCGAGGCAGACGGGCGCGTGTCTCGCGCCGAGGTGCAGCAGCCCGCGCCCACAAACTATGCTTACACGGAGCTGGTGCAATGTTTAGCGCAGACGGGCTTGCAGTTCCGCCCAGCCCTAGATAGCGGGATTGCGCGTCCCAGTGACAATACGCTGGTGGAGGTGACGGTGGTGGGAGAGTGATAGGGCGGAAAGAACGAAAAACGAAAAACGAAGAACGAAAAACAGAACCTCTTCGTTCTTCCCTCTTCGTTCTTCCCTCTTCGTTCTTCCCTCTTCGTTCTT
>NZ_JACYLP010000052.1:0-27823 GCF_015272455.1 Thermoleptolyngbya sp. C42_A2020_037
GGAGCTTCATAGGGTCAAATGTAAAGTTTTATGTCTCAATTCAACACTTCTGGGTGAGAGGGATTATGTGTCTAATTTGACAAAGGGAATTAGAGATTTTTGGCGCTATCGTGGACTACCTTGTTTTGCTTATTCACAAACCTTATCGACACATCATGAAGGGAAATTTGGTTGTGATGCAATGATTGTAGTAAAGCATAAAAATGCTGCCAGAATATGTCTTTTTGAGGCGAAGTGGATACGTTTTGATAAATCTTGGGATTCTTTTCAAAAAAAATCAGGTATCTCTCACTTCAGTGATCAACTACAGCGGCAATCAAAATGGATAAAGCAGGCTGCTATTTGGGAGTTCTTTATACTTGGGAAAAAACCTGGAAAAGAGCCACCCCACTTTGACTCTTGGGCATCTACTTGCATTTGGCATAAAGACACGTATCAATTTGATAAGGCATATCGAGACTCCAAATTATTGTGGAAAGATTCTGAACTTAAAGAGCTGGTGCGTTCCAGTCCTGGGAAACAAAAAAACTTGATGTCAATGTTACAAACTGCTTGTCAACACAAAAAAGGGAATTATCTGCCGATCTCGAATGGAAGAGTTACGCTCACAAGTTTAGATGGAACAGATCGAAGGGTTTCTATTCCTGCCACTCTTCAAGCACTCGATAATTTAGACGGATTTTGTGACGAGAATGGCATTGCAAACTTTTTATTCATAGAGATTGATGATAGCGAGAGCTAACAACCCGGTCGGAGCGGACTGAGGAAAGATTTTGGTGATGATGCAGAGGTTACTTGCAGCCGCTCAACCGGAACGTTAGCCCTCAGCGTTCTGGCTCTGTCAGCTTGTCGGTGGGTAGGCGATGGCTGCTCCGCAGGGCTTACGCCAACGCTCCCTACTTGCAGAGGCTTGGTTCTTCGAGATCTGGGTCAAGCCAAAAAGTCCCAACAGTGTTTGGGTAAGATGCAAACTTTAAGTCGCGGTAGATTTGGGTCAGTAGTTCGAGGTTCCGAAAGGTGTCGGGGGGCGATCGCCCAGAGGTGCGGGTGCTGAGAGATGAGGGGCGATCGCCGAAAGGTACGGGTGCAAAGAGATGAAGGGCGATCGCCGAAAGGTACGGGTGCAAAGAGATGAAGGGCGATCGCCCTTCCTAGAGTCCGCGTGTGTGAGCAGTAAGGCTATACCCAGAACTCAGGCTGCGTCAGGTCGATGGCGATCGCCAGCAGGTTTGCAAAATCAATCCGCAGCCAGAGCCGCCACAGGCGCAGTCGTTCGCGCGATCGCCGCTCGTTGCCAATCCACAGCAGCCGGATCAGTTGCAACAATAGCCCACCCCAGGGATAGCTACTCCGAAGCATCCATAGCCAAAGACAGCACGAGGACGATTTCATATTCGATTTCATATTTATAGTGGTCTCCCCAGGCTTGAAACCCTGCCCAAAACCTGGCTCATTGTCTATCTTCATCGCCCCAACACGCCCTCCAGCGGCAGCCCCAACTCTGCCCGCCACTGGCGCACGGGCTTTTCCCATGCCTCCTCCCAGCGCTGTGCAAACAGAGGTTTAGCCTGTTCTCCCAGTTCCCAGCCGAGAGCGATCGCCCGCAGTAGGTCAGGCATGGCTTCGGGGGTCAGCAGCGTCGTGCCGATGAGCGCATTGGCGACCAGCATTCCCGCCAGCGGCAGCCGAAACTGTGCCAAATAGAAAGCTTGCAGCCCAATTTCGCTAATTTCATCTGTGCCAAAGCCCGTGACAACGTGCCAGAGGTCGTGGGTCTGCTGCCAGCGATATTCCACATAGGCGGTGTCGGTGGTCAGATCCAGCGGCATCTCAATACGCTCGAAACCGCTGTCTTGCAGCATCGTTGCATAAACTTGCCCCAGAGAGCCGATTGGATAAGTAATCAAACGATCGAGGTCGTGGGCGGGCGGCTGGTAGCGCTCGTGGATAAGCGCGGCAACGTCTGGATCGCGCTGCATCTCAGCCGCGGCCAGTCGATAGGCATCGCTATCGACCAGCGACAGGCTCAGTTCGTCCACGGCTGTCAGGTCAGTATCGGCATCGGCCGCCAGCAGCGAAAAGAAAGCCTTGAGCATCGTCAAAAACTGGACATTGCGATCGCGCTCGCTGGACGGAAAAGGGTTGGTTGCCAGAGGTTGGCGGATCTCGGTGATCGATGGATACGCAGAGGTCAGCGGTTTCATAGAAAAACTCCTGGAAAAGGTCAATAAGGTCAATGTGGAGAGGTCAGGATCGCAAGGTCGAGATTGCAAAGTCAGGATTGACGCTGCTTCAAAAAAAAGTGAGCAGTAAAAAGTGAGCAGTGTTCATGTTTATAAAATACGAATGATGTTCATGTTTTGTCAAGCCGTTGTCCCCTAAGATTTTGAAGGAGCGTTTCTCAAGCGCTGCTCCACTGTCGTCTCTCTCGGTCTTGCGATGACTGCCCTCCCGTCCGATGTGCCCCTGCCAGATATCCCGTCTGGCATCATGCGCCGCCAGCCCAAGCAGGCCCGCAGCCAGGAGCGGGTCAGCCAAATTTTGAACGCGGCTGAGGCGCTGTTTATCGAGCAGGGCTATGAACAAACCACCACCAGGGCGATCGCCACTCGTGCCCAGGTTCCGGTCGGGTCGCTCTATCAGTTCTTTCCCGACAAAGCGGCGATTTTGAAGGCACTGGCCGATCGCTACATGCAGCAAGAATACGAACTCTTTGCCAGCCTCCATGCTGCCGTGTCAGAACCCATGCCCCTGGCGGATTATGTCGATCGCGTGGTGGAAGCGTTCGACCATTTCATGACCCACCAGCCAGGCTATCGAGCTGTGTTTGAGCAGGTGCTGGGGCTGATGACGGCGGGGGCGATCGCCGAAATGGACACCTACGAGGCCCGCATTGTAGATGACCTAGCAGACTTTTTGGGGCGGCTACGGCCAGGGCTGGATGCAGCACAGCGGCGGGCGATCGCCCTGGTGGTGGTAGAGTCCGTCGGCAATTTGCTGTGGCTCTCGCTCAAGGCCGACGCACCCCTTCGCACTCGCCTGATTGCTGAAACCAAGCGCCTGATGACCCACTATCTCGCCAGCTATTTGGGCGAAACGATTGGCGAAGCAGGATAAGCGGGCGTTAGCGCAGCATTCCAAAGAAATCGCCCACTTCCCCCGAATCAACGCTAATCAATACTCACGCCGCGCACGGTTTTGGGGCGAGTGCGGGCGGCTAGCGGCGCTTGCTCGATTTCGCGGGCGCGGATCTGGTGCGCCTGGAAGTGCTGCTGCCAGAGGGCGGGCGCGTCCAGAGTTTCGCCGCCGTGGGTGGTATGGCGCGATCGCACGCGACACAGCACGGGCGTATTCACGCAGGCTCCCGACACAATCACCTGGCCCTTCGTCAGGGCGGGCAATTCCTTCAGCAGGTCGCGCCCCGCCGCCTCCACGCCATATTTCAGGCTGTCCTGATCTACTGGGTTGACAATCCGCATAATGAACTGGCTCATGCACTGCGACAGCACATCGGAATCCAGCTTGCCCGGCCGCTGCGTAATCAGCCCCACCCCCAATCCAAACTTGCGCCCCTCGCTGAGGATCGTCCGCAAAATGGTTTTGCAGCGGGAGGGGTCGTGGGCCGGGGCAAAGCGGTGTGCCTCCTCCA
The DNA here is from genome assembly GCF_015272455.1 of Thermoleptolyngbya sp. C42_A2020_037. NCBI lineage: Bacteria > Bacillati > Cyanobacteriota > Cyanophyceae > Oculatellales > Oculatellaceae > Thermoleptolyngbya > Thermoleptolyngbya sp. C42_A2020_037. The sequence goes on from NZ_JACYLP010000052.1 coordinate 3,650, forward strand.
GCAGGATGAAGACCGGATAGGGCAAATAGTTCTCGTCGTCGGGCGTGAGGTTGCCTTTTTGAGTGTTCATGCGGGCGTGGTTGGCCTGCCGCAGCACGGCGGCGCAGATTACCTGCTGTTCTTCCTGGCTGATTTCGTTCATTTGCAGCACGGTCACCTGGCCGGGCTGAAACAGGTCGCGGGGCGACAGATGCTCGTAGGTATGGAAATAGGGCGATCGCGCCAGTTTTTCCAGCTTCCATTGCAGCGCCCCGGCAGAACTGCCGATTTTTGTATTGCCCTCTTCATCGGTGGCGGTGTCAGCCTGCTCCACGGCGGCGTAGAGGTCGTTGATCGTCCAGCGATAGTCGCCCTTGCGGTGGCTATGCAGCAGCGAAAACGCCTTGCTGAGAATGGCCTGCTGGCGATCGCTCATCTCCGGCAGCAGCGCCAGCACGTCGTAATAATCCAGCGACGACACCCGAATCCGCACATCATCCGGGGTCAACACCCGCACCTTGGGTGCATAGCCGTCTTCGGCTGAAAACTTGCTGTGCCCCTGCATTTCCGCCAGGGTGCTATATTCTCCGTGGGGGTCAAAAATCAGCACCGCGGCCCGGTTTTGCGGCGACAGAAGTTCCTCCACCAGCACCCCCGCCAGATAAGACTTGCCCGACCCTGTGCCCGCCAGAATTGCCATGTGGGTGCTAACCAGTTCTTTCACATCCACCACCACGGGCACTGCCCCAGACTCGCGCAGCAGCAGCGATCCCAAATGCGCCGCGCCCACGTCGCCAAGCTGCTTTTTGTTCAGCACTTGCCGCAAACATTCGTCGCTGGCAAGATAGACCTTTGCGCCGGGGTCGGGGGCTTGGCGCGGGTTAATAAAGCCCAGCGCCTTGTGAAAATAGCCAATTACCTCGACGGTGACTTCGTAAATTTCGGGATTGGCGTAGGAAAACCCGACTAGCGCGGCGATCGCCTCTGGGCTGATTTCGGTGTCGGCAAAGATGCGGTCGGGCAGATGGTCGATCAGGCAGCGGTCGGAGATTTTGCCCAAAATTTGCAGCCTTGCACCCTCATCGGCGATCGCCTCGTAAAACACAAACTCGCCCACTTTCACCTGGCGATTGTCGGCCGTGATAAACACGTATTGCGTCGATGCCTCGCCTGGTCCCTTGACCGTACCAATTGCTTGAAGCGCAGAAAAGCAATGTTGTGCAAATGTCATAAGGGGGAAAAGGAAGAGGGAAGAACGAAGAGGGAAGAAAGAAGAACGAAGAGGGGATAGGTCAAAACGGGGTGTTGATCAAGCGTCCTAGAGACATTTTACGGAGATACATGCGTTCTAGCACACTGCTTTCGCAACCCTGACCCTTAGATTTAGACGACCTGCGAGCGATTGCCCCGAATCGTAGGGAAATCACGGATTCTGCTGTTCCATCCACCGTGTAATCTGGAGCAAGCTACCGCAGTTTTTAGAAGCCAGCTGGTGATTATTCTCAATCAATTTACATTTCTCTGATTTTCCAAATCTTTCTTGAATGGGTAAGTGGCTCGATCCTATGATGGGCTACTTCGGCATTTGCCCTTTTATGTCTTCCAACCTACAAATTGCTACAGATGTGGCAGTTCTGGTGGGTTTACCAGGCTTGAAGCATCAAGCAGCATCAGGCGATTAATGTCGAGTAATGTCGAACGAATAAGGGCTGCAAACCACTCAAAAGGCCGGTGAAAATCGGAGTTGCCTCGTTCTAATCAATTAAACTCCCTCGTTCTATCCGGGCTGCATTTCTGCACGGTAATTTTTCAAAAGGTGGCTGAATTGACGATGGCGAAGCGTTTCCCGCTATCCCAACATGACGATGCTCCAACCACAGCATCCTTCGAGTCAGCTTCTCCTAGCGATTCGCGAAGCGATCCCTGTGGGAATCGCCTAGACGCAGCACCAGACTGGCTCCAAATGGTGGTGGACAGTGCCTCCTCCGAAGTAGCGCTCGGTCAATTGCTAACGGTTCTTGCCCAGCGGCTTGGTGCAAGTGCCTGTGCAGTAGGCATCCTGAGCCGCAGCCAGGGCTTGACCCAAGCCTTCTACTGGCAGCCAAGACAGGCCCCCACCTTGTCTCGTTCGCTGCGGCCGCTGCTGGATCTGCTAGAATTGCCCGCCGTGCGATCGCCCCTCGCCAGAACGGAACTCCTGTCGATTTCAGATTTCTCTACCCTCAAGCAATCTTCTGCCCTGCCCCTGCCCTCGGATGCCGAGGACGAGTCCGGCGACCTCCTGTATCAATGGCTGCCCCAAGTTCCAACTCATAGGCAGGCAAGTGCCGGGGATTTTTCGGCCCCTATTGCGGTTGATCCAGATTGTCTGGTGATCTGGTCAAATCCCGGATCAATCCTCGTTAGCAAAACCCGATTTCAGGGCCGGACGAATGGTGTACTCGTTGTCCTGCGATCGCAGCCTTACGTGTGGACGGAGTTAGACATGCAGCTACTCAGAACGGTTTCTAGCCAGGTTTCGGTCGCCATCTCTCAGATGCAACTCCAGCAGCAGGTGCAGCAGCAGCTTCAGGCTCAAACGCTGGTCGAGCGGCTCACTAGCGCGGTTCGCAATGCCTGGGCCACCGAACGAATTTTTCAATTGGCGCTGGAGGGGGCGATCGCCACGTTGCAGGTCGAACGAGGTCTGGTAGCGCTGTATAAGTATAAAGACCCGCTCCACAGGGGCCGCGCCAACTCTCATCGGTCGGGCGTGCGAATCACGGTGGAAAGCCTGTTTCCGGTGCCCTCATCCACTGCGCCAGCGTCCTCGACTTCCGTGGCATCTTCCAGAGCATGGTCTGAGGAAGAAGCCTCCTCCAAACCCTCGTTTCAGCTATCGGACTGCGGGCTGTGTCAACAGGTATTTGCCCACCCCGATCTGGCGATCGCCCTGCCCAGCTATTCCGAATCGCAGTGCGGCGTGGCCAATTTGGTAGAGCCGATTCAGGCAGCCGATGTGTTTGACCTCGCGACTCTGCCCAGCGTTTTGCTCGTTCCGCTCGAAAATCAGGGCACGGTCTTGGGCATTTTGGTGGTGCAGCAGCGCCAGCCCCGCTACTGGCTCCCGGAGGAGGTCGCTTTTCTGCGGATGGTGGCGGCCCAGCTCAGCACGGCAATTATTCAAACGCGCACCCTGCGCCAGGTCAACTCGCTAGTGGACGAGCGCACGGCCCAGCTTCAGCGCAGTCTGGACGTGCAGGCCAAGCTCTACGAAAAGACGCGCCAGCAGGTCGAGCAATTGCGGCGGCTGAATCAGGTGATGGAGGAATTTCTCAGCACCGTTAGCCACGAACTGCTGACTCCACTGACTAGCATGAAAGTGGCGATTCGGATGCTGCGGGAGGCAAATTTGGCTCCGGAGCAGCGCGATCGCTACCTGGAGATCTTAGAAGCCCAGTGCGCTCAGGAAACACGCCTGATTAACGACCTGCTGACTCTGCAAAAGTTGGAGTCGCAGTCCACTATGGCGCAGTTTCAGCAGCTTGATTTGCAATATGTCCTGCGCGATTTGCAGGAAGCCTGGGCAGATAGCCTGGCCGAACAGCAAATGACGCTGGAGGCAGAGGTGCCGGGGCGATCGCTGATGATTCGCACTGACCCCGACAGTCTGCACCGCATCCTGACGGAACTGCTGACCAATGCCAAAAAATACGGCGAGGCCGGCAGCAAGATCCTCCTCAAGGCAAGTTTAGAAATTGTGGAATCTGTGCCGCAGGTGGTGGTCAGCCTGACCAACACGGGCGCAGGTATCGCGCCAGAGGAAATTCCGGTGATTTTTGAAAAATTTCGCCGGGGCCAGGGCGCAACGCAAAAGGCAATTCCTGGCATTGGGCTGGGGCTGGCGCTGGTCAAGGGGTTGGCGGCTCACCTCAGCGGGGCGATCGCCGTGACCAGCCAGCCGCTCTCTGGAGCCGATCTCTGGAAAACCTGCTTTACGCTTACCCTGCCCCAGTCTCCTGACCTAAGCCGTTGAAGCTCCATCCAGTTGGACACTCGACCCTTGCCCTCAAAGACAGATCAAATCCCTGACGAATCCTTGATAAGATGCCCTCAGGATTTTGTCTGGGTCACTCGGAGCCTGCATCGTCCACTCGCCGCGAAATACACCCGTCATGTCTAACGCCGATCTCGACCTGGAAACCCTCGATCTGGAGGACGAACGCCTCGATCTGGAGCCGTCCCTATGCAGCGCGGTGGCAGTTGAGGTGGTGCCCGTGGGCGATCGCACTCGGCAGATTTCGGCAACCATCCAGATTCCCCAACCGAGCGATCGCGTTTGGCAGGTGTTGACAGACTATGACCACTTGGCAGATTTTATTCCCAGCTTGCAGCAGAGCCACCGCATCCCGCATCCCAATGGCGGAATTCGACTAGAGCAAGTGGGCGCACAATCGCTCTGGAAGCTGAAATTTAAGTTTTGCGCCCGCGTAGTGCTAGATATGGTGGAGAACTTTCCCCGCGAACTGCGCTTTCAGATGGTGGAGGGAGACTTCAAAGAATTTTTCGGCGCTTGGACGCTCCGGCCCATCACTGACAGCAGCACCGATTTGACGTACACACTGACGGTGCAACCCTCGCGTATGATGCCCGTTGGCTTGATCGAGAAGCGCTTGCGCCGCGACCTAGAAGTGAACCTGGCCGCCATTTATCAGCGCGTCGAGGCGATCGCCCGCCAGTCCTAACGTCTTGTCTAGCTTCACGTCTTGTCTAGCTTCTGGGCGGATGAGTCCGCTCCAAGACAATTCGCAAGGCGACCCTAGAACCGATGCCCGATGCCCAGTTGCATCTGCATATTTTCCGTTGCAGCGGCCGGGCCAGGGCGATAGCGCACGTCGCCATAGATCACCACGCGCCGACCCACCGAGGCTTCAACGCCAGTGGTAATCACCACCCCGTCGCGATCGCCCAGCGGCGTTTGGGCCCCCGGCCGCACGATGGCAAAGCCCGCCCCCGCGTAGACGTTTGCCGCGTTGCCGAGGGGCAGGTCATAGGTGAGGCTGGGCATCACAGCTTCAATATCCTGGTTCAAAATCAGCGTGCCCCGCAGGGAAATGGGCGAATTGGGCAAATCGAGCCGCCCGTGAAACTGAGTATCGGGGGCGGTGGTCTGTCCTGGTGCAGGTCGGCCGGCGTTCATGGCTTGCTCCATCAGCCAGGCCGCCGAACCGCCCGACAGCACCACCGACTGGAGGCTGGATTCAAATTCGTCCGGGTTGACCACCGACCCCACATAGCTCCCCACAAAGCCCCTGGGATTTGCCCAAGCCGGAACCTGTATAACCAAGAGCGGTGCGATCGCCCCGCAGAGACTCGCCACCCAAAGCCGCGTCGCCCAAGATCGAGTCGCCCCAGACCGAGTTGAAAGGTTCATGCGTTTAACCTAAAGAGCCTTTGAGAGAACGATGCGCGATAACTGCTGTCTTACGTTTCTGTCTTGCGTTTCTGTCTTGCCTTTACGGCCGCAGAAACCGGTTCTCCGGGAATCTCTGGAAAATTTTTGACTAAAAACTTTTTGACCTGAGGGCGATCGCTAAACACCAGATTCCGTCTCTCCTTGACCCTGCACTGCGTCCGCCCACAGCCGGGGATACACCAGCACAAAAAAGCCCATCCACGCCAGCACGGGCACGGCCACCAGTCCCGTTAGCCAGACGCGATGCAGCAATAGCCAGCTTCCGCCGATCAGCCCCGTGCCCGTCAGCACAATCGACCACGGCTGACACCACCAGGGCTTGACCTGCCACACGCTTTGGGGAGCCGTCATGAAACCTGTCGGAGAGTTGGGGGAATTGTTCATCGCTGCGTCTGTGCTACTTTTGCTCCACTAGTTTTGCTCCATTTGGCGTTCGATCCGCTGCTTTGCCGCCTGCTCAAACCAGGCAACGACCTGGGGCACGGTCAGGGTTTCGATGGGCTGGTCGGCTTCGGCAGCGATCTGGTGCAGCGGCTTTAGCGAAGAAATGACCAGCCGCCCAAAAAACACCTTAAAGGCATCGTCGAAGCCTTTTTCGGGCGAGAGGCTGGGGTCTTGCTCAACCCAGTGGGCGATTTGCGGGGGGCTGAGGTCGGCGATCGCCCTGTTGCTCTGCTGCGCGATCTGCTGGAGGCAGCGGAGCGAATAAATCGCCACGCGGGCCGAAAAGCGATCGCTCGCGGTCATCATGGCGCGGTCTACTTCGGCGCATTCCTCTGGCGTGAGGAACTGATCAACGGGTTGAGCCGGATCGGGAGTTGGCGTTTGATCGGACACAATCAACGGGCAAAAATCGTCTCTCCCATTATGTCTGCTGAATCCAGTTTGGTGGGCAGGGTTTCGGTGGGCGATCGCCCTCGATCGTTGCTTTGCCAAGGCTAGTTGCTTTGCCAGGGCTAATTGCCCTCTTTTGGCAAGATTCACCCAAACTCACCGCCTGTCCTCCCCCGCAACGTATCCGAAAACCGTCCACTCCCCGCCTGCAAACCGTCACAGGGACAACCCCCTAAAATCTGGCACGCATGGCACACTAAAAAGCGTGGTGTGGAGTCTTTACTGTTCTTAATGAGTTGCTATGAGCGCGATCGCCCTTGCTATTGCTTTTCTAACCGCCTTTATCTTTGCCAGCTTCGTTGAATACTGGGTTCACCGCCTGATGCACTTCAAGCCCAACAGCGTCGGCAAGCGCCACGTTGATCATCACCGCCGCAATGAAGGGCAGGGCGTGGTTTGGGAGTTTTTGGATTATGTCAAAGGCAGTGCGATCGCCATGATCGTACCTTTCTTCTTTTCAGCCGCTTGGGCCCCCGGCTGGGTCGCGGGCGCACTCGCCTTCGCCGCATTTTCTGCCTACGCCCACCAGCTTCAGCACGAAAACCCCACCAAGGTGTTCTGGATGAAGATGCCGGTTCACTATGTTCATCATAAGTATGGTCAATGGAACCACAACTTCGGGCTAGCCGTCGATTGGTGGGATCACATCTTCCGCACCTACAAGCCAACCGAGTGGCTGACCGAAGAAGAACTGAGCCGTCCTGAAAGAAACTACCTTCAACTCCGCTGGTGGTAATAGGTTTGGACTCCTTACAGGGTTTGGCTAATCCCCCTCCATTCCGGTTCAGGCTCAGCACGGTTTTAGAAATCTGGGCTTTGAACCTGTTTTTTCTGTTTGCCAGAGGTTTCTCATCGGACAGGTAGCCAGGAAAGATGGACAGCAGGCGGATCAACTGTCCACTATCCGTCACTCCAGCCCAAACTCTGTGGTAATGTGTGCTGCAAGCTCTTAACGAGTGCTTCAAGTTACTTAGGCTAAAGACACTCTGAAGATTTTCTAAGCAGTCACCGCCTCCTGGCAGAATCGCGAGACATTCTTTCTAGACATTCTTTTTCCTAGACGTTCTTTCGTAGACGTTTTTCCTGGACATTCTCTAGAGAGTTGCTGAGGAATGGTCTGTGGTTTTCGTTTGAACAACCACTGGTAAGTCTTTTTCTTTAAAAAATTGGCGGTGTGAGGTCACTACCCCTATGCGTGTTCTGCTCCTATATCCTACGTTTCCAAAAAGCTTTTGGTCTTTCGAGAAAGCGCTGGCCCTCGTCGATCGCAAGGCACTCCTGCCGCCGCTGGGGCTGATTACCGTCGCCGCCATTTTGCCGCAGGACTGGGAATTTAAGCTGGTCGATCGCAACGTCCGCCTCGTCACCGAGGCAGAGTGGGATTGGGCAGAGATGGTGATTATCTCCGGCATGATTGTCCAGGCAGACGACATGATGGATCAAATCCGCGAAGCCAAGCGGCGCGGCAAATCGGTCGCAGTGGGTGGCCCCTACGCCACGTCGCTGCCCCACGAGCCGCAGGGCGCAGGCGCGGACTTTTTGATCTTGGACGAGGGCGAAATTACGCTGCCGATGTTTGTGGAGGCAGTGCAGCGGGGCGACACCCAGGGCGTGTTTCGTGCCAATGGCGAGAAGCCAGATGTCACGACTACGCCGATTCCCCGGTTTGAACTGCTGGATCTGGATGCCTATGACAATATGTCGGTGCAGTTTTCACGCGGCTGCCCGTTTCAGTGCGAGTTTTGCGACATCATCGTGCTGTATGGCCGCAAGCCGCGCACCAAGGAACCCCAGCAACTCTTGGCAGAACTGGAGCGGCTGTATGAACTGGGCTGGCGGCGCACGGTGTTCCTGGTGGATGACAACTTCATTGGCAATAAGCGCAACGTGAAGCTGCTGCTGAAGGAGTTGAAAGTATGGATGGAGGAGCATCAGTATCCGTTCCACTTCAACACAGAAGCGTCGGTGGATCTGGCCAAAGACCCCGAACTCATGGAAATGATGGTGGACTGCAACTTTAACGCCGTCTTCTTGGGAGTGGAAACGCCGGATGAAGACAGCCTCGCCCTGACGCAAAAGTTCCAAAACACCCGCGATTCGCTGTCGGATTCTGTGGATGCGATTATCGCAGCAGGGCTGCGGGTGATGGCAGGTTTTATTATCGGGTTTGATGGCGAAAAGCCAGGAGCGGGCGATCGCATCGTTCGGTTCGTGGAAAAAACCGCTGTGCCCACGGCCCTGTTCAGCATGTTGCAGGCGCTTCCTGACACTGCCCTGTGGCATCGGCTAGAAAAAGAAGGGCGGCTGCGAGGCAAGGTGGCGAATATCAACCAGACCACGCTGATGAACTTTGTGCCGACGCGCCCTTTGGAGGAAATCACGCGGGAATACGTGAATGCGTTTTGGGAACTCTACGACCCGATGACGTATCTAAACCGCACCTATCGTCACTTTCTGAAGCTGGGCACGCCGAAGCACAAGTCCAAGCTGCGATCGGTGTCGTGGACGGTGATTCGCGCCATGCTAATCGTGTTCTGGCGGCAGGGCGTGGTTCGCAAGACGCGCTTCCGCTTCTGGGCAAACCTGATTGGCATCTTCCGCCACAATCCCCGCGTGTGGGATCACTATTTGTCAATCTGTGCGCTCAATGAGCATTTCCTGGAATATCGCCAGATTGTCAAGGACGAGATCGAGTCGCAGCTTGCGGAGTTTTTGGCCGAAGAAGCCCGGATTCAGGCGGAGCAGGCAAGACAAACCGCAGCTGCGTAGAGTTCGGCAATGAAGCATCTTGGCGGCTACAGGCTATGGCGTGATGAGGAATGGAAAAGCGGATGCAACTCTCCTACCCCATCACGCTGTTATGACCTGATCGCCTTTCTAGCGACCTGATTCCGCAGGCTATTGACGGACGTTGACCGGGGTGGCGATCGCCTCCACGATACTCCGCACCGCAGCGACCATTGCCACTTCGCTATTGAGCTGGTTGATGGCAGACCCCACGCCTACGCCTGATGCTCCAGCGGCGATCGCCAGTGGAGCCGTCACGCTCGACAGCCCCGACGCACACAGCACGGGCACACTCACTGCTTTGGAGATTTCATAGGCGGCGGCAAGGGTAGGAGCCGCTTTTTCCATCAGACCCAGCGTGCCGGGGTGGGTAGGCTGGCTGCTGGTGCCGCCTTCGGTCTGGATCAGGTCGGCTCCAGCGTTGACCAGTTCTTCCGCCAGTTGTACCTGTTGATCCAGCGTCAGAATATGGGGCACAGTGACGGAGAGTGTGACCTGGGGCAGCAGGGCGCGGGTGCGGCGGGTCAGTTCCAGCACTTCCGCTGCTTCAAACCGACGACCCTGGGCATAAAACGCATCGAAGTTGCCGATTTCGATCAGGTCGGCTCCGGCATCAACGCAAGGCACAAAGGCTTCGGGATCAACGGCGGACACGCACACGGGCAGCGAGATTAGCCCTTTGACTCGGCGTACCAAATCGGCGCTGGCAGCGATATCCACAAACGTCGCGCCGCCCTGTTCCGCTGCACGCACAATGGCACAGACGCGATCACTCTCAAAGTTGGTCAGTCCGCTAATCACCTTCAGCGCGGTCCGCTGCTGGAGCGCCGTTTGAAGCGTGGCATTCATGGTCATAAAGTCTCTCTACTTCGGCAAACAGTACGGTTTATTGTGCCACAGGTGGGGGATCGGCGGAGCGCTGGTCTATTGGCTTTGGGCAATGCCGCTCGGTCTAGCTTTTGCGCTCTACGCCAAAGCCAATCAGGTCAATCACGGTCGGCGTTTCGCCTGCGGGCGGACGCTGATAGGTGACGATGGTTCGCATCCGCACGTCTGGCGCAATAAACCGCATTTGATCCACCGCCACAGAGCGGTTATAAAACGTCGTCATTTCTAGGGTCTGGCGAATGGGCTGATAGGTAAATCGGCCGGCGATCGCCCCCGTCTCAGAGTAACCCTCATCCCGCAGATAAAAGCCCTGAATCACCTCGCTCTCCGGAGCCATAGACACCTGTGCCGCCGCGGGCAGCGCCAATCCCTGGTAGCGCTCGTCGGCATGAAGCACTAGCGCGTCGGGCACAAACAGCGCCTTCAGGCTCATCGACACCTTTTCGCCCCGTTCTGATTCCGTATCAAAGGAAATGGCAAAGCCAGGACAGTTGTGACCCAGAGCCGCCTGATCGAGATCCAGCCGAATTCCAGCCAATTCACCCGACGGCGAAGCCGTTTTGAGAATTTGCTGCTTTTGCGCTGCATCGAGAGAGTCTGCCCGAAACTCTGTATAGGAGCGTTCAATATCGCCCTTCAGCAGGAAATGATAAATCCGTTCCGTCTTCCAAAATCCAGCGCAGTCTGTGAAGAAGTCTTGAAAATTCAACATACGCGGTCAGCCACACTATTCAACGCTTATTTCGAGGCTTATTTAACGCTCAGTTTAAGCTCAGTTTAATCTGAAATGCTCGCCCTGAATGGGGCTGCCATCCTGGATAGGGGCATATTACTGAACATCTGGACATTGAATCTAGGCACTGGATCTGGGCATTGGATCATTGGATAACAAAGGGTGCTCGGGCGATCGGGCGATCGCCTCTGATCGCAAAGGAAGTCGTTCGATTCTCAATGCAACATCTTCAACAATCAGCGCACAATGGAGGAATTCCAGCAATATTCGCCGTATGTTCGCCGCGTACTCGCTACATATTTTCTAAACCATACTTCTGATGATTTCTCAACAATTCTTAAGGCAATCTAAAGCGAGAAACCCGTTGGCGATCCTATGATTTTCCGCCTCCTAGTGTGAACATTTCTGCACAAGTTGCTGTTAAGCCTGGAACTCATGCGGGCAAGGGCAATTGTTATCAAGACTACGCCTACAGAAATCGCTGAAACCCTTGAGTCTCCGCACGAAGCCCCTTGATTGATGAATTTTCCAAACGTTAAATGATTCAGGAATAAATGGAACCTATGGACAAGCCTTTCATAAGATAGACTCATACTCAGTAAAAGGGAACAGGCGTCATTATGGACTCTTTCCAGGAACAAATTGTTGAGCTAAACGCTAAAGTTGACGCGCTGCACCAGGTTATCGAGCAGTTGAGCAACAGAATTACAGAAGTCTTTTCGGAGATGCTGCTAGTCGATCGCAGTCAGCGCTCTTCCTCAGGAAAGACTTCAGCACGCCAGTCCTACAGTCAGCGCTATGGCTTAGAAACAGAAATGGATCATAAAGACGTGCTGTCGGATGACGATTTTCTGGAGTCGGATAGCCACAGCGGAGAGCGATCGCTCTCTCCAGAGGTGCAAATTCAGCGGCTTACGGCGCAGCTGACAGCCGCGTATAATCGCATCGCTGCCCTCGAAGAGCAACTGCTGTCTCAGCGCATCCATTAGGCTTGGGGATAAGCTAGGCTTGGGGATGAGCGTTTGTTGAGCATAGGTTCAGAGCATAGGTTCAGAACATAGCTTCCAGATTTCATAACTTCCAGATTTTTAGCCGCGAATCGAAAGAGGCAAATCAGGACTGAATGTGTGAGCAATTGGGTCAGTGCTGCTTTGCCAAACTAGCTCCAAATGAAAGGGGTTTTTGGGCGATTCAGCGGGCGCAATCTGGACCTGTGCCAAGTGGTTGAGCAGAGAAGGCATTTTGTGGAGCGCGGTTGCGGTAGGAAGCTGAAGCGAAACTTGCTCCAGGATACGGCGATCGCCCAGATGCTCTAGCGGCAGGTCAGGACGTGCGGGTGATTGGGCGGGTATCACTGCCACAGGCGACAGAAAGAACAGCGGCAACTCCACTGCACCGGGGGGCGTGAAGATTGGCAGCGTTGCACCGGAGGGCAAAAAGGGGGCTGCATAGCTCCAGGTTTCCGAAGACAGCGTTTCCAGTGTGCCTGCCTTCAGCCGCAAGCTAATGCCGAAGGGACAGGCTCCGGTTTGCTGCCAGTGCAGCCGTTCCCACAGCCCCAGTGGGGCCACAAGGGGCGATCGCACCTCCGCCTCATCATGAAGCCCCAGCAATTCTAGATAGGCATTGTCAAAGAAAAAGCAGACGTTTTCTGTACCCTGGCCCGCATGGATGCGCGATCGCCCCGGCTGTAACCCAAACTCCACCAAGCGCTGGGCATCTGCCGTAAGGGACGGCGTGCAGACAAAGATATGGTCTAGCTCCAGTTCTGCGTTCATCTCCAGGCTGGCTGCCCGATCAATGCCCCATTTTAGCGGCTATAAGGGATACAGGAGCGGCGGCTAGCTCAATTGCCATTTGTGCCAGCGCCGTCGGCATGTTGCGGCCCTCACGTTTCCTTGTTTCGATTAAACAAAGTTATTGCTGAACCATCTGACCGAATCTTCTCCTAAAACCTGGCTCTGGTCGTTTTGTATCTGCGCCGGAATGCTGGTGTATTTTACTCAAGTGACGGTGCTATTTCCGGTACTGCCGCTGTATGTGACCCAGCGCTGGCAGGATGTGGGCGTGGGGTTCGTGGTCGGGGCAATGGCGGCGGGACTGCTGCTGTTTCGTCCGCTGATTGGCTGGCTGATTGATCATTGGGGACGGAAGCCCGTCCTCTGGCTAGGACTGGGGCTGATGGTCGTGGTTTTGCCGCTGTATGGGTGGTCGCCTGATCCGACCTGGCTAATGGGGGTGCGCGTGCTGCACGGCATCAGTCAGGCAGCCTTCGCCACGGCCTCGCAAACGCTGCTGGTGGATGTGGTGCCGACCCATCGCCGCACGGCGCTGCTGGGCTATCTGGCTATGTCGAATACGATCGGATTTTCGCTAGGGCCAATGCTGGGGGCGATCGCCTTTGCACATGCAGGCTTTGTGCCTGTGATTGGAGCAATGGCGGGGCTGACGCTGCTGGGATTTGTGCTAACCCTGCCGTTGCCCTGGAAGACGGCTGCAAGTTCAGAAGCATCATCCGCTGCCGTCTCAAATAAATCAAGCAAGTCAAGCAAGTCAAGTAAGCCAAGTAAGCCAAGTAAGCCAAGTAAGTCAGGCGAGCTTGCTCCAGAAAAGGCAGCTTTTCCGTGGAACGTGATTTTGCAGTTTCCGGTGCGCGATGCCACGCTGCTGTTCTTCATCGGGTCATTTTTGCACGGCGCAGTGGTCACGTTTTTGCCGCTGCTGGTGTCCAACGCGGCCGTATTTTATAGCCTAAACGCGCTGGTAGCAGTGTTGGTGCGGTTTGCGCTGGGGCGCTGGGGCAACCGCGTGTCGCCGCGCTGGGTGGTGAGTGTGGGAATTCTGTGTTCTGGGATAGGGCTGGTGGGCGTGGCGATCGCCCCCACCTTGCTGATCCTCTGGTCAGTCGTATACGGCTTGGGATTCGGCTTGCTGTTCCCGGTGCTGTCTTCCATCGTGTCCTTTGCAGCACCGCTCACGGTGCGAGGACGAGTCTACAGCGTGTTTCTGGCAGGATTTGATAGCGGCATGACCTTGGGTGGAGCGGGGGTTCAGCCGCTGTCTCAGATCTTTCCGCTGAGCGTTCTGTTTCTGATGCTAGGGGGACTGGGTTGCAGCATCAGCGGACTTGCATTTCGCCAGTTCTCTAGACCGATTGAACGAATCTAGAACGCATCATCCCAACATTCCAATTATCATTCAAGGTGTGATTCACCCTTTCTGCCAGCTAAATACAGAATTGAAAAGTTAAGCAGAGTTAAGGTTGGCGAAATTCCATAACTTTTCTATATCGCGCCTCTGGGGGCGATCGCCCTATAACAGAGACATCAAAGCCCCCATTTCACACCAAGGATACCCATGATGCAACTGACCTATCGCGGCATTCGCTACACACTCTGCACAAAACTCCCCAGCACCAAAACAATTAAAGGCAGCTATCGCGGCATTCCTATGACGCTATATTACTCGTCTGTCATGCCGATTCAGCCGTTTATCAACCTGAGATATCGCGGCGTAAGCTATCGTCCAGTGCTGGTGATGCCGCTCAGGCGGGCCAAGAGTATTGCCCTATAGTCCCCAAAAGCGAATCCAAACGACCTAAATTAACCCTCTGCAAGAGAAGCGATGGGAACCGTTAGCCGACCATTTGTTGACGCAGGCTTCGCAGCGCAGCACCCGTCCCCTGCGTCGCGGCAGCCTCCAGAACCTGAGTCAACGCTGTCTCAAGTATGTCAGTGTCTTGACGAACGGGTTGATTCCTTATTCTAGGTTGCTTTTCCGGCACGGTGCAGCAGGGATTCCACGGCGCTGAGCAAGTCGGCATTGTGCCAGCCCAGCAGGTGAGCGGCGATCGCACATCCCCCGGCTCCCACCCCTTCTTTGACATAGCCCTGCTCGTAGGCCCGTAGGCTGGCATAGCGCGAGGCGGCGAAGCTCAGCGGCGTGGCCAGCAGGGGCGCATTTAGGTCAGCGGCAAGTCCTGCTGTGTCGCCCGTGGGGTCTTCGGCGACCCAGCGCGTCGTGCCCACTGCCACCTGTTCTGCGTTCCAGTCCAGCCCATGATAACGCTGGAGCGATTGCATCAGCGCGTAGACTGCTAGCATTTGCGTGCCGCCTGCCAGCAAGACTCCGTTGACTCGACTGGCGGCGATCGCCATCCCTGCGACGGCAATCTGCATCGGGTCGCCCATGGCCGCCGCCACGGCTAGCGGGTCGGGATTATCTGGTGCGAGCGTTCCCTGTTCCAATGCCCGATTTAACCCGGCGGATACGATATCCCACTTTTGGGCATGGTTGCAGGTAGGATGGCTGCTGTTGACCTTACCTGCGGCGGCCCAGCCCAGTCCTGTGAGTACGGAAAGAGCTGTAGTTGTGCCGCCGACGACGCATTCGCCAATCAGTAAGTAAGCATCGGGTTGTGCTTGAGCGAGGCGATCGCCCCAGTCCAGTCCCGCTTGCAGCAGTCGCAGCACCGTTGGTAAATCCAGCGCTGCACCAGTCGATACGCAGCGGGCCGGCGTGCCGCCCAGGTCGATGCAGGGAACGGTCGGCGCGTGGCGCAGTCCGGCGTTGAGCAAATGCAGCGGTACGTGAAAGCCTTCTACGACCGCCCGCGAAATCAGCGTCGGCGATGCGCCCGCCGTCAGGGGTGGCAGCGGAAACTGGGGATTGGGCTGAGGCCCGTGGTAGAGAAATTCGGCATCGGCGATCGCCGTCCATTCTCGATCGGCGGGTGTAGCGCCCGCAGCGGAAATGCCCGGAATCAGACCCGTCTCGGTAAACCCTAGCACGCAGGCAAACTGCGATCGCGCTCCCTGAAACTGCCGAAGCCAGCGATCGCCCTGTGATGTATTTCCGTAGCAGCGCGGCCAGGTCAACCCAGCACCCCTCGCTCTCACTGTCAGATTGCGCTCAGGCTTCACAGGCTTAGCACAAGCTGCAACCCCGGCTCCGGCTGGGCCTCTTCAGGCAGCGGTTCGGGATTGGCGCGGGCGGCGGGGCAATAGCGGGCATAGGCGCAGCGATCGCACTGTTCACCCGGAAACGGAGTCCAGGAACGGTCTTGCCGCAATTGCAGCGCTAGTTCGCCGATAATCGACTCCACCTGCTGGCGATGGTCGGGCGTGACTGTGTAGCTAACCTTCTCGCCTGTCCGTAGATACAATAAGCTAAGTTGCTTCAGGTGCTTTTGATAGCGCTGCTCCAGTGCCAGGTAATATAACCCGATTTGCAAATCGATTTCATCGGGCAATAGCGCCTCACTATCCTTGCTGGATTTATAGTCGATTAGCTCCAGCCCGTCCTCCAGCCAGTCGATTCGGTCATAGCGACCCGATAGCGTAAACTCCAAATCCTGCACCCGCAGCGTCCCCTGGATGCGCCCTTCTACCGCTAGCGGCCGCCGAATTGCGCTTTGATTTGCAATAAAGCCGTTATAGTAGCGTTGCAGGATGCGCCGCCCTTCGCTCACCTGAGTTGGCGTGAGTCCGCTGCTGTGCTGATTCCAGCAATATTCCACCCAGTCCAAGCGGGGAATCGGGTCTTGATAATGCCAGTCGTCGTAAATCTGAGCCAGCGCCTGATGCAGCGACGTTCCCAGCGCTGCGGAGCTAAAAAACGCCGCCCCCGGCAGCTTGCGCTCATAGCGAAAGTAGTAGGCGAGCGGACAGCGGTAATAGCTTTGCAGCTTGGCAGCGGAGAGCGAGTAGGTCATGCGGACTGTAGAAATGCGACAGAAACTCAACAGACCCAGAGGGTTTTTACTATGATGACACTAGATATGGGTTTTAGGTAGAGTTCGGATGCACTAGGGATAGAGTAGAGGGGGTAGGGTAAGGGGTAGAGGGGGGAGTTCGTTGGTCATGCCAAGGATGCCAAAGGTAACGGCTCGGCAGTGGAGCATTTTTATTCTGGTGCTATCAAATGTCATCTGGGGTTCTACATTTCCGCTGATTAAGACTTCGCTGGGGACGCTATCGCCGTCGGTGCTGGTGATGGCGCGGTTTGTGGTGGCGGCGATCGCCCTCTCACCCGTTGTAGCAATGCGCCTGCGTTCTGTATCGCAGGCTGATGAGGCAGCAGCTCCCCCATCGCGCCTCAGTCAAGGACTGGTTCTCGACGGCATTGGGGTGAGTGTCATCATGTTTGGCGCATTTTTGACGCAGGCGATCGGGTTGGAAACGGCTCCAGCCAGCCGAGCGGCGTTTATTACTAGCCTGAACGTGATTTTAGTGCCAATTTTTGCGCGGCTGCTGGGGCGCAAGATTTCGATCCGGGTGGCGATCGCCGCTGTTCTGGCTTTGGCTGGGGTAGGGCTGCTGTCCTGGGAGGGTGGGTCGCTGGGGGTGGGCGACCTGTGGGTGCTGGGCTGTGCAGCCTGCTGGGCGGTGTATATTCTCCGGATGGAGCGAATTGTGCAGCGGTATAGCGCAACTGCCTTGACGACGGTGCAACTGGTGGCGATCGCCCTCCTGAGTCTACTGTGGGCCGCCCCGCACATCGCCCTGCAAACCGCCGCCCTGATTGCCAGCGCCGCCGTGGTGCTGTATCTAGGACTCTTCGCCACCGCCCTCACCACCTGGACCCAGGCCAGCGCCCAGCGCCACCTGTCCGCCACCGAAGCCGCCATTCTTTACACGCTAGAACCTGTCTTTGCCTCGCTGTTTGCCTTCTGGTGGCTGGGCGAACGCTGGGGCCTGCGCGGCTGGCTGGGGGGTGGGGTGATTTTGGCGGCCACGCTGCTGAGCCAATTGCGCCCTAGAGCATGAACTACCTCGCTCACCTGCTGCTCTCCGAACCCGACCCGCTGGCCCGTCTTGGCAACCTGGCGGGCGATTTCCTCAAAGGAGCAGACGTGCGATCGCTCCATCCCACCATTCAGCGAGGCATTGCGCTGCATCGCCAGATCGACACCTACACCGATCGCCATCCCATCGTCCGCCAGAGCAAGGCGCGGGTAGAGCCGCCCTACTGCCGACTGGCGGGGGTGCTGGTGGATGTGTTCTACGACCATTTCCTGGCGGTTCACTGGCAAACCTATGGGGTAGGAACGCTAGAAGCGTTTGTGCAGGGGGTCTACGCCGATTTGCAGCACTATCAAGCGCTGCTGCCACCGTCGCTCCAGCGGGCGCTGCCGTTTATGGTGACAGGCGACTGGCTGACTGCCTATCGGCAGGTGTCGGGCATCGCGATGATTTTGGAACGGATGGCAAGGCGATCGCGGCGATCGCCCCTCCTTGCCTCCAGCATTTGCGTCTTGCAACACCACTACGATGCGCTAGCGCAAGACTTTCACCAGTTTTTCCCGCTGCTCACCCACGACGTGCAGCAGAAAATCGCCAGCCTTAACGCTTGCGACCAAATTTTGCCTTAAGGTCTTCTAGCGTTGCGCCAGTTTTCGGTTCAGTATTGGTCGGCTTTGACATTTGCTGGGTGCTCTTGGATTGGGGCTTGCGGTTTGGCGGTGGGCTGCTCCTAGAGACCCCTTCGGTGGAACCTGCATCGGAACGCATCGACAGGCTAATGCGCTTCAGCGCTTCGTTCACCTCCAGCACGCGCACGGTGACGATCTGCCCCACTTTCACCACCGCTTTCGGATCTTTGACAAACCGATCGGCCAGTTGCGAGATATGAATCAGACCGTCTTGGTGAACGCCGATATCCACGAATGCGCCAAAGTTTGCGACGTTGGTGATCACGCCTTCGAGCGTCATGCCGACCTTGAGATCGCCGATTTCCTGAATGTCTTCGCGAAAGGTGGCGTAGGTGAATTGGGCACGCGGGTCGCGGCCAGGTTTTTCTAACTCTGCAAGGATGTCGCGCAGGGTGGGTTCGCCGATGGTGTCGGTGACGTAACGCTGGAGAGAGAGAGTTTTCAGACGTTCTCCTGCCTTGGTCACTTGATCTAGCGGGATGCCGAGATCCTTGGCGATCGCCTCTACAACACCATAGCTTTCAGGATGGACGGCCGTATTGTCCAGCGGATTGTCGCCATTGCGGATGCGGAGAAATCCGGCTGCCTGCTCAAACGCTTTGGGGCCCAGCTTAGAGACTTTTAGCAGTTCGCGGCGATTGCGAAACGCGCCGTTTTGGTTGCGATATTGCACGATGTTGTTGGCAACAGCGCTGGAAATGCCGGAGACGTAGCTCAGCAGTTCTTTGGAGGCAGTGTTGAGATCCACGCCCACGTAGTTAACGCAGCTCTCGACCGTTTCATCCAGCTTTTTCTTGAGCAGCTTTTGATCCACATCATGCTGATATTGACCCACACCGATAGACTTGGGGTCGATCTTCACCAGTTCTGCCAGGGGATCTTGCAATCGGCGGCCGATGCTGACGGCTCCACGCACCGTCAGATCCAGGTCAGGAAATTCGGCGATCGCCACCTGACTGGCAGAGTAAATCGATGCACCAGCTTCGTTCACAATCACTTTCACAGGCTTGTGATCGAGCGACTTCACCACTTCATTCACAAACGCATCCGTTTCGCGGCTGGCAGTACCGTTGCCAATGGCGATTAGCTCAATCTGGTATTTGCGAATCAGGTCAAGGAGCGATCGCCCTGCTTTTTCCCGCTGCCCCTCGCCGGTGTGGGGAAAGATGGTCTGATACTCCAAAAACTTACCCGTCTGGTCAATCACCGCGACTTTGCAGCCTGTGCGGAAGCCAGGGTCGATCGCCAGCGTCGGCTTCATGCCCGCCGGAGCCGCCAGCAGCAGTTCCCGCAGGTTTGCCTCAAAGGTTTTGATGGATTCGATATCCGCCCACTGCTTCTTCTCGGCAATCACTTCGCTGGTGAGGGAGGTCTGCATCAGCCGCCCAAAGGCATCCCGCAGCATCGCCTGATAAAACTCGCGCACGGGCTTGGCCTTGGTGCGAATCACTTCGCGCTCTAGGTAGCTCTGCACCTCGTCTTCGTCGAAGGTCAGGTTCAGCGTCAGTACATCCTCGCTTTCGCCCCGCAGCAGCGCCAATAGGTTGTGTGGCTGGATCTTACTCACGGGCGCGGTGTAGGTACGATACATCTCGAATTTGGTGCTGCCTTCGGGAAAATCGGGTTTGATGCGCGACTCGAAGCTGCCGGAATTCAGGCAAAATTGCCGCAGGTGCGATCGCAGGTCGGCCCGATCGGCTACTGCTTCTGCCAGGATATCCGACGCACCCTGCAACGCTTCCTGCGGCGTTTTCACGCCTTTTTCAGAATCAACATACTTCGCGGCTTCGGCGGCTAAATCCGCCTGGGGCGCGTTGGGATGATTCAGCGACTCAATCCACTGGGACAGCGGCTCTAGCCCCTTTTCGCGGGCAATGGTGGCGCGGGTGCGGCGCTTGGGGCGATAGGGCAGATACAGGTCTTCTAGCTCGGTTTTCGATAAGCACTGCTCGATCTGTGCCTGGAGGTCGTCGGTGAGTTTGCCCTGGTCGGCGATCGCCTTTAGCACGGTCTGCTTGCGTTCTTGCAGTTCCGTCAGGTAGGCATGGCGATCGGCCAGTTCCCTGAGCTGAATCTCGTTCAGTTCGCCCGTGCGCTCCTTGCGATATCGCGCCACAAAGGGAATAGTCGCTCCTTCTGCAAACAGCGCCAGCGCATTTTCTACCTGAAACGGCTTGAGCGATAGCTCCTGGGCGAGCAGTTTGGGAATATCGATCATGGGTGAACTGTGAAGAAACGCGACGTGCATTTCTCACTATACCGAAGTGTTGAGCGGAGGCAGGAGTGGGGGGATTTTGGATTGGGGGTTATCGACACAGCATGATTCAAGTCGTCTGTATCATCCATTATCATCAATCGTGCTTGAGGGAGTTCTCAGAAATACACCGACCGAAGCGCGGTATACTCCACTGTGGGGTTGGGAAGCTGAATTCCAGTCAATGAAGTCTGAATCACACAGATTACAAGCAGAGACTACAGAAAGCTAGGCAGCATGTTAGCGGTAGCAATTTTGGCGGCGGGCCGGGGAACGCGAATGAAGTCAGACCTTCCGAAGGTGCTGCATGATTTGGGTGGGCGATCGCTCGTCGAGCGGGTGTTAGACAGTTTGGCAGCGGTGCAGCCCGATCGCCAGTTGGTAATCGTGGGCTATGGGGGCGATCGCGTGCGGGAGTCTCTCAGCACGGTTCCAGGGGTGGAGTTTGTAGAGCAGCGGGAACAGTTGGGCACGGGCCATGCGGTGCAGCAGATCATTCCCCATCTCGACGGCTTTGCTGGCGACGTGCTGGTGCTGAATGGCGACGTACCGCTGCTGCGCCCGGAAACGCTGAAGAACCTGCTGGACACCCATCGCTCAGCAGGCAACGCGGCCACGCTGCTGACGGCGCATCTGCCAGAACCGAAAGGCTACGGGCGCGTGTTTTGCGATGGCAGCAACCGCGTGACGCAAATTGTGGAAGATCGGGACTGTACGGCTGCTCAAAAGCAAAACCGCCGCATCAATGCCGGAGTCTACTGTTTTCGCTGGGCAGATTTGGCGGAAGCGCTGCCCAAGCTAAGCGCTGATAACGATCAGCAGGAATATTACCTGACAGATGTGGTGAGTATGATGTCACCCGTCATGGCCGTGGATGTAGACGATTATCAGGAAATCTTGGGGATTAACGATCGACGGCAGTTGTCCGCTGCTTATGACATCCTGCAAACGCGAGTGAAGAACGCCTGGATGATGCGAGGCGTGACGCTAATTGACCCGGCCAGTATCACGATTGATGATACCGTCACCCTTGGCCCAGATGTCGTTATTGAACCCCAATGCCACCTGCGGGGTAAGACCGCAATTGGTGCAGGCAGCCGCATTGGCCCTGGCAGCCTGATCGAAAACAGCACGCTGGGCGATCGCGTGACGGTGCTATATTCCGTTGTGTCGGACAGCACTGTGCAAGCAGACACGCGCATTGGCCCCTACGCGCATCTGCGGGGACAGGTACAGGTGGGCAACGGCTGCCGCATTGGCAACTTTGTGGAGCTAAAAAATTCCACGCTGGGCGATCGCACGAATGTCGCACACTTATCTTATCTGGGTGATGCGACGCTAGGTACGAAAGTGAACATTGGCGCAGGGACAATCACCGCTAACTACGACGGCGTAAAGAAGCATCCGACGGTCATTGGCGATCGCACAAAAACTGGGTCAAACAGCGTCCTGGTTGCGCCTGTGACGGTAGGAGCCGATGTGACCATTGCCGCTGGATCGGTGATCACCGAAGATTTGCCGGACGATTGTCTGGCGATCGCCCGCTCGCGCCAGGTGGTGAAACCGGGCTGGCGGCTCACGGTTGCCTCGGATGCGCCAGCACCCTGAGCTAGGGAATCCCAAGATTCTGCTCCGTGAATGATCCGGAGGCGCGATCGCTGGGAAGAATATCTGTATAAACCCTGGTGGCGGGTGGACATTCCGGCACGAGTTCCCCCACCGTTTTCACCAGAACCGCCGAGTTCACCCAGGATCAAAAGCAGGCGACTATGCAGGCGACACTTTCCCCCAGCGATCGCACGACTGACCCTTCCACAACCGAGCTTTCTCTCTCTGTCGAAGAGCTAGGACGCACACTGGAAGCCTTTTTCCGCCAGCGCCAATTAGCCGTTGCAGTGCGCTGTGCTCTCCAGGGCGATCGCCTGCTGGTGGTGGGCAACCACCGCACCGATATGTCGCTAGACCCGCGCCAGGTGTTGCAGCTTCTCGAAGCCCGCATCCACGCCCTCCAGATTCGCTCGATTCAACAGGTCGGGCTGTATCTGCGGATTGTTGGCCAGCCCAAACCCTACATGCGCCGACAGTTTTTCCTCAACCAGCCCTTACCCAAGCCCGTGCTATCGGGGCTTGCTGCCAGTGCCATTCCGGGAACCGGGGCAATCGCCCCACCAGCGACCATTCCTATTCCCAAGCCCGCGTCTGTTGCACCGTCTGCCCACACCAAGGCTCAGCCAATCCCGCCAGCCACCCGCCGTCCCCCTGTTCAATCTGTTCAATCTGTTCAAAAAGCGATTCCACCAGCCTCTAAATCTGCCCAGACTCCTCACCAGACTCCTCAAAGGAGTGCCGATGCAGGAGCAGACCATCGCCTGCTGATAGCGGGCATTGGAGCCGTCGGATTGGCGCTGGGCAGCTACGTGCTGACGCAGCCCTGCACCCTCGGCGCGTGCCCCCAGTTGGAAACGGCGGAATCTTTGGGCAGCAAGTCGTTTACCGTTGTCGCGCAGGCCCCTGCTTCACCCGACCTGGCCGCCGCCCAGCAGTACCTCACTGGGGCGATCGACCTGCTGGACACCGTGCCCATTTGGTCGCGCCATCGGCAAACCTCCAGCAAGCTGCGCCAGCAATATCAGCAGGAAAATGAGGTGCTGAGTAGGCTGATGCAGGCAGAGCAGTGGGCGATCGCCGCTACTCAGGCCAGCGAAGCTCCGGTTCTCAGCCTCCAGACTTGGCAGTGGATTCGCAACCAGTGGGAAGCCGCGATTCAGCAGCTTGAAGCCGTACCCGTTGCCAGCCCGTTTTATGCAACAGCCACCGCTAAACTTCAGGACTATCGGGATCGGCTAGCCCTGGCGCAAACCCGGCTTCAGCAAGAGGAGGCAGCCGGACAGCGCCTTGCTGAAGCCAAGCAGTTGCTAAAGCTGGCCTGGGAGCGGCAGCAGCATGCCATTCGTCAGAAGCGCCCTGACCTGGCCGAAGCGGTGGTCGCCACCTGGGAAGCAGGCCTGGCGCGGTTGCAGCAGGTGCCACCCAACACCAGCGCCATGTTTGAAGCAGAACGCCTGCTAGCCCTGTATGAGCCACGGGTAGAGAAAATCAAAACGGACCTGGAAGCGGCGATCGCCCAAGCCGCCAATCAGCCCGCCCAGCCCATGCCCCAAATCGCAGACCCCTCTGCCGCGCCCGACACTCAGCCCGTCACGCAGCCCACGCAGGCGATCGCCCCGCAACCCATCCCGCAGCAGGTTCCACAGCAAATTCCGCAACAAGCGCTAACTCCCCAACAAATGGCGCAATATCAAATGGCCCAGCAGATGGCACAACGGCGGATGATGCAGCAGCAAATGCTTCAACAGCCCATGCTCCAGCAGCAACTCTTGCAACAGCAAATGCTCCAGCAACACATCATGCAGCAGATGCAGGGACAGCCCATTCCCCCGGTGCAAACGGTTGGACAGTAGCCGTTTCAGGAATTTTGAATTGCCGCAGGAGACTGGAAATGAGCCTCAAACTCTACGCGACCGCTGAAATTGCTGGAAGTCCCGCAGACGTTTGATACTAAATCCGGATGGCATACCCCCGAAACGATTAGGCCTGTCATGCGGGCCACCAGTGATAATTGGTCAAAGCTTTAATCTCGGCTTGCATCGACAGCAAGGTGCGGCAGCGGGCCTCGAGGACATCTTCGAGATCGCTGATATCAATTCTCTAAATACCCGCTACACATAGAGCATCGACAATCCAATCCCACT